>NZ_JBIBHJ010000005.1:0-484949 GCF_042956945.1 Streptomyces sp. NPDC008150 | reverse complement strand
AAACGCCCGGTTACATTCCGAACCCGGAAGCTAAGCCTTTCAGCGCCGATGGTACTGCAGGGGGGACCCTGTGGGAGAGTAGGACGCCGCCGAACTCCTTTTAGAGCTCTGGCTCTTGGGCATACAGCCCAAGAGCCAGAGCTTTTTTGCGTTGGGGTAGGGTCAGGGGGCATCGTTGGCACTTTTCCCCTTCAGGAGGCCCCCGGGTGGAGGTCCAGGAGACCCGCGTCCAGACGGACCGAGTCCTCACCATCCCGAACATCCTCAGCATGGCTCGGCTCGTCGGCGTACCCGTCTTCCTGTGGCTGATCCTCAGGCCGGAGTTCGGGGGCCCGAAGAGCGACGGCTGGGCGCTCCTGGTGCTCGCCCTGAGCGGGATCAGCGACTACCTCGACGGCAAGCTCGCGAGGCGTTGGAACCAGATCAGCAACCTCGGCCGGCTGCTCGATCCGGCCGCCGACCGGCTCTACATTCTCTCCACCCTGGTCGGTCTCACCTGGCGCGAGATTCTGCCGATCTGGTTGACCGCTGCACTGTTGCTGCGCGAACTGGTTCTGCTGGTGATGGTGGGCATCCTCAGACGCCACGGCTATCCGCCGCCGCAGGTGAACTTCCTCGGTAAGGCGGCCACCTTCAACCTGATGTACGCCTTCCCGTTGCTGCTGCTCAGTGACGGCAGCGGTTGGATCTCGTCACTCGCTGCGATTTTCGGATGGGCGTTCGCCGGGTGGGGTACAACCCTGTACTGGTGGGCAGGAGTTCTGTACATGGTTCAAGTCCGCCGCCTGGTTCGTGCGGACGTCATGGCTGACTGAGCCCGCCGATTGGCGGCCACGGTGTCTGAATGGCCCGGTACCGAGAAGTGCGGGACAATCGAACGGGTGAAGTCGGCTATTCCGTCGTCTCTTTGAGGAGGACGCTTCCGACATGAAGGCCGTTGTGATGGCCGGTGGCGAAGGTACACGCCTTCGTCCGATGACCTCGAGCATGCCCAAGCCGCTCCTTCCCGTGGCGAACCGCCCGATCATGGAGCACGTTCTGCGGCTGCTCAAAAGGCATGGGCTGAACGAAACCGTGGTGACCGTCCAGTTCCTGGCCTCGCTGGTGAAGAACTACTTCGGCGACGGCGAGGAGCTCGGAATGGAGCTCACCTATGCCAACGAGGAGAAGCCACTCGGTACTGCCGGAAGCGTCAAGAACGCAGAAGAGGCATTGAAGGACGATGCCTTCCTCGTCATTTCCGGTGACGCGCTGACCGACTTCGACCTCACCGAGCTGATCAACTTCCACAAGGAGAAGGGTGCTCTCGTCACTGTCTGTCTGACGAGAGTGCCGAATCCCCTGGAATTCGGCATCACGATCGTCGACGAGGAGGGCAAGGTCGAGCGCTTCCTCGAGAAGCCGACCTGGGGCCAGGTCTTCTCCGACACCGTGAACACCGGTATCTACGTCATGGAGCCCGAGGTCTTCGACTACGTCGAGGCCGACGTCTCCGTCGACTGGTCCGGCGATGTCTTCCCGCAGTTGATGAAGGAAGGCAAGCCGATCTACGGCTACATCGCCGAGGGCTACTGGGAGGACGTCGGCACGCACGAGAGCTACGTCAAGGCCCAGGCCGACGTGCTGGAGGGCAAGGTCGACGTCGAGATCGACGGCTTCGAGATCTCGCCCGGCGTGTGGGTGGCCGAGGGTGCCGAGGTGCACCCGGACGCGGTCCTGCGCGGGCCGCTCTACATCGGTGACTACGCCAAGGTCGAGGCCGGCGCCGAGATCCGCGAGCACACCGTCGTGGGCTCCAACGTGGTCGTCAAGAGCGGTGCCTTCCTGCACAGGGCGGTCATCAACGACAACGTCTACATCGGGCAGCACTGCAATCTGCGCGGCTGCGTCGTCGGCAAGAACACCGACATCATGCGGGCCGCCCGCATCGAGGACGGCGCCGTCATCGGTGACGAGTGCCTGATCGGTGAAGAATCGATCGTGCAGGGCAACGTACGCGTCTACCCGTTCAAGACGATCGAGGCTGGCGCGTTCGTCAACACCTCGGTCATATGGGAGTCCCGCGGGCAGGCGAACCTGTTCGGTGCCCGGGGCGTGTCCGGCATCCTGAACGTCGAGATCACGCCGGAGCTGGTCGTGAGACTGGCCGGTGCCTACGCGACGACGCTCAAGAAGGGGTCCACGGTCACGACGGCCCGTGACCACTCCCGAGGCGCCCGTGCGCTGAAGCGTGCCGTGATCTCCGCGCTCCAGGCGAGTGCCATCGACGTGCGCGACCTGGAGAACGTGCCGCTGCCGGTTGCCCGGCAGCAGACCGCGCGCGGCAGCGCCGGCGGCATCATGATCCGGACGACGCCCGGCGTGCCCGACTCCGTCGACATCATGTTCTTCGACGGGGAGGGCGCCGACCTCTCGCAGGCCGGCCAGCGCAAGCTCGACCGTGTCTTCGCGCGGCAGGAGTACCGGCGCGCGTTCCCGGGCGAGATCGGCGACCTGACCTTCCCCGCCAGCGTGTTCGACGGGTACACCGGGTCGTTGTTGCGCAATGTCGACACCCGGGGCATCGCCGACTCCGGTCTCAAGGTGGTCGTGGACGCCTCGAACGGAAGTTCCGGCCTTGTCCTGCCGAGCCTGCTCGGCAAGCTCGGTGTGGACTCGCTGACCGTCAACCCGGGCCTGGACGAGTCCCGTCCGACCGAGACGGCCGAGATGCGGCGCTCGGGGCTGGTGCGGCTGGGCGAGATCGTGGCGTCCTCGCGGGCGGCGTTCGGCGTGCGGTTCGACCCGGTGGGCGAGCGCCTGTCGCTCGTCGACGAGAAGGGCCGCATCATCGAGGACGACCGGGCCCTGCTGGTCATGCTCGACCTCATCGCCGCCGACCGGCGAAGCGGGCGGGTCGCCCTTCCGGTGACCACCACCCGTATCGCGGAGCAGGTCGCCGCCTATCACGGCACCCAGGTCGAGTGGGTGACCACGTCGCCCGACGACCTGACCCGGGTCGGCCGCGACGAGGGCACCATCTTCGGCGGTGACGGCAAGGGCGGCTTCATCGTCCCCGAGTTCAGCAGTGTGTTCGACGGGACGGCCGCGTTCGTGCGGCTGATCGGCCTGGTCGCGCGCACGCAGCTGACGCTCAGCCAGATCGACGCGCGGATACCGCGGGCGCACGTGCTCAAGCGTGATCTCGCCACTCCGTGGGCGGTCAAGGGGCTCGTCATGCGCCGGGTCGTGGAAGCGGCCGGGGACCGGTTCGTGGACACGACGGACGGTGTGCGCGTGGTGGAGAGCGACGGCCGCTGGGTCATGGTGCTGCCGGCCCCCGCCGAGGCCGTCACCCATCTGTGGGCCGAGGGTCCGGACGACGCGTCCGCGCAGGCGCTGCTGGACGAGTGGTCGGAAGTGGTGGAAGGCGCAGGCAGGTAAAACACGCGGTACCCGCGCGTGCCGGACAAGTGTCCCCAAGGGGGCCAGTCCGGCACGCTGCCGGGGCCATTCGGAGGTAATGGCCACGGCGTGCGACGATGTGCGGCATGCCGCAGCAACCCCCCGTTCGGAGCACGCCTGCGCGGCCCAGGCGTCCCGACGCGTCCATGTCGTTGCTGACCAACGTGATGGACCACAGCCTCGACGACGGATACGCCGAGGCCGCAGCCCGCAAGAAGGCCGCGGGCGGTGGACTGCCGAAGACGCTCAGGGCGAAACTCGGCCTTGCCGCCGGACTCGTGCTCGCCGCTCTCGTCGTGACCCTCGGTGCCGTACAGGCCCGGGTCGCCGCTCCCGTCGTCGCCAAGGAGCGTGAGGAGCTCATCGACCGCGTCGACAGCGAGACCGCGTCCGCGGACAAGCTGGAAAGCACCGTGGACAAGCTCCGCGACGACGTGAGCGCCCGCCAGCGCGCGGCGCTGAAGGCCGGCGGCGACAGTGACCGGGGCGATCTCGTCAGCGTCCTGTCCGGTGCCGTCGCGGTGCACGGGCCGGGCGTGAAGCTCGTCGTGAACGACGCGAAGGAAGCCACCACGAACGCCGACGGCGACCCGCGGGTGACGTCCGGCTTCTCCGACACCGGCCGGGTGCGCGACCGCGACATGCAGCGCGTCGTGAACGGCCTGTGGGCCTCCGGCGCCGAGGCCGTCTCCGTCAACGGGCGGCGGCTCACCGCACTGTCCGCGATCAGGGCCGCGGGAGACGCCATACTGGTCGACAACAAGCCGCTGGTGCCGCCCTACACGGTGCTCGCGGTGGGGGACGCCAAGCGGCTGAGCACGCGGTTCCAGGACAGCGCGGACGGGTTGTACCTGCACGCTCTCCAGGAGAACTACGGCATTCGCACCAGCATTTCCACGCAGGGCGACGTCCGGCTGCCCGCCGCCCCGAGCGTGATCGTCCGTACAGCAGAGCCGAAAACCGGGAAGGGCACATCGTGATCGCCGTACTTGGCCTCGTCGTGGGAGTCGTGGCCGGGCTGTTGGTCCATCCCGAGGTTCCGGCGGTCGTCGAGCCGTACCTGCCGATCGCCGTCGTCGCCGCGCTCGACGCGGTCTTCGGCGGCCTGCGGGCCATGCTCGACGGCATCTTCGACGACAAGGTCTTCGTGGTGTCGTTCCTGTCGAACGTGGTGGTGGCCGCGCTCATCGTCTTCCTGGGCGACAAGCTGGGCGTCGGCGCCCAGTTGTCGACCGGGGTCGTGGTCGTCCTCGGCATCCGGATCTTCTCCAACGCCGCCGCCATCCGACGTCACGTCTTCCGGGCGTGAGGCCGATGAACCACCAGGACGACAGCACCCCCGAGAACAGGCTGCGCGAGCAACTTCCCCAGGAGGTACCGCCGGCCGGACCGCCGTCCGCGGACCCCGCGCAGGACGGCACGCCGGGCCAGAGCGGCCGGCAGCGGCTGGTGCAGGGCCTGTGGCCCCCGCGTGTCACCAGGGCCCAACTCATCTTCGCCCTGCTGCTGTTCGGGCTCGGGTTCGGTCTCGCCATCCAGGTCGCGTCGAACAGCGACAGCGGCAGCGCCCTGCGGGGCGCGCGGCAGGAGGATCTTGTCCGGATCCTCGATGAACTCGACGACCGCACAGGGCGTCTTGAGGACGAGAAGCAGGGACTGGAGAAGCAGCGGGACGAGTTGGAGAACAGCTCGGACCAGGCCGAGGAGGCCCGCAAGCAGACGGTGGAGAAGGAGAAGCAACTCGGCATCCTCGCGGGCACGGTGGCCGCGCAGGGGCCGGGGATCACCATGACGGTCACGGATCCGAAAGCGACGGTCGAGGCGGACAGCCTGCTCGACGCGGTCCAGGAACTGAGGGCGGCGGGCGCGGAGGCGATCGAGGTGAACGGCGTCCGGGTCGTCGCCAGTACCTACCTGACGGACGCGGGCAAGAGCGTGGACGTGGACGGGAACAAGATCGAAGCTCCCTACCGTTTCAAGGTCATCGGCAATCCGCAGGACCTGGAGCCGGCGCTCAACATCCCCGGAGGAGTTGTGCAGACCATGGAGAAGGAGCAGGCCACCGTTACTGTGGACCGGTCGACCAAGATCGTCGTGGATGCCTTGCGAGCGGCCGAGCAGCCTGACTACGCTCGGTCGTCCTCCCGGTGAACCGGGGGCGCATGCGGGACGTCCGGCAAGGGCATGAGGTTGCGGGGGGTCGGCGCACCGAACGGGTGGTGCGTGGTGGAAACTGTCTGGAGGACACGGACGTTGTGCAGGTGTCCGGGTCGGCCGGTGTATTCAGTCAGGGTTCGTCCTGCCCCACGGGCGGGTCTGTTTCGGTCAAGGGGAATCGCCCGTGAAGTTGTTTGCGAAGTTGTTCGGCAAGAGTGCGCGGGACGGCGGCGAGAACGCCACAGCCCGTCACCGCGCGCAGCCCGACGCGGAAGGCCGGCGCCCGCTGTTCCGCGACCAGGTCGCGGGCCCGGGTGGTGACGTTTCGCGAGGTCAGGGTGCGACCTCTGTTGACCCTGCGCAGTCCGGCGGCATAGGTTTCGGGCAACCGTCAACCTCAGGTACGGGTAGAGGGTTCGACGACCCGTACGCGTCCAATGCCCCGGCGGGGCAGCCGCGGCAGGAGGATCCGTCCATGTCGGTCCTGGTGTGTACGAGGTGCGGCAACCGCAACGCGGAGAACAGCCGTTTCTGCTCCAACTGCGGTGCGCCGCTGAGGGCCGGCGCGACGCCGGAGCGGCCGTCGGAGACCACGTCCACGATCTCCATCTCCGGTCTCGAGGCCTACGACTCCGAGACCACCGGCCAGATCCAGATGCCGACGCTCTCGCCCGAGGCGCAGGCCGCGGTCGACGCGCTTCCGCTGGGTTCGGCCCTGCTCGTCGTGCGTCGCGGTCCGAACTCGGGCAGCCGGTTCCTGCTCGACGGTGAGCTGACCACCGCGGGCCGTCATCCGCAGAGCGACATCTTCCTGGACGACGTGACGGTCTCGCGCCGCCACGTCGAGTTCCGGCGCGGGGCGGACGGCACCTTCTCGGTGGCCGACGTGGGCAGCCTCAACGGCACGTACGTCAACCGCGAGCGGATCGACGAGGTCGTGCTGGCGAACGGCGACGAGGTGCAGATCGGAAAGTACCGGCTGGTGTTCTACTCCAGCCGGCAGGGCATCTGACCCTTTCCCGGACGTGTCCGGGGACCCCAGGGAAGGTCCATGCTTCAAACACCGAGCGGCGGTGCCGGACACGGCACCGCCGCCGCGGACTCCGCGCTGATGAGCATCGGCACGGTGCTGGGCGCGCTGCGCGGGGAGTTCCCCGAAGTGACCGTCTCCAAGATCCGCTTCCTGGAGGCGGAAGGTCTGATCGAGCCGCAGCGCACCCCCTCGGGCTACCGCAAGTTCACGCCCAAGGACCTCGAACGCCTCGGTCACGTCCTGCGGATGCAGCGCGACCTGTACCTGCCGCTCAAGGTCATCCGGGAGCACCTGGACGCCGTGGAGCGCGGCGAGACCGTGCAACTGCCCGCCGTGGGGCGTCAGCGGGGCGGTGACCGGGCCCTGGAGGTCACCGACCGGCCCGTCGCCGCCCGGATCGGCCGTACGGAGCTGATCGACGCCGCGGGGATAGGCGAGCGGCAGCTCGACGAGTGGGAGTCCTACGGGCTCATCACCCCGCTGGAGGACGGTGCCTACGACGCCGAGGCGGTCACCGTCGCCTCGCTGGTCGTCGAACTGGGCAGGTTCGGCATCGAGCCGCGGCACCTGCGGGTCATGAAGGCCGCCGCCGACCGCGAGGCCGGCCTCGTCGACCAGGTGGTCGCCCCGCTGAAACGACACCGCAACCCGCAGACCAGGGCGCACGCCGAGGCCCGTACGAAGGAGCTGGCGGGGCTCGCGGTCAAGCTGCACGCGGCGCTGGTGCAGACCGCCCTCGGGGTGCGGCTGCCGTGACCCGCGGGCCGGTGGCGGGCGGACCGCGCCGCCCCATTGCCTGCCCGACTACCCAAACGTCCCGGGCACGGCCTAGGGTTGCTGTGTGAACGAGCTCGATGTCGTAGGCGTACGGGTCGAAATGCCCTCCAACCAACCGATCGTGCTCCTGCGCGAAGTGGGAGGCGACCGGTACCTCCCCATCTGGATCGGACCCGGGGAGGCGACGGCGATCGCCTTCGCGCAACAGGGCATGACCCCCGCGCGGCCGCTGACCCACGACCTTTTCAAGGACGTGCTGGAGGCTGTCGGCCAGGAGCTCAGCGAGGTGCGCATCACGGATCTGCGCGAGGGCGTCTTCTACGCCGAGCTGGTCTTCGCCAGCGGTGTCGAGGTCAGCGCCCGTCCGTCCGACGCCATAGCGCTGGCGCTGCGCACCGGTACGCCGATCTACGGCAGTGACGGTGTGCTCGACGACGCGGGCATCGCGATCCCCGACGAGCAGGAGGACGAGGTGGAGAAGTTCCGCGAGTTCCTCGACCAGATCTCGCCCGAGGACTTCGGCACCAGCAACCAGTGAGGGTGCGTCCGTGCCGCGTGTTCCCGCCGGGTTCCATGAGGAATCGCTGAAGATGTACCGGTGTTGGGGTCTGCTTCACCGTTCGTGACCGCCACATTGCGGGGCATTTGCCAGTGGCGCGTGGGAGCGTCCGGCGACTCCGGGGAGAGCATTCGGTTAGCCTTTCCCCGCGGTGGGGCACGGAAAACCACTCCTAGGGTGATTATCACTCGGCGTGCCGAGTGTGGCGATCGTTGACGCACCCCTGGTGACTGCCTACCGTCGTGGAGGCATGTCAAGGACGGAGGTCGGCGTGAGAAGCAGCGGCGACGGTACGGCTGGGGGCGCCCCGGGAATCGGTCTCGGGGAGAGCGGTCCGTACGAGCTTCACGGCAGCGTGGGCGGTCGCGCTCCGCAGCGGCCGACGGCTGTGCCGAGCAGCGGAGGGGCGGCGTCCATGACGTCCGAGCAGATCGGCTACCGCGGTCCGACGGCCTGCGCGGCCGCGGGGATCACCTACCGGCAACTGGACTACTGGGCGCGCACCGCGCTGGTAGAGCCGAGCGTGCGGCCCGCCCACGGGTCCGGGACGCAGCGTCTCTACAGCTTCCGGGACGTCGTCGTCCTGAAGATCGTCAAGCGTTTCCTCGACACGGGAGTGTCCCTCCAGAACATCCGGACCACCGTGGCGCACCTGCGGGACAGCGGTTTTCGGGACCTGGAGCGCATGACCCTCATGAGCGACGGGGCCACCGTCTACGAGTGCACCTCGCCCGACGAGGTGCACGCCCTCCTCCAGGGCGGCCAGGGCATCTTCGGCATCGCCGTGGGCGTGGTGTGGCGCGACGTGGAGGCGGCGCTGTCGCAGCTGCACGGGGAGCGCGTCGACACCGGGGAGACGATCGTGGGGCAGCACCCGGCCGACGAACTGGCCCGGCGGCGCAATCGCGCCGTCTGACCGCTTCACCGCCCCGCGGGAGACGGCGCGCGCCGCGCTGAGGGGCGTCCCGCCGGGGCGTTGTCAGTGGCGTGAGGCACCATCGGACCTGTGAGAAGCGGGCCCACGATCCTCCACCTCGACATGGACGCCTTCTTCGCGTCGGCGGAGCAGGGGTCCAAGCCGAGCCTGCGCGGGAAGGCCGTGGTCGTCGGCGGGCTCGGTCCCCGCGGTGTGGTGTCGACGGCGTCGTACGAGGCGCGGGTGTTCGGGGTGCACTCCGCGATGCCGATGGCGCAGGCACGCCGGCTCGCCCCGCACGCGGCCTACCTCGTGCCCCGGTTCGGTCTCTACCGCGCGATCAGCGACCAGGTCATGGCCCTGCTGCGGGAGCTGTCGCCGCTGGTGGAGCCGCTCAGCCTGGACGAGGCGTTCGTCGACCTGGAGGCCGCGGGAAGCGCCTGGGACGAGGCGTCGGCGCGGCTGGTGGGCGCGAAGCTGCGGGCCGACATCCGGGCCGTCACGGGGCTCACCGGCTCGGTCGGTCTCGCCGCCTCCAAGATGCTCGCGAAGATCGCCTCGGAGGAGGCCAAGCCGGACGGGCTGGTCGTCGTCCCGCCGGGCACCGAGCGGGCGTTGCTCGGACCGATGTCCGTGCGCATCCTGCCCGGGGTCGGGCCCGCCACCGGGGACCATCTGCGCCGGGCCGGCATCAGCACCGTCGAGGAGATCGCCGAGGCCGGTGAGGACGAGCTGGTGCGGCTGCTGGGCAAGGCGCACGGGCACGCCCTGTACGCGATGGCGCTGGCCCGCGACGAGCGGGCCGTCGTGTCCGAGCGGGGCACCAAGTCGGTGTCCGTGGAGGACACCTACGACGTCGACATCCACGACCGGCTGCGCGTCGGCATGGAGGTGCAGCGGCTCGCCGACCGGTGCGTGGGGCGGCTGCGCGCCGCCGGTCTGTCCGGCCGGACCATCGTGCTGAAGCTGCGCCGCTATGACTTCACCACCCTGACCCGCTCCGAGACCCTGCGCGGGCCCACCGACGACCCCGCGGTCGTGCGCGAGGCGGCGGCGCGGCTGCTGGAGTCGGTGGACACCACGGGCGGTGTGCGGCTGCTCGGCGTGGGTGTCAGCGGGCTGGCGGACTACACGCAGGAGGACCTGTTCGCGCAGGTCGCCCAGGCGGAGGCCGAGGCGCAGGCGGGGGAGCGGGCGGAGCGGGCCGTGGAGGAGCCCGTCCGCGAGGCGTCCCGGGAGCCGGTGCCGCCCGAGGAGCGGCGCTGGCCGGCCGGGCACGACGTGACGCACACCGAGTACGGGCACGGCTGGGTGCAGGGCAGCGGGCTGGGCCGGGTCACCGTGCGGTTCGAGACGCCGTACTCGACCGCGCCGGGCCGGGTGCGCACCTTCCGCACCGACGACCCCGGCCTGGAACCGGCCGAGCCGCTGCCCCTGGTGGCCGGGGCGGGGCTGGAAGGGGTGCCGGAGCCGGGCCCCGCCGGGGTGGGCGGGGCCGGCGGGGAGCGGTCGTGACGTCCGCCCCCGCGGGAGTCAGGCCGGTTCCTGGCCCGCGACCCGGCCGAAGTCGCGGTCCGGGAAGGGGGGTGCGGCGGCCACGTCGAGGCCGTAGTGGTGGTAGAGCTGGAGCTCCTGGTCGGGCGAGAGATGGCGCCCGACGCCGAAGTCGGGGGCGTCCTTGATCAGGTCGCGGTCGAAGGGGATGCGCAGGGTTCCCTCGACGACCTTGCTGGGCTCCAGGGGCACGAAGGCGTCCCGGGAGAACAGGCCGGTGCGTATCGCGGCCCACTCGGGTACGCCCGTCGCGTCGTCGAGGTACACCTCGTCGACGGTGCCGATCTTGTTGCCCGTGCGGTCGAACGCTTTGCGGCCGATCAGGTTGCGCGGATCGATGTCGGTCTGCACGTGCCCCTCCAGGTGGTCGCAACTGGTCCGTAAGCACTACAAAAGAGCACATTGGGGTGTACGGCCACTCGAAGGACCTCGTGCGAGAGCCGCTGGTAGGCTGGCTGCGGCTGCTGATCCCGTGCGGGAGAGCCCTCCGGGACCGTTCCGGGGGCGCCGAAGGAGCAAATCCTCCCCGGAAACTCTCAGGCCCACGTACCGCACGGACGAGGTCACTCTGGAAAGCAGGGCAGTGGTCGCCGACGACCTCCGCCCTCACCGACGGTGAAAGCCGGGAGCCTTCGGGCACGCCCGGTGAAGCTCTCAGGTTGAGATGACAGAGGGGGAGGCCGTCCGGGTACCCGCGCCGTGGTACCCGTCCAAGGTCGTATCGACCAGGAGGCCTCCGCCATGACCGCCCACCGCACCCCGCTCTCCGAGCTCGAACAGGGCATCCCCTTCGAGCAGCGTCACATCGGACCCGACCAGGAGGCGCGGGCCAAGATGCTCGCGCAGGTCGGATACGGCTCCCTGGACGAGCTCACCGCCGCCGCGGTCCCGGACGTGATCAAGAACGCCGACGCCCTGGACCTGCCCGGCGCCCGCACCGAGGCGGAGGTCCTGGCCGAACTGCGCGGCCTCGCCGACCGCAACCAGGTGCTCGGCTCCATGATCGGCCTCGGCTACTACGGCACCTTCACCCCGCCGGTGATCCTGCGCAACGTGATGGAGAACCCGGCCTGGTACACCGCGTACACGCCGTACCAGCCGGAGATCTCGCAGGGCCGCCTCGAAGCCCTGCTGAACTTCCAGACCGTGGTCGCCGACCTGACCGGCCTGCCGACGTCCGGGGCCTCGCTGCTCGACGAGGGCACGGCCGCCGCCGAGGCCGTCGCGCTGTCGCGGCGCATGGGCCGGAACAAGAAGGGTCTGTTCCTGGTCGACGCCGACGCGCTGCCGCAGACCGTCGCCGTCATCCGGACGCGCGCCGAACCGGCCGGTGTCGAGGTCGTCGTCGCCGACCTCGCCGACGGCATCCCCGCGGACGTCGCCGAGCGCGAGATCAACGGCGTGCTCGTGCAGTACCCCGGGGCCTCCGGCGCCGTGCGGGACATCAAGCCCCTGATCGAGCAGGCGCACGGACTCGGCGCGGTCGTCACCGTCGCCGCCGACCTGCTCGCCCTCACCCTGCTCACGTCGCCCGGTGAACTCGGCGCCGACATCGCGGTGGGCACCACGCAGCGCTTCGGCGTCCCCATGGGCTTCGGCGGACCGCACGCCGGCTACATGGCGGTGCGCGAGAAGTTCGCGCGGAGCCTGCCCGGCCGCCTCGTCGGCGTCTCCGTCGACGCCGACGGACACAAGGCGTACCGCCTCGCGCTCCAGACGCGCGAGCAGCACATCCGCCGCGAGAAGGCCACGAGCAACATCTGCACCGCGCAGGTGCTGCTCGCCGTGATGGCCGGCATGTACGCCGTCTACCACGGTCCGGACGGCCTGCGCGGCATCGCCCGGCGCACCCACCGCTACGCCACGCTGCTGGCCGCCGGGCTCACCGCCGGCGGCGTCGAGGTCGTGCACGGCGCGTTCTTCGACACCGTCACCGCCCGGGTGCCCGGCCGTGCCGCCGAGGTCGTCGCCGCCGCCCGCGAGGGGGGCGTGAACCTGCACCAGGCCGACGCCGACCACGTGTCGATGTCCTGCGACGAGACCACCACGCGGGCCCAACTGGGCGCCGTCTGGGCCGCGTTCGGTGTCGAGGGCGACATCGAGGCGCTCGACGCGGGCACCGCGGACGTCCTGCCGGACGCGCTGCTGCGCACCGACGACTACCTCGCCCACCCGGTCTTCCACCAGTACCGGTCCGAGACCGCCATGCTGCGCTACCTGCGCCGCCTCTCGGACCGCGACTACGCGCTCGACCGCGGCATGATCCCGCTGGGCTCCTGCACCATGAAGCTCAACGCGACCACCGAGATGGAGCCGGTCACCTGGCCCGAGTTCGGGCAGCTGCACCCCTTCGCCCCCGCCGCGCAGGCCGAGGGCTACCTCACGCTCATCCACGAGCTGGAGGAGCGTCTCGCCGAGGTCACCGGGTACGACAAGGTCTCGCTCCAGCCGAACGCCGGCTCCCAGGGCGAGCTGGCCGGGCTGCTCGCCGTGCGCGGCTACCACCGCGCCAACGGCGACGAGCAGCGCACCGTCTGCCTGATCCCGTCCTCCGCGCACGGCACCAACGCCGCGAGCGCGGTCATGGCCGGCATGAAGGTCGTCGTCGTCAGGACCGCCGAGGACGGCGAGATCGACGTCGAGGACCTGCGCGCGAAGATCGAGCTGCACCGCGACGAACTGTCGGTGCTGATGATCACCTACCCGTCGACGCACGGCGTCTTCGAGGAGCACGTCGCCGACATCTGCGCCGCCGTCCACGACGCGGGCGGCCAGGTCTACGTCGACGGCGCCAACCTCAACGCCCTGGTGGGCCTCGCCAAGCCCGGCCACTTCGGCGGCGACGTCTCCCACCTGAACCTGCACAAGACGTTCTGCATCCCGCACGGCGGCGGCGGCCCCGGCGTCGGCCCGGTCGGTGTGCGCTCGCACCTCGCGCCGCACCTGCCCAACCACCCGCTCCAGCCGGCCGCCGGCCCCGAGACGGGCGTCGGCCCGATCTCCGCGGCGCCGTGGGGCTCGGCGGGCATCCTGCCGATCTCGTGGGCGTACGTCCGGCTCATGGGCGGCGAGGGCCTCAAGCGCGCCACGCAGGTGGCCGTGCTGTCCGCCAACTACATCGCCAAGCGCCTCGAACCGCACTACCCGGTGCTGTACACCGGCCCCGGCGGGCTGGTCGCGCACGAGTGCATCATCGACCTGCGCCCGCTGACCAAGGAGACCGGCGTCAGCGTCGACGACGTCGCCAAGCGGCTCATCGACTACGGCTTCCACGCGCCCACGATGTCGTTCCCCGTGGCGGGCACGCTGATGATCGAGCCGACGGAGTCCGAGGACCTCGCCGAGCTGGACCGCTTCTGCGACGCGATGATCGCCGTCCGCGCGGAGATCGACAAGGTCGGCTCCGGCACCTGGCCCGGCGACGACAACCCGCTGCGCGGCGCCCCGCACACCGCGGCCGTGCTCGGCGGCGAGTGGGACCACGCGTACACCCGCGAGGAGGCCGCCTTCCCGGCCGGGGTGCACCCCGCCGACAAGTACTGGCCGCCGGTCCGCCGCATCGACCAGGCCTTCGGCGACCGCAACCTGGTCTGCTCGTGCCCGCCGCTGGACGCGTACGAGGACTGACCCGGGAGCGGGTGGCGCCCTCGTGAAGGGGCCCGTGCCGGCCGTGGGTTCACGGTCGGCACGGGCCCCTTCGCGTCGTCACACCGCCGCGAGCGACACCTCGGTCGACTTCATCAGCGCGACCACCGGGGAACCCGCCGCGAGACCGAGGTCGGCGGCGGCCTCCTTGGTGATCGCGGCGGTCAGCGTCCCGCCGGCCACGTCCACCTTGACCGCGGCCATCGCACCGCCCGTGGTGACCTCGGTGACGCTGCCGGGGAACTGGTTGCGGATCGACAGGCCCTCCACCCGCGCGGTCGCGAGGGCCACCTCGGTCGACTTCACCAGTGCCCGGACGTCGGAGCCCGCGGCGAGCTTCAGCTCCTCGGCCGCCTCCAGGGTGATCGCCGCGGTGAGGTCCTGGCCGCCGGCCAGCCTGACCTTGACGGTCGCCATCACCGCGCCCGGGGTGACGTCGGTGACGGTGCCGGTGAGTTGGTTGCGGATGCTCAGGCTCAAGGGAACGCCTCGCTGACGGTGGGGGAACGGGCCGGGACGCACCGGAAGGGGGATTCGTCCCCCGCGTCCCGGCCCACCGTAGCGGGCGGCGGCCCCGTCAGGCCGGATAGGCGTGCGTCTGCGCGGCCTTGACCGTCGCCCAGACCGCGGCCCCCGGGTGCAGGTCCAGCTCGGCCGCCGCGACCGTGGTCAGATCGGCGGTCAGGGCCAGTTCACCGGTGAGGTCCGCCCGGACCAGATCGCCGTGGCTCTCCATGCCGGCCACCTCGCACCGCCACAGGTTGCGGGCACTGGAACCCTCGGGCCGCTCCGCGTACAGGGTGACCGCGCTCGGCGGGAACGCGACGAACACCGGGCCGTCGAGCTCCTCGGTACTGGTGACCGAGGGCCCCGCGTCCAGGGCGACGGTGTGGCCGTCGGCGGCGCCGCGGTAGAGGTTGAGGCCGACGAGCCGGGCGATGTAGTCCGTGCGCGGGCGCCGGGCGATCTCGGACGGGGTGCCCTCCTGGACCACCTGGCCGTGCTCGATGACGACGAGCCGGTCCGCGAGCACCATCGCGTCCAGCGGATCGTGCGTCACCAGTACGGCGACCGCCTCGAACTCGGCCAGATGGCGCCGGAGTTGGGCCCGGACATCGAGCCGGGTACGGGCGTCGAGGGCGGCCAGCGGCTCGTCCAGGAGCAGCAGCCGGGGCCGGGTGGCGAGGGCGCGGGCCAGGGCGACGCGCTGCGCCTGGCCGCCGGAGAGCCTGCGCGGCTTGGCGTTCGCGTGCTCGGAGAGACCCATGCGCTCCAGCCAGTCGGCCGCTGCGGCGCGCGCGGCTGCCTTGCCCGCCCCCTGACAGCGGGGTCCGAAGGCGACGTTGTCGAGGGCGCTGAGGTGCGGGAAGAGCAGGTAGTCCTGGAAGACGACCCCGACCGGCCGGTGTTCGGGCGGCCTACGGTCGAGGACGGTGCCGTCGAGGCGGAGCGACCCGCCCCCCGCCAGCGGGACGAGCCCGGCGAGCGCCCGCAGGGCCGTGGTCTTGCCCGCGCCGTTGGGCCCGAGCAGCGCCACCACGTCACCGGGGGCCGCGCTCAGCGCGACGTCCAGGTGGAAGGAGCCGCGGTCGACGACCAGCCGGGCGTCCAGACCGGCGGCACCGCCGGCGTCGGCCGTGCCGTTCGTGTCGCCGTCGGCGCCGGGGGTTTCGTCGAGGTCGGTCATGGTGCGGTCGTCCAACGGTCGGGCCGGGCACGGGGGCCGGCGGGGCGAGGGCGGCGCGGGCCGCGCTGTCGCGGTCGGTCCGCGCACCGGGAGCCGGGGTTCACGTCGCCCTCATCCAGCGGTCCCGCAGGCCCGCGAGGACGGCGATCGACACCGCCAGCAGCACCAGGCTGAGCGAGATCGCGGCCTCGGGGTCGTTCTGGAGCGCCAGGTAGACCGCCAGCGGCATGGTCTGCGTACGGCCGGGGAAGTTGCCCGCGAACGTGATGGTCGCCCCGAACTCCCCGAGTGCACGCGCCCAGGCCAGTGCCGAACCCGCCGCGATGCCCGGGGCGATCAGCGGCAGCGTGACCCGGCGGAAGGCGGTGAAGCGGGAGGCGCCGAGCGTCGTGGCCGCCTCCTCGTACCGCGGGTCGGCGGCGCGCAGCGTCCCCTCGACGCTGATGACCAGGTAGGGCAGCGCGACGAACGCCTCGGCGACCACGACGCCCGCGGTGGTGAACGGCAGGGTGATGCCGAACCAGGAGTCGAGCCACTGCCCGACGACGCCGTTGCGGCCGAGTGCGAGCAGCAGGGCCACACCGCCGACCACGGGCGGCAGCACCAGCGGCAGGGTCACCAGCGCCCGGACGAGTCCCCGGCCGGGGAACTCCGTACGGGCCAGCAGCCACGCCAGGGGGACGCCGACCACCAGGCTCACCGCGGTGGCCGCGGTCGCGCAGATCAGCGAGAGCTGGAGGGCCTGCCACACCTCGGTACTGGTGAGCTGGTCCGGCAGGCTGCGCCAGGGCGCCCGCACCAGCAGGGCGACCAGCGGCAGCAGCAGGAACGCCAGACCGACGAGGGCGGGCACCAGCAGCGGCAGCGGCGCCCCGCGGCGGGCGGGGCGGAACCGGGCACGGGGACCGCGGGCGCGCCGTCCGGGCCGCGCGCCCTTCCCCTCCGCCGCCCGTGGCGCGTCGGGCAGCGTCACGGCTTGAGGAAGCCGGCCTGGGTCAGCACCTTCTGGCCGTCGGCCGACTTGACCAGGGCGATGAACGCCTTGGCGGCCTCGGCGTTGGGCGCGTCCTTGAGCAGGGCGATCGGGTAGTCGTTGATGGCGTTGGCGGCCTCGGGGAAGTTCACGCCCTCGACCTTGTCACCGGCGGCCTTCACGTCCGTCTGGTAGACGACGGCGGCGTCGGCCTCCTTCAGCTCCACCTTGTTGAGCGCGCTCTTGACGTCCTGCTCGTAGGAGGCGGGCGTCAGCTTGAGGTCGCTCTCGTCGAGGGCGGTCTGCGCGGCGGCACCGCACGGCACCGTCTTGTCGCAGAGCACGACCTTGAGGCCGGACTTGGTGAGGTCCTTCAGCGAGGTGACCTTGTCGGGGTTGCCCGGCAGGGTGGCGATCTCCAGCTGGTTGCGCACGAAGTTGGCGGGCGTGCCGACCGCGTCGCCCTTGTCCGTCACCGTGGCCATGGTCTTGGGGCTGGCGGCGGCGAAGACGTCGGCGGGGGCACCGCTGGTGATGCTCGCGGCCAGCGTGTCGCTGCCGCCGAAGTTGAAGGTGACCTTCGTGCCCGGGTGCGCCTGCTCGAACTGCTTGCCCAGGGTGGTGAAGCTCTCCTGGAGCGAGGCCGCGGCGAAGACGGTCACCGTCCCGGACAGCTTGGGCGAGGCCGACGCGGACGCCGGGGTGGCGGACGAGCCGGAGGAGTCCGAGTCGGACGACGAGGAGCAGGCACTCAGGGCCAGCATCGCGACGGCTCCCACACCGGCTGCCTGAAGGATCCGGGTACGGCGTGCGGGACGGGTCATCAAGGTCTCTACTCCCTCTGCCTCTTCACGCAAGTCCCTCTGGGCCCTTGCGCCGTCCGCTCTTCGGGACGTGCGCTGATGATACTGCCGCATTTGCAAGGGATAAGTCTGCTGTCGCATCGCACAGGCCGGGGCTACCGCCGGTTGGGCCGCGCATGTGCGTTTGTACAGGAGGGCACTGTGGGGCGACCGGTGCGGGTGGGGTCAACTACCGCTCGGCGAGCAGGCTTTGGGGCGCGCGACGCGCACGGTGCGACGGGGCGTCCGCGCCCGGACCGCCGCGCCGCGCATCCACCGCTTGCGCAGCCCGCGCGGACACACGTCGGGGCCGGCACGCGGCAACTTCCCGCGATCCGACCCCGGATGTCGACGGGCTGCGTCGTACGGCGCGGTGCGGGCGCCGTCGCGTGCCCGTGAGCTGTCTGTTCGCGCCGCGGTGGCTACACGGCGGTGGCGATCAGGCCGGTGCCCTGCGGGCGGTGGGGCGCGATGATCTGACCGTCCGGCAGGATTTCGCCGGTGTCCTCGAACAGGAGGACGCCGTTGCACAGCAGGCTCCAGCCCTGTTCGGGGTGGTGGGCCACCAGACGGGCGGACTCCCGGTCGGCGGACTCTGCTGTCGGGCACGGGGGCTGGTGCTGGCACATAACTGGGGTCTTCCGCTCTGGCGATGTGTGGGACTGCTGTGGTGTTGTCTCCCGCGGTGCGCGGGCCGGCTGGTTCCGGAGTCTCCGGGGCCGCCCGCGTCGCGGGAAGTGCGTCGCGACCCAGTGTTGCCCCAGCGGGCCGGATCCGCAGGTATTTCGCGGCACAGCCCCTCACAGGTTGAAGACGTGTCACCCGGGTGCCGGGTTGCCGCCAACTTGCCTGTCCTTCCCGGGGGTTGGAGTGACCGCGCGTAACAGGTCCGGACGGGTGGGTGAGCGGGGGCGGGGGAGTGGAGAGGGGGCCGGGGGCACGCGACCGCGTACCCCGTCGCCGCACGGGGCGGGAACGGGGTACGCGTGGTGGGTCGCGTGGTCGCTCTCGGCGGTCGGGCCGGGTCAGGCCGGTGAGCCGAGCAGCGGCACGGGTGTCGCGCGGTGGGTGAGGACGGGGAGCAGTTCGGCGAAGCGGTGCGGGCGGTGGGCGGCGATGCCGGGCGGCGCCGGCGCCAGGGGGACGAGCAGGTCGGTGGCGGCCGGATGCCCCGCCGCGCCGTCCGCGGACGTGTCTCCGTGCAGCCAGAGGGTGAGCATGTAGAGCCCGGGTACGGACAGCAGACGCGGCTGGTAGGCCTGCGGGACCGACTCGGCCTGGCGCAGGGCCTGTTCGGTGGCGGCGATGTAGGGGCCGTGGACGAAGTGCGAGAACACCCATCCGTCGGCGGTCGGCTTGGATTCCGCCGCGGCCACGACCCGGTCACCGCGGCGGATCAGGAAGCGCCACCCGGCGAGCCGGGTCGACGACGCTCCCTCCGCGGTGAGCCGGTCCAACACGTGGACGGGCAGCGGGCGTTCGGCGGTGAGGGGCTGGTCGGTGTTGATCAGCAGGGCGGGAGTGCGGGCCTCGCGGACCGCGGTGGGGGACGCGAGGGCCGCGAGGACGGAACGCAGTGCGGGCGCGGGAGCCTGGGGGACATGCAGCGGCATGGTGTGTCGCCTCTCATTCGACAGGCACGGTGGCGCGAGGGCAGGGGCGGGACGGCGCTGTCACCTCGCGGGTCAGAGGGGCGGGGGCCGGGGTCTTTGAAAAAAAGGGGGAGGTGCGTTTGCGGCCTGCCGTGCGTCACGGCGACGGCGGGACGCGGGACCGTGGGCGCCAACCTTCTGCCTTGTCGGCAGAGTTTATACGACACGTGTTCATACAATGTTTCGGCTAATCGCTTCCGGGGCGAAAAGCAAGAAACTTTTCGGTCGCCGATACGGGGTAATGATCCCGATTCCGGGCCGGTTGGAACGAGGTGCCCTGGCACTTCACCGCGAACGCGGTAGGCCGGTTCTCGTCGGCGTTTTTCACGAGGCCGGAAGGGTACCCGGAGCCCCGGACGCCTCATGCCCGGTGAATGTGCCTCCGGTCAGCACGACCAGCCTAGTGGCTGTCGGGCCGGCGCGGGGGCGTTATCAATCGCCAGGGCGGGGCATCATCCAAGCTGACTTGGGACACCAACGGCCGGACTTCGGCCTGCCCATCCGAGGAGGGACGCTTCGATGGGAGAGAAGGTCGTGGCAGGGCCGTTCGACCTGTCCGACCGCCAGCGCTACCGCGACAAGCTGCGGCAGTGCCTGGCGGGACTGGAGCGGTTGCTGGAGGAGGAGCGGTTCGACAGCCCGCAGAACCTGATGGGGCTGGAGATCGAATTGAATCTCGCCGGCTCCGACGGCATGCCTCGAATGATGAATGGCCAAGTGCTCGAACGTATTGCGAGCCGCGATTTCCAAACAGAACTCGCCATGTTCAACCTGGAAGTCAACATTGCCCCACACCGGTTGGACGGCCGCGTATTCGACCGGCTCACCGAGGAGATCCGCACTTCCCTGGCATATGCCGAACGGAAAGCCCGGGAACTCGACGCCGGAATTGTCATGATCGGTATTCTGCCGACCCTGGCCCGGGACGACCTGGTCTCGTCCAACCTCTCCGACGTCGACCGGTACGCCCTTCTCAACGATCAGATCGTCGCCGCGCGGGGCGAGGACTTCACGCTCGACATCGAGGGCGTGGAGCGGCTGACCTGCACGTCGAAGTCGATCGTCCCGGAGGCCGCGTGCACCTCGGTGCAACTGCACCTCCAGGTCACTCCGTCGCGCTTCGCCGACGTGTGGAACGCCGCCCAGGCGGCCAGTGCCGCGCAGATCGTCGTCGGCGCCAACTCGCCGTTCCTGTTCGGCCGTGAGCTGTGGCGCGAGTCACGGCCCCCGCTGTTCCAGCAGTCCACCGACACCCGCCCGCCCGAACTGCAACGCCAGGGCGTACGGCCCCGCACCTGGTTCGGGGAGCGCTGGATCTCCTCGGCGTACGAGCTCTTCGACGAGAACCTGCGCTACTACCCGGCGCTGCTGCCGATCTGCGACGACGAGGACCCGATCAAGGTCGTTGAGGCGGGCGGCACGCCGAAGCTCGCCGAACTCGTCCTGCACAACGGCACGGTGTACCGCTGGAACCGCCCCGTCTACGACGTCGCGGACGGTGTGCCGCACCTGCGTGTGGAGAACCGCGTGCTCCCCGCCGGCCCCACCGTCACCGACGTCATCGCCAACGCCGCCTTCTACTACGGCCTGGTGCGTGCCCTCGCCGACGAGCAGCGACCGGTGTGGAACAGGCTGCCCTTCTCCGCGGCGGCCGCCAACTTCGAGGCCGCGTGCCGGTACGGGATCGACGCGCGGTTCGAGTGGCCGCGGCGCGGCCGGCTCGGCGGCACGGCCGAGGTCGACGCGGTCACGCTGATCCGCGACGAGCTGCTGCCGCTCGCCGAGGCCGGGCTCGACGCGTGGGGGGTGGAGCCGGCCGACCGCGACCACTACCTCGGGGTCATCGACGAGCGCTGCCGGCGCCGGGTCAACGGCGCGTCCTGGCAGGCCGACACGTTCCATCTCGCCCTGGAGCAGGGGCTCGACCGGGACGCCGCGCTGGCCGCCACCACCCGGCGCTACCGCGACCTGATGCACGACGGGGAGCCGGTGCACACGTGGCCGGTGGGCCTGCCCGACCCGGTGCCGCTGGGGGTGAGCGGCGAGGGCGCCTGAATCGCCCTGTGCGGCGGGGGAGTTCGTGGGGCACCGTGCGGCGCGCGTCGTGGCGCGGTGCCGCGGGGATGCCGGCCGGTGTGCCGGGCGGACGTCAACGGGGTCGCCGTGCAAGGGAGTTCGGTGTGGGGGGTGGCGAGGGCGGTGGTGCCGGGGTCAGCCCAGTGAGGCCGTGGCACCCGCCTGCACGATGGCGTTGAGGATGACGGAGTGGATCTCCGCGGGGTCGGTGACCTCGTGGCCCGAGCCGCCCGTCGCCTCGGCGATCTGCTCGGCCTCGTCCTTGTCGGCGTCCGGACCCACCGCGATCATGATCAACGGCACGGGGCGCTCGGGGTTGTTGAGCTTCTGGAGTTCGTTCATCAGCGTCGAGCGGGAGATGCTGCCCGGGTCCTGGTTGACCCCGTCGGTGAGCACCACCAGCGCGTTGAACTTGCCGTCCACGTAGGACGACGTGGCCGCCTTGTACGCCGCGAGCGCCGTGTCGTACAGACCCGTCGCCCCGTCCGGGACCGGCTGGAGGTCGCTGAAGGCCGCGGAGAGGCGGTCGCGCTGGGTGACACCGCTCCGGGAGTCGCCGAGCCGCTCGGTCGGCACGAGGACGCGGTAGTCCTTGTCGCCGTCCAGCTTCGTGGAGAACTCCCACAGCCCGATCTCGTCCTCCGGCGTGAAGGTGGCGAGCGCCTGGAGCAGCGAGGCCTTGGTGACGTCCATGCGCGACTGGTCCGAACCGGTCACCGGCTCCGACATCGACGAGGACGCGTCGACCACCGTCGTGATGCGGGCACTCTGCACCGTGATCGTCCACATGCCCAGCGCCTCCTGGAGCGCGGCGTCCGAGGCCGGCTGCGGTGACGCCGCCGCGTACGGCTGCGGACTGCTGCCACCGGCCGCGGTGATCAGGGACTTCGGGGTCTCCTCCTCGTCCACCCGGAACCCGTGGTCCTCCAGCAGGCGGCGCTGGGCCGGCAGCCGCAGGTACGTCATGAACCGGATCGCGGCACGGCTCTCGTCCGTCGTCAGGTCCGCCTGGTCGACGAGCGCGTAGGGGAAGTCCAGCCGCGGTGAACCGTCCTTGGGGTAGAAGAAGTCCAACTTGGCGTCCGGAGCGGTGGAGTTGTGCGCGTAGGCCGCCTGCTCGGTGAGGATCAGCGCCTGGTTGCGCTTCGGATTGCCCTGCTCGGTGCCCGAGGAGTCGCGCGGCAGCGTGTCGACGACCTGGCCGTCGGTGTCGGATATCCGCTCCGACAGGGTCTTCATCATGGCCGCGGCCTGGGTGTCGCCGCCCTTCACCTTGGCGGCGGCCGCGCCGATCTGGGTGAGCGCGAGCAGGCCCGTCGCGCTGCGGGCGGGGTCGGCGGCGCCCAGCTTCAGCGAGTCGTCCTGCATGGTGGCACCGGCCAGCTCCACCCAGCTGTACGTCTTCTTCGGCCATCCCAGGGACCGCGCGGCCGTCGGGACCATCGCCACGCCGACGGGGGTCGAGGCCACGTTGCCCGCCGGGGTCACCTGGGTCGCCTTGGCGTCGGAGGTGATGCGCTCCACCCACACGTCCGCGTCCGGCACCCACACCTGCGCGTCCGGTTTGCCGCCGGACCGCAGGGTGTCGGCGGCCTTGTACGAGTCGACGGCGCTGACGCTCACGGTGAGGCACCTGCCGTCGGAGGTGATCCCCTGGTCCCGCGCCCGTGCGGCGGCCGACTTGAGCGCCGGGGCGATGTCCGGGGAGACGGCCAGCTTCAGCCGTATCGCGTCGTCCTCGCAGGAGGAACCGAACGAGAGCAGGCCGCTGTTGGCCGCGACCGCGGTGCCGGCGGCGACGGTGAGCACGAGGGCCGTGGCGAGGGCGACGGTTCTGCCGCGTGTGCGTGGACGGGGGTCGCTCGCGCCCGCGCCGAACCCGTCGGGCAAGCTGTGACGTCCCATAGGGTGGTGCCCCTCCCTGTTGCTTCCTCGGATGAACTTCGGTGAACACGTACCGGAATCCGGTCGCACGCCGGTCGGAGGAAGTACGCCCCCGCACGGGGACGCCCCCTTTAAACGGCCTGTCGCGCACGATCTTCGGAATTTCTTTCGAGACCCTAGCGGGGCGAAGATGGGCATGAGGCGGGATTACTCAACTGGAGGCAGGTGTGCAGGCGGAGGCGGGCCCGGTGGCCGATTCCTTTCCTCAGGAGGGGCCGTCGCGGCGGATCCTGCGGGACGAGACCCTGCTCGTTCTGGGGCTTTCGCTCGGTGCGAGCGGTGTGTCGGCCCTGATCAGCTTTGTCGGATCGGTCACCAAACCGGGGGGTCTGAAGGACCAGGCGGCAACGCTCGTCGGCTCGCAGGCCCCCGGCCGTCCGTGGCTGGATCTGGCGTGGCAGTTGTTCGGCATCGCGACGGCGCTCGTGCCCGTCGCGCTGGTCGCCCACTTCCTGCTGCGCGAGGGCGCGAGTCTGCGCACGCTCGGCTTCGACCGCACCCGCCCGTGGCCGGACCTCGGGCGCGGGGCGGCGGTCGCGGCGGTCATCGGCAGTACCGGAATCGCCTTCTACCTGACGGCCAGGGGCCTCGGCTTCAACCTCACGGTGGTTCCCGAGGCGTTGCCCGACGTCTGGTGGAAGTTCCCCGTGCTGATCCTCTCGGCGGTGCAGAACGCCGTGCTCGAAGAGGTCGTCGTCGTGGGCTATCTGCTGCGCCGCCTGGACCGGCTCGGCTGGACGCCGGCGGCCGCGCTGGTGGCCAGTTCCGTACTGCGCGGCTCGTACCACCTCTACCAGGGCATCGGCGGGTTCCTCGGCAACGTCGCGATGGGCGTGGTCTTCGTCCTCCTCTACCGCCGCTGGGGCCGGGTGGGCCCGCTGGTGGTGGCGCATTCCCTGCTCGACATCGGGGCGTTCGTCGGCTACGCGCTGCTCGCGGGCAAGGTGGGCTGGCTGCCCACGGCCTGAGGGCGCCGGGCACGCCCGCCCCGGCCCCGGCCCCGGCCCCGGTGCGCGTGCGTACCGCGCCGCCGGGTACCGGGCCGATTCCCGAACTGCCGTGACTACGCCAGCAGTTCACCGTCCACGACCGTGACCGCGCGCCCCGTGAGCAGGGTGCGGGCACCGCGTACCTCCGTGCCGACCAGGCCCGAACGGGGCGACGCCTGAAGGCCGGTGAGGACGGGCCGGCCCAGACGGTCGGACCAGTACGGGGCCAGTGCGGTGTGCGCGCTGCCCGTGACCGGGTCCTCGTTGATGCCGACGCCGGGGAAGAAGCAGCGGGACACGTAGTCGTACCCGGCGTCGGCCCTGGCGGCCGGCGCCGTGGCGATGATGCCGCGGGCCGAGTGCCGGGTGAGGGCGCGGTGGTCGGGGGTGAGACCGCGCACCGTCTTCTCGTCGCCGAGGTCGAGCAGCAGGTCGCCGACGGCCGGGCCGGTGTCGAACGCCGAGTGCGGTGTCGCGCCCAGGGCCTCCGCGATGCCGTCCGGCACCGCGACCGGGGTGAGCGGCGCGGTCGGAAAGTCGAGCACGATCCCGCCGTCGGCCGCGGGCGTCGCCACGAGCACACCGCTGTGGGTGGCGAACCGTACGGGACCCTCGTGCGCGCCGGTGGTGAACAGCACGTGGGCCGCGGCGAGCGTGGCGTGGCCGCACATGGCGACCTCGGTGGCCGGGGTGAACCAGCGCAGTGCCCAGTCGGCCTCGCCGCCCGGGGGCAGCCGGTGGGTGAACGCGGTCTCGGAGTGGTTGACCTCCAGGGCCACCTGCTGGAGCCGGTCGTCGGAGGGGAAGGAGTCCAGGAGCAGCACTCCGGCCGGGTTGCCCGAGAAGGGACGGTCGGTGAAGGCGTCGACAATTCGAATGCGCATGGGGCCGACGCTACGGGGCGGCCCGCGGACCGGCTCACGGCAGGGGGTTGTCATCCGACTAGTTCCGATATATCGTTGACGCATCGCGACCGATCAACGATGGATGGAGTGATGGCGATGCGTTCCGAAAACTTCGAACGTGGACACGGCAGGCCCGGACGACACGGTGGCCGGGGTGGATTCGACGGACGACGCGGTGCCTTCGGCCCGTTCGGTCCCGGCGGGCCCGGTGGCCCCGGGGGTCCCGGCGGCTTCGGTGGCTTCGGCGGACCGGGCTTCGGTCCCGGCCCCTGGGGGCCACGAGGGCGCGGAGGGCCGAGGGGCAGGGCACGGCGCGGCGATGTGCGCGCGTCGATCCTCGCCCTGCTGAAGGACCGCCCGATGCACGGCTACGAGATGATCCAGGAGATCGCCGAGCGCACCGACGGCGCCTGGAAGCCCAGCCCGGGTTCGGTCTACCCCGCGCTCCAGATGATGGAGGACGAGGGTCTGATCGTCAGCGAGTCCGAGGGCGGCAAGAAGCTGTTCTCGCTCACCGAGGAGGGCCGTACCGCGGCCGCCGACGTGGCCGACGCCCCCTGGGACGAGGCCTCGCGCGGTGTCGACCGTGAGGCGCTGAACGACATCCGCCAGGCCGGATTCGGTCTGATGGAGGCCTTCGGCCAGGTCTGGAAGACCGGCACCAAGGAGCAGCGCGAGAAGGCGCTCGCCGTGGTCCACGAGACCCGCAAGAAGCTGTACCTGATCCTCGCCGACGAGGACTGAGCCGTCCGGGCCCCCGTGGCCCGCGGCAGCCGGACGCACGGAACGAGTGCCCCGCGGAGAACTCCGCGGGGCACTCGCGCGTCCCCGGCCGGGGTCCGTGTGCGCCCGCAGGCGGGCTCGGTCCGCCGGCGCCCCGGCCGCCCGGCCGGTCCCGTCCCGTCCGGCGCCGCCCGGGACACCGTCACTCCAGCCGTCGTATCTCCGCCGCGTCGAACAGGTCCCACGCCCGCGGGTGCGGTCCCTCGTCGTGGCAGTGCCACGCCTGCCAGAACAGGTCGGCGGGCAGGGCGTTCCCCGGCGCGTACACCCGGTACACGTACCGTCTGCCGTCGACCGCGGGCAGCGTCACCAGCCAGGACCCGTCCTCCACGTCCCTGTGGGACGTCCGGCCGGCGGCACCCGGTTGCGCGTGGGGCGCGCCGTCGCCCGGCGTGCGCCCCTCGGGGCGATAGCGCCTGATCTCATCCCCAAGGAGGAGATTCCCGGACGCCGGGTCAGCACGTCGTGGGACGCGCGAATGGTTCCCGCCGGGGATGTTCCGGCCGCCGGGGACTGGTGAGGTGGGAGATGTGCAACCCCGTATCCCCCGGCAGCCCGCTCACGAGCCGGCCGGCCACCGAACCGGCGACGACGCCGGCCTCAGCGACGAACTGGCGGCGGTGGTCGCGAGTGCCCGCCGCCGGGCGGTGCGGGACGGGGACCGCCAGATCGACACGGCCCATCTGCTGCACACGCTCCTGGAGTCGGACCCGGACGTGTTCGCCGCCTTCGGCGACGGCCCGCAGACCGCGCGGCTGCTCGGCTACCTCGTCCAGCGCAGCATCGGCTACGGACTGCGCTGGCAGGGCGTCGTGGAGGAGTGCGGGGTCCTGACCCCCGCGCTCGCGACCGCCGACGCCGAAGGCTGGTCGCCGCTGGCCGCCGCCACCATGGACCTCGCCCGCGAACGCGCCCTGCTGCGCGGCGACGGCGCCGCGCACGGCATCGACCTTCTCGTGGCGATCCTCACCGACCCCGGGGCACGCGCGGTCGAGGTGCTGTCCCGCGCGGGTCTCGACGCGCGCGAACTGCTCGCCCGCGTCGGCGAGTTCACGGCACCCGGTCCCGAGGCCGACGAGTGCGTGGGGGAGGGCGCGGCGGGCTCCGGCACCTGAGCCCCCGCTGTCCCCCCCCGGCCGGCCGGGGACGGGCGGCCGTCCGTGACCGTGCCCGGCCCGCGTCCAGTTGGCGAGACAGGTGCTAGAACGAGTGACGGTCATGTCCTCGCCTGTCACCATGGGCCGGTGCATACGTCTGACGATGGTCGCGGTGGTGGGGGAAGGGGCGTCGCCCTCGGTCTGGCGCTGGTGTCGGCGCTCGCCTTCGGCGGGTCCGGGGTCGCGGCCAAGCCGTTGATCGAGGCCGGGCTCGACCCCCTGCACGTGGTGTGGCTGCGCATCGTGGGCGCCGCCGTCGTGATGCTGCCGGTGGCCTGGCGGCGCCGGTCCCTCGTGCGCACCCGGCCCGTGCTGCTCGTCGGCTACGGGCTGCTGGCCGTGGGCGGCGTCCAGGCCTGCTACTTCGCCGCGATCTCCCGCGTCCCGGTCGGTGTCGCCCTGCTCGTGGAGTACCTGGCGCCCGCCCTGGTCCTGGGCTGGGTGCGGTTCGTGCAGCGCAGGCCCGTCACGCGTGCCGCGGCCGTGGGTGTCGTCCTCGCGGTGGGCGGGCTGAGCTGCGTCGTGGAGATCTGGTCCGGGCTGCGCTTCGACGCGCTGGGCCTGCTGCTCGCGCTCGGCGCCGCCTGCTGCCAGGTGGGGTACTTCGTGCTCTCCGACCTGGGCGGCGACGCGGGCGAGGCGGCCCCCGACCCGCTCGGTGTCATCGCCTACGGGCTGCTGGTCGGAGCCGTCGTGCTCACCGCCGTGGCCCACCCGTGGAGCATGGACTGGGCGGTGCTCGGCGGCACCGCGCACCTGAACCGCACGGCCGTTCCGGCGTGGCTGCTGCTGGCCTGGGTGGTGCTCGTCGCGACGGTCCTCGCCTACGTCACCGGTGTGCTGTCGGTGCGCCGGCTCTCGCCCCAGATCGCGGGCGTGGTGGCCTGCCTCGAAGCGGTCGTCGCGACCGTGCTGGCGTGGGTCCTGCTCGGCGAACACCTGTCGTTGCCCCAACTGGTGGGCGGTGCTGTGGTGTTGGTGGGCGCCTTCGTCGCCCAGTCCGCTCCGCCGCCCGCCACGACGGGCGGCGGGAGCGACGCGGCGGACGCGGCGGGTGCGGCGGCGGGCGAAGCGGGCTCGGCCGAGGGCGCGTTGGCCGCCCGCGGCGCGGCCTCGTGACGGGAGCCGGGCGCGTGGCGCACCCCGTCGCGGTGCGTATCGCCGGGGCGCGGGCGGCCTGGGCGCGGGCGGCCGGGGTGCACCGCGGTGGGGTGCGCCGTGGTCACAACGAGGCGATGTAGTCCGGGAGTTCGGTGCCGGGTGCCAGCTCGGCGTCGGGCAGGGGGGTGAGGTAGCCCTGCTGGAGCGGCACGACGCCCGCCCAGTGCGGCAGGGCGAGGTCCTCCGGCTCGTCCTTCACGCCGCCGGTGCGGATCTTCGCGGAGACCTCCGCCAGGTCGACGGAGAGCACGGCCGTCGCCGCCAGCTCCTTGGCGTTCGCGGGGCGGGAGTCGGCGGAACGGCCGGGCACCACCTGGTCGACCAGGGCGTCCAGGGCGGCCCGCTTCTCCTCCGGGTCCGTCACCGGGCGGGCGGTGCCGTGGACCACCACGGAGCGGTAGTTCATCGAGTGGTGGAAGGCCGAGCGGGCCAGTACGAGGCCGTCGACGTGCGTCACCGTCAGGCACACCGCGAGCCCCGGGTCGGTGGTGTTCGCCGCCCGCAGCGGGCGCGAGCCCGTCGAGCCGTGCACGTACAGCCGCTCGCCCACCCGCGCGTAGAGCGTCGGCAGCACCACCGGCGCGCCGTCGCGCACGAATCCGAGGTGGCACAGCCGGCCCTCGTCGAGAATCGCGTGGACCACGTCCTTGTCGTACGACGCGCGCTCGGCGGAGCGGGTGGGAACGGTGCGGTCGGTCGGGGTGTACGCACCTTGTCGCGGCGTCTCGTTCCGGGTCCCCTGCATGGCGTTCTCCATTGCACTAGTGCATAATGTGGTTTGTGCTAGAACCATATCGGATCGAAGGCCGGGGCGCCGCCGAGATTTCCGCGAGCATCGAACGCGCGGTCGGCACGGGCGAGCTGCAACCGGGTCAACCCCTGCCTCCCCTGCGGGAGTTGGCCGCCGAACTCGGCGTGAACCCGAACACCGTCGCGTCCGCCTACCGCACCCTGCGCGAGCGCGGGGTCATCGAGACCGCCGGGCGCCGCGGCAGCCGGGTACGCTCCGCCCCGGCCACGACCGGCCGGGACCTGCCGCCGCGCGAGGTGCCCACCGGGGTGCGCGACCTGTCCTCCGGCAACCCGGACCCCGCGCTGCTGCCGTCCCTGGAGCGGGCGTTCGCCGACGCCGCCGCCCGGGGCGACCGGGAACCGGTGCTGTACGGGGAGGTCGCCGTCGAGCCGGAGCTGGCGCGGTGGGCGCGTGCCGCCCTGGACGCCGACGGGGTGCCGGACGGCCCGGTCGCCGTCACCTCCGGCTCCCTCGACGCGGTGGAACGCGTCCTCGCCGCCCACCTCAGACCCGGCGACACCGTCGCCGTGGAGGACCCCGGCTGGGGCCGCACCCTCGACCTCGTACCGGCCCTCGGGCTGCGCACCGTCCCCGTCGGCGTCGACGACGACGGGCCGCTCGCCGAGGACGTGCGGCACGCCCTGTCCGCCGGGGCGCGCGCCCTGATCGTCACCGACCGCGCGCAGAACCCGACCGGTGCCGCGGTGGGGGAGGACCGGGCGCGGGAACTGCGCGCCGTGCTGCGCGCGTACCCGGAGACCCTGCTGATCGAGGACGACCACGGCAGCGGCATCGTCGACCTGCCCCTGCACCCGCTCGCGGGGACCACCTCCCGGAACTGGGCGTTCGTCCGCTCGGTGGCGAAGGCGTACGGGCCGGACCTGCGGCTCGCCGTGCTCACCGGGGACCCCGTCACCCTCGACCGGGTGCGCGGCAGGCAGCGGCTCGGGCCGGGCTGGGTGAGCCGGATCGTGCAGCGGGCCGTCGTGCGGCTGTGGACCGACGGGGCTGTCGACCCCGCGGCCGTGGCGGCGGCGTACGGGCACCGGCGCGACCTGCTGATCGGCGCTCTCGCCCGGCGCGGCGTCGAGGCGCACGGGCGCAGCGGCATGAACGTGTGGGTGCCCGTGCCCGACGAGACGTCGGTCGTCGCGGCCGTGCAGCACGCGGGGTGGGCGGTGGCCCCCGGTGCCCGGTACCGGCTGAGCGCGCCGCCCGGCGTGCGGATCACCGTCTCGACGCTGACCGAGGCGGACAGCGGTCCGCTCGCCGACGCCGTCGCGGCGGCCCTGGGACCGCGTCCCGGACCGGCACGCAGTTACGTCTAGGGCGGTACGGGCGGGCCGGGCCGCCCGTGCCCTCCTACCCGCCGAGTTTGCGGAAGTCCCAGGAGACGGTCTTCTCCGGTGTCAGCCGCAGCCAGGCGTGGCGTCCGTCGTGCGGCATGTCCTCCAGCTGGAAGTACTTCCGGGCGAACAGCGTCTCCGGGACGTCCAGTTCGGCGCAGAGCTCACCGGTGCGCGGGGACTCGCCCACCCGCTCCACCGCACCGGACAGCTCGGCGCCGCGCAGCTCCCCGTAGTCCTCGCCCGAGTCCACCACGACCGCCACGCGCGGATCGCGGACCAGGTCGGTCCAGCGCTTGCTGCGCACCACCGAGTACAGCCACAGGGCGGCGCCGTCCCAGACGAACCACAGCGCGCTCACGTGCGGTGCGCCGCCGGACGACACGGTGGCCACCCGGCAGGTCCGCTCCGCGGTGAGGAACGTGTCCAGTTCCGCGGGGCTCATCATGATGCGGCGCCCGCGGCGCTGACTGACGGTCATGCGGCTCCCTCCGGTTCCCGTGAGCGGGGCGGCTCTCCCCGACCTCACGTCAGCAGAGGATGGCCGGTGCGGAGGTTCCGCGCAATGGTGCCGCCTGGCTCTCCGCGGCTCCGCCGCCCGGTCACGCCAGCTTGATCGAGTCCCCGCTGACCGTGATCTTCTTGGCCGGCAGCGGCTCGGTAGCCGGTCCCCGCTTCACACTGCCGTCGGCCGCCGAGAACTGGCTGTTGTGGCACGGGCAGGTGATCACGCCGTCCGCCACCGAGCCGACCGCGCAGCCCTGGTGGGTGCAGGTGGACGAGAACGCCTTGAAGGTGCCCGCCGTCGGCTGGGTGACGACCACGCCCGCGCCGCCGAAGATCTTGCCACCGCCCTCCGGGATGTCGGAGGTGCTGGCCAGGACGGACGAGCCGCCGTCGGCGGCCTTGCCGGAGCCCGCCGCGTCGGAGGTGCCGTCGTTCGAAGAACAGGCCGTCAGCGCGCAGGTGAGACCCGCGGCGCCGACCGCCGCCACCACCGTCCGGCGTCCGGGCCCCGTCGCCGGCGCCGTACGGATCGATTCGCTGCTCATGCTGTCGTTCCCTTCGAAGGAAGCCTCCGGACCCGCGTCGCGCCCGGGAGCCCGGGGCCGTCCGCGAACCGGGGTCTGTCCGCCCGGTGATCCACAGAGGATTACGGGGCACGGCCCGGTCCTGTTCAGGCGTCGCCGCCCGCTTCCACGGATCGAGATCAAGAACGGGCGGGCGCGGCCGACGGTTCCCGGGTCACCCGTACGGGAAAGGGCCGCCCCACCGGCCCTTGGATCGCCAGATCATCCCTGCGGGTAGCCTGGGAAAATGCTGACAGAAGTCATCGCGACCCGGTACATCGCGCCCCTGCGCGAGGGCGGTTCACTGCCGGGACTCGTCGAGGCCGACGACCTCGGGACGTACGTCGTGAAGTTCACCGGCGCGGGCCAGGGCCGCAAGACGCTGGTCGCCGAGGTCGTCGTCGGGGAGCTGGCCCGCCGTCTGGGATTCCGCGTCCCGCGCCTGGTGACCGTGGAACTCGACCCGGTCCTCGGGCTCGGTGAACCCGACCCGGAGGTACAGGAGTTGCTCAAGTCGAGCGGCGGCACCAACCTCGGCATGGGCTTCCTGTCCGGCGCCCTCGGCTTCGACCCGCTGGCCTTCGCGGTGAGCCCCTCGGAGGCGGGCCGGATCGTCTGGTTCGACGCCCTCGTCAACAACGTCGACCGCTCCTGGCGCAACCCCAACCTGCTGATGTGGCAGGGCGAGGTGTGGCTCATCGACCACGGCGCCACGATGATCTGGCAGCACAACTGGCCGCGCGCCGCCGCCTCCGCGGCCCGCCCCTACGACGCCTCCGACCACGTGCTCGCCCCCTTCGGGCCGGACGTCGACAGCGCCGCCGCCGACCTCGCGCCCCTGGTCACGGAGGAGCTCCTCGCGGACATCACCGCGCGGATCCCGGACGTGTGGCTGGCCGGCGAGCCCGGCTTCGACGACCCCGACGCGCTGCGCCGCGCCTACGCCGAGCCGCTGCTGGCGCGCGCCGCCGCCGTCCACGAACGGATCATGACCGCGGGGAGCGACCGATGAGCGAGCGCCACGTCTTCGAGTACGCCCTGCTGCGGGTGGTCCCGCGCATCGAACGGGGCGAGTGCGTCAACGCCGGCGTCCTCGTGTACTGCCGTGCCCGCACCTACGTCGGCGTGCGTACCCACCTCGACGAGGCGCGTCTGCTCGCCCTGGACCCGGACGTCGACCTGGCGGGCGTGCGGGCGGCGCTCGGGGCGGTCGAGGGCGTCTGCGCGGGCGGCGACGCGGCGGGCCGTGCGGCGGTCGACGACGCCGGACGCCGCTTTCGCTGGCTGGTCGCCCCCCGTTCGACCGTCGTCCAGCCGGGCCCGGTGCACACGGGGCTGACCGCCGATCCGGCGGCCGAGACGGACCGTCTGCTCGACCTCCTGGTCAGGTAATGGATCACACCGGCCCGGTGTCCCGTTGACACCGGGTGCCAGGACTTCTAGCGTCTCGTCTGCCGAAGGTACTAAGCGGTCGCTCACCCGTGGGCGTACGGTGGGGGCCGCGCCACTTCCCTGAGGCGTACCAGGCACTTCCAGGCTTTTTCCGAGGGCGAGGAGAACCAGCCATGTCCACCCCTGAGCAGCGGGTCGCCGTCGTCACCGGTGCCGCGCGCGGCATCGGTGCCGCGACCGCCGTACGACTGGCCGCCGAGGGCCGCGCGGTCGCCGTGATCGATATCGACGAGTCCGCCTGCAAGGACACCGTCGAGCAGATCACCTCCGCGGGCGGCCGGGCCCTCGCGGTCGGCTGCGACGTCTCGGACGAGGCGCAGGTCGAGGCGGCCGTCGCGCGCATCACCGAGGAACTGGGCGCGCCCACGATCCTCGTGAACAACGCGGGCGTGCTCCGCGACAACCTGCTGTTCAAGATGAGCGTCTCCGACTGGGACACCGTCATGAACGTCCACCTGCGCGGCGCCTTCCTGATGTCCCGGGCCTGCCAGAAGCACATGGTGGACGCGGGCTTCGGCCGGATCGTCAACCTCTCCTCGTCGTCGGCCCTCGGCAACCGCGGCCAGGTCAACTACGCCGCCGCCAAGGCCGGCATGCAGGGCTTCACCAAGACCCTCGCCAAGGAACTCGGCAAGTTCGGCGTCACCGCGAACGCCGTCGCCCCCGGCTTCATCGTCACCGAGATGACCAAGTCGACCGCCGACCGCGTCGGCATGGGCTTCGAGGACTTCCAGGCCGCCGCCGCCACGCAGATCCCCGTCCAGCGCGTCGGCCGCCCCGACGACATCGCCAACGCCATCGCGTTCTTCACCGGTGAGGACGCGGGCTTCGTCTCCGGCCAGGTGCTGTACGTGGCCGGCGGACCGCTCAACTGAGGCCGGGAGAACACGACATGACCGACACCACCGACCTCCCCGAGCCGTCCGGCAGGGTCGCCCTCGTCACCGGAGCCAGCCGCGGCATCGGCTACGGCGTCGCCGAGGCGCTGCTCGCGCGCGGCGACCGCGTCTGCATCACCGGCCGCAACGAGGACGCCCTCAAGGAGGCCGTCGAGCGGCTCGGCGCCGACCGGGTCATCGGCGTCGCGGGCAAGGCCCACGACGAGGCCCACCAGGCGGTCGCCGTCGAGCGCACCATGGAGGCGTTCGGCCGCGTCGACTACCTCGTCAACAACGCAGGGACGAACCCGGTGTTCGGCCCGATCGCCGACCTCGACCTGAACGTCGCGCGCAAGGTCTTCGAGACCAACGTGATCTCCGCGCTCGGCTTCGCCCAGCAGACCTTCAGGGCCTGGCAGCGGGAGAACGGCGGCGCGATCGTCAACGTGGCCTCCGTGGCCGGGATCTCGGCGTCGCCGTTCATCGGCGCGTACGGTGTCAGCAAGGCCGCGATGATCAACCTGACCCAGCAACTGGCGCACGAGTTCGCCCCGTTGGTGCGCGTCAACGCGGTCGCGCCGGCCGTCATCAAGACGCAGTTCGCGAAGGCGCTCTACGAGGGCCGCGAGGAGGAGGCCGCCGCGGCCTACCCGTTGGCGAGGCTCGGGGTCCCCTCCGACGTGGGCGGCGCCGCCGCGTTCCTCACCTCGGATCAGTCGGGCTGGATCACCGGCCAGACGGTCGTCATCGACGGCGGCATCTTCCTCAACGCCGGGGTCGGCTGACCGTACGGGCACCGCCTCGGGCCAACGAGGCGGTGCCCGCCGGGCGTTGTGGCGGTCCGGATCCGGCTGTCGGTGGTCGCCTGTAGGTTCTGTGCCGAAGCGACGCACACCGGAGGACCGAAGTGACCGACATCGCCATGCTGCCCGAATCCTGGCGCGACGTGCTGGGCGACGAACTCCAGCAGCCCTACTTCAAGGAGCTGACCGAGTTCGTCGAGGACGAGCGGGCGAAGGGCCCCGTCCACCCGCCCCGCGAAGAGGTCTTCGCCGCGCTCGACGCCACCCCGTACGACAGGGTGAAGGTCCTCGTCCTCGGCCAGGACCCGTACCACGGCGAGGGCCAGGGACACGGGCTGTGCTTCTCCGTCCGCCCCGGCGTGCGGATCCCGCCGTCCCTGCGGAACATCTACAAGGAGATGCACCAGGAACTGGGCACCCCGATCCCGGACAACGGCTACCTGATGCCGTGGGCCGAGCAGGGCGTCCTGCTGCTCAACGCGGTGCTCACCGTGCGCGGCGGCGAGGCCAACTCGCACAAGGGGCGCGGCTGGGAGCGGTTCACCGACGCGGTGATCCGCGCGGTCGACGCCCGGCCCGAACCGGCCGTCTTCGTCCTGTGGGGCAACTACGCGCAGAAGAAGCTCCCGCTGATCGACGAGAGCCGTCACATCGTGGTCAAGGGCGCCCACCCCTCGCCCCTGTCGGCCAAGAAGTTCTTCGGCTCCCGCCCGTTCACGCAGATCAACGAGGCGATCGCGAAGCAGGGGCACACCCCCGTCGACTGGACCGTCCCCGACCTGGGCTGACGGCGCGAGCGGCGCCCGGTCCGGCCCGCGCGGACCGGACCGGCGCGCCCCGCGGGTCGGCCTGACCGGGATTGCCGACGGGTGCGGTTAGCGTCGTCGGGGACGGCGGGACCGGCTGGAGGGCACCCATGGCGGAGCAACAGGAGCAGGCGGCGCCCGACGCCGTGCTGACACGGATCGGGCAGGTCGTGGTGCTGCACCACGCGGGGGACCGCGAGGAGGCGCAGAGCCGCATGCTGGCCCTGTGGGCGGAGATCGCGGAGGACGGCGACCCGCTGCACCGCTGCACCCTGGCCCACTACCTCGCCGACACCCACGACGACCCCAGTGACGAACTGGCCTGGGACCTGCGGGCGTTGTCGGCGGCCCAGGAGCTGACGGACGGCCGCACCGCCGGCCGGGACGACGCGGTCTCCCTCCGCTCCTTCTCGCCCTCGCTGCACCTCAACCTCGCCGCCGACTACGTGAAGCTCGGCAGGCCGGACGCCGCCCGCACCCATCTCAGCCGGGCCCGCGCCACGACCGACGCCCTCGGCGACGACAGCTACAGCGACGGCGTGAGGGCGGCGATCCACCACATGGAACTGCGCCTGGGCCACGGGGGACCGGGCGACGGCGACACCTGGGGCCCGCCGGGCGGACGCCGCTGAGCCGGGGCACGGGACGCCCCCGGCGCCTTCGCCGGGACAGGCCGCGGCCCGCCTCAACGCCCGTACGCGTCCCGGCAGATGGTGGCCTGCGGGCTGTCGGCGGGCCAGCCCCCGTAGGCCCGGCCGAGGGCGCACACGTCCGCGTTCCCGGTGACCGAACGGGTCGGCTCCGGCACCCGCAGGGGGTCCTCCTGACGATGCCGGGGGCGGTGGCCCTCGGGCCGGGTGCGCGGCTGCCGGGAGGTCGGGGCGGCCGGCGGTGGGACGTGCCGGGGCGCCGCGGGCCCGGCCGCCGCCGGGGCCCCGGCCGGCGACGAGGCGGGCGCCGGGGTCTTCGAGCGGGCGGGAGTGCGCGGGGCGCCGACGAGCCCGAGGGCCTCGCTCGCCGGTGCCTGCACGATCCGCGGCGTGCCGCTGCCCTCCGGACGCGGCACCGAGGGGCGGGCGGGAACCGGTGGGGAGGCGGCCGGCCGCTGGACCGTCACACAACCCGCCAGGGCCGAGACGGCGACGGTGACCAGGAGCGTCGCGGTGGTCGTCGTTCGGTGCACCCGCGCCACTCTGTCGGGTCGGGCCCGGGGAACGGCGCCGGACGGGCGGAGGATGCCCCGCACGGGTGATCTCCGGCCCCGTACGGAGGCCGCGGCGGCGCCCCGGGTGACGCGGGAACACCGGAGGGAGCCGCCCCGCCGGGGTGCGCCGGTCAGTCGCCGGTGACACCGTCCAGGCACTCGCGGAGCAGGTCGGCGTGACCGTTGTGACGGGCGTACTCCTCGATCATGTGGGTGTAGATCCAGCGCAGACTGAACGGTTCGCCGGTGGCCCCGTCGCCCTTCCGCGAGAGGTCGTCGAGGGCGAACGCGGACGCGGCGCCGCGCGCGGCGGTCACCTCGGCCTGCCAGGCCGCGCGCGTGTCCTGCCAGGTGTCGGACGCCGCGGGATGGAAGTCGCCGTCGCGGTCGGTGTCGGTGCAGTAGAGGGAGCCGACGTCCTCGCCCGTCAACTTCTCGCGGAACCAGCCCCGTTCGCACTCCGCGAGATGACGCACCAGACCCATCAGCGACAGCTCCGACGGCGGCACGGCGGCGGTCCGCAGCTGCTCGTCGGTCAGCCCCTCGCACTTCATGACCAGGGTTGCCCGGTGGTAGTCGAGCCAGCCCTCCAGCATGCCCCGCTCGTCCGCGTTCAGGGCCGGTTCGTGCCGCTCGTTCGTCATCCGGGCATCGTCGCCGGGTCCCCGCGCCACCGCAAGGCGATTTCCGCCGGTGGGCGGCCCGTATGCTTCCGGCACAGCCGTACGGGGAGCACGGGCCGTACGGCCCGCGGGGACAGGTACGGGCACGCGGCACAGCAGAGGGAGCGTTTCGTGAAGGTCGGCTGCATCGGACTCGGTGACATCGCGCAGAAGGCGTACCTGCCCGTGCTCGCGGTCCGGCCGGACGTGGAACTGCACCTCCAGACGCGGACGCCCGCCACCCTCACCGCGGTCGCCGACGCCCTGCACCTTCCGCCGGACCGGCGCCACGCGGACCTGGACGCCCTGCTCGCCCAGGACCTGGACGCGGCCTTCGTGCACGCGCCCACCGCCGTGCACCCGGAGATCGTGACCCGGCTCGTCGAGGCGGGCGTGCCCACGTACGTGGACAAGCCCCTCGCGTACGAACTCGCCGACTCCGAACGGCTGGTGGACCTCGCCGAGCGCCGAGGCGTCCCGCTCGCGGTCGGCTTCAACCGGCGCTTCGCCCCGGTGTACGCGCAGTGCGTCGAGCACCCGCGCGAACTGATCCTGCTCCAGAAGAACCGCGTCGGGCTGCCCGAGGACCCCCGCACGATGATCCTCGACGACTTCATCCACGTCGTGGACACCCTGCGGTTCCTCGTCCCCGGCTCGGTCGACGACGTGACGGTGCGCGCCCGCACCGAGGACGGGCTGCTGCACCACGTCGTGCTCCAGCTCGCCGGGGGCGGCTTCACCGCGCTCGGAGTGATGAACCGGCTCAGCGGGTCGGCCGAGGAGATCCTGGAGATCTCCGGTCAGGACACCAAGCGGCAGGTCCTCAACCTCGCCGACGTCGTCGACCACCGGGGCCAGCCGACGCTGCGCCGGCGCGGCGACTGGGTGCCGGTGTCGCGGCAGCGGGGCATCGAGCAGGCCGCGCTGGCCTTCCTCGACGCGGTGCGCGCGGGAACCCCGCTCAGCGCCCGGGACGCGCTGGCGACTCACGAGTTGTGCGAGCGGGTGGTACGGGCGGTCCAGGAACAGGCGGGTCCCCGTCCGACCGCCGCCGCCTGACCGCGCGCACCGCCTCCGCGGCGCAGAACACCGCCAGGACCAGCAGGGAGCCGTGCACCGCCCAGTCCCCGTACCGCACGTACAGGGTGGTGCCCGTGGCGAGCGGCACGTCGTAGACCCGGGAGGCCGACGCGCCGGTGCCCAGCGGACCGCCCACGCGGCGCCCGTCCGCGTCGTACACGGCCGAGACGCCGGTGAGCGTCGCGTGCACCATCGGCCGCCCGGTCTCGGCGGCGCGCAGTGCGGCGAGCGAGGCGTGCTGCGCGGGCGCCCAACTGTGCTGGAACGACGAGGTCGAGGACTGCGCGAGCAGCAACTGGGCGCCGTCGGCGGCGAGATGACGGCTCATGTCAGGGAACGCCGACTCGAAGCAGATCATCGGGCCGACGCGCAGCCCGTGTCCGACGTCCATCACGACCTGCGCGCTGCCGCGGCGGCGGTCCTCGCCGGCCGCCTTGCCGACGGACGTCGCCCACCCCAGCAGCGAACGGGCCGGCACGTACTCGCCGAAGGGGACCAGCCGGATCTTGTCGTAGCGGTCGCCGGTCGGGCCGTCGGGGCCCACCAGCACCGAACTCTTGTAGATCCCGGGCCGGTCGGACCGCCGGGCGTCGACGTTGACGAGGATGTCGGCGCCGACGTCGCGCGAGAGCGCGGCGATCCTCGCCGCCAGGTCCGGCCGGGCGGCGAGGTCGCGGCCGACGCTGCTCTCGCCCCAGACCACCAGGTCCACGTCGCGGCCGACGAGCCGGCGCGTCAGCCGCACCTCCCGCTCGAACCGCCGGTCCACGCCCACGACGACACCCGGCTGCACCACGGCGACCCGCACCGTCCGCCCCTCGGGCGCCGGGCGCGGCGCCCACACCCAGACGGCGGACGTCAGCGCCGCGGTCGCCACCAGACCCGCCAGCGCCGGCATCCGGCAGGCGCGCACCGACACGAGCACGGCGAGACCCACGTTCACGACGACCACGAGGAAACCGATCAGCCACACCCCGCCGACGGAGGCGAGCCGCAGGGCCGGCGCCACCTGCCACTGGCTGGCACCCAGCACCCCCCACGGACCGCCCAACCCCTGCCAGGACCGTACGAGTTCGATGCCGAGCCAGCCCGACGGCAGCACCAGCAGGGCCGTGGCCGCCCGCCGTCCGGACGGCGCCCCGCCGAGCAGCCCGCGCACCAGCAGGCCCCAGGGGGCCCACAACGCGCCGAGCAGGGCGGCGATGAGCACGGTGAAGACGTGCAGGCTCGGCAGCAGCCAGTGGTGCAGGGCCAGCATGTAACCGAGGCCGCCGCACCATCCGTCGTACGCGGCCCGCCGCCCGGTGGGAGCGGCCCGCACGAGCAGGATCCACGGCACCAGGGCGACGTAGGCGAACCACCACGCCCCCGGTGCCGGAAACGTGAACACCGGCAACGCGCCCGCCAGTACGGCGACCACGGACCGCCGCCACCCGCAGGCCCACCGGCGGCCGAACTCCCTCGTCATCATCCGCCTCGCCTTCCCCGTCCGGAGCCCAGTGTGCGGGGCGGCGACCGGCGAACGCAGGGACACCCCGGCGGTCGAACGAAGTTACCCGGAAGGGAGGTCCGGCACCCTCCGGAGGCGTGAGAGCCTGTGATCCACACGGAGGAGGCGGGACGGGTGGACGAGGAGCGGAGTCTCCGGCGGTACGGTCTGCACCCCGCGACCGCGGACCTGGACGAGATCCGGCGCCTGCTCCTGGCGCAGGCCGGGCTGGAGCGGCGCGCGCAGGGCGACGGCGACACCGAACTGATGCGGCTGTGCTGCGTGCAGCTGTTCAACGCCGGGAACCCCGAGGACGTACTGCGTGTCTGGCACGCCAAGACCTCCGGCATGGACGCGGACTGCTCCATCGACGTCCAGCTCCTGTGCGGGCCGGGCCTGGCCCGGACCAGGGCGCATCTGTCGAGCCTGGACTCGCCGGAGGCCGAGGCGGCGCTGCGGCGCCTGGACCGCTGCGAGGCGGCTGGGGACTTCCGAGGCTTCTCCGTCGCGGCACAGGCCGCCCGGTACGCCGCGTACTACGCGTGACGGCCTCTCCCGCGGTGGCGGACCGCGGGGGACCTCAACTCCGGGCGCGCAGACGCTCGAACGCCGTCGGTGAGGGGCGTACGGGCAGGAACTCCCTGATCCTGAGCGCGCAGGTCTCGGCGTCCGCGAGGGACGTGTCGCACTCGATGTCGTAGACGCCGTGCGCGTGCACCTGTTCCCACTGCGTCGCGGCGAGACCGGCGGGCCTGTCGCCCCGGGCCCTCTCCCTGCGCTCCAGTTCCGCGAGCGGGCAGTGGACGCCGACGAACACCACGTCCCGGGGGTCCAGCAGCGCGAGGCAGTCCAACAGCCGCCATTCCGCGCTCAGTACATGGTCCACGACGACGTTGTTGCCGGCGGCGGCCATCCCCGCGACGGCCCGGTGGAAGCCCCGCCAGGTGCGGTGGAGGACGACCGCGAGTTCGTCCGGCGCCGCCGGTGTGTTCGCGCGCATCGCGTGGAACGAGTCGACCGCCATGTGGAAACAGGGCTCGTCGAGAGAGCGCAGCAGTGCGCGGGCGATGCTCGACTTTCCCGAACTCGACGTGCCGTTGAGGAAGATGACGGTGCCACGCCGGGGCGGCACGGAGGCGAGATGTTCCATGCGGCGGATCCTACGGAGGCTGCCGCCCGCCCTTTCGTGTCAGGCGGCCTCGGTGACGCGGCCGCGGATCGCGGCGGCCCATTCGACCACCAACGCCTCGTACTCGACGCGCTCCTGGGCCGACAGGGACCCGCCCGCACGCAGCCACAGGGCGCGGATCCGCTCGTTCACCTCGGCGGCAGTCCGCTCGGAACCAGGGGTTGCCGAATCGGGGGACATGCGACCCAGCCTAGGGGCAAGAGCTGACGGTGCGCTACCGGTCGGCTACGCATACCGCACGGTCGGGCGGTGCGGGCGGTGCCGGGGAGGGCAATCGCGTTGCCTGACGCGCTGGTTGGGGGCCGGTGGGGCTCGGTCGTTGACAGTCTTGGTTAATTGAATTAGCTTTTGGCTAACGGCGTTAGCCGCGAAAGGATCCCGGCGATCGGCCGGGTTCCGGGGATCCGAGGGAGAGACGTCATGACCGAGTACCTCGCAGTCGACGGCGGCACGATCGCCTACGAAGTGGCCGGTTCCGGCCCGCTCGTCGTCCTCGCCCACGGCATGGGCGACAGCCGCGCCTCGTACCGGGCCGTGGTCCCCGAACTGGTGGCCGCCGGCTACCGGGTCGCCGCGGTCGACCTGCGCGGCTGCGGCGAGTCCAGTGCCGTGTGGCCGAGTTGGAGCCGTACCGCCGTCGCCGGCGACCTGCTCGCCCTGGTGCGCCACCTCGGCGGTCCCGCCGTGCTCGTCGGCCACTCCCTCTCGGGAGGCGCGGTCACCGTCGCCGCCGCGCAGGAGCCCGCCCTGGTCACCGCGGCCGTCGAACTGGCCCCGTTCACCCGCAAGCAGTCCGTCCGTCTCGGCGACCTGCGGGTGAGGCGCTTCCGGCGGGGGATGCTGCGGCTGGCCGGTGCGGGGGTGCTGGGCAGCGTGCCGATGTGGCGCTCGTACCTGGAGGTGGCCACCCCGGGCGTCAAGCCGGCCGGCTGGACCGAGCGGCTCGACCGCATCGACGCCATGCTGCGCGAACCCGGCCGGATGAAGGCGCTCCAGGGCATGGGCCGCAGCGCCCCGGCCGACGCCGGCGCCCGGCTCGGCAACGTCCGCTGCCCGGTCCTCGTCGTCATGGGCACCCTCGACCCCGACTGGGCCGACCCGCAGGCCGAGGGCTCGGCGGTCGTCGAGGCGCTGCCGTCCGGCCTCGGCCGCCTTGAGATGATCGAGGGCGCGGGTCACTACCCGCACGTCCAGTCCCCCGACCAGGTGGTGTCGCTCGTGCTCGCCTTCCTCCGAGAGGACGCCGCCCGTGCCTAGGGCCGGCCTCGATCCGGTGTCCGTCGTCGCGGCCGGCGCCGCCCTGGCCGACGAGGTGGGCCTCGCCGGCCTGACGATGGGACGGCTCGCCGAGCGGTTGGGCGTCCGAACTCCCTCTCTCTACAAGCACGTCGTCGGGCAGGAGGATCTCAACCGGCGCATCGCGGTGCTCGCTCTGAACGAGGCGGCCGACGCCGTCGGCGCCGCGGTCCAGGGCTACGCGGGCCGCGACGCCCTCGCGGCGGCGGCCCGCGCCTTCCGGGCCTTCGTCGTGGAGCACCCCGGCCGGTACGCCGCGACGATCGGCGTGGAACCCTCCGGCCCCGACGACCCGCTCGCCTCGGCGGGGCAACGGCTGCTCGCCGCGTTCACGGCGGTCCTGCGCGGCTACGAGATCCCCGGACCGGACGTGGACCACGCCCTGCGCCTCCTCCGCAGCCTCTGCCACGGCTTCGCCACGCTCCAGGCGGGCAACGCGTTCCAGTGGAGCGCCGACGTCGACGAGAGCTTCGAGTGGCTGATCGCCTTCGCGGACCGGGGGCTGCGCACGCTCTGAGGAAGCGATGGAACGGCCCACGCACCGGCGCCGCCCCCGTTGCCCCGGCCCCGCGGCCCTCGCGCGGCTCACCGCGGCCCCCTACGCGCCCCCTCTTCCCCCTCCTCGCGCCTCCCGGCGTTCTTTCCGCCGCGCCGGGTACGCTCCCCGGCATGATTCGCGCCGTGATCTTCGACGTCGGTGAATGCCTGGTCGACGAGACCCGGGAGTACGGGGCCTGGGCCGACTGGCTCGGCGTCTCCCGGCACACCTTCCACGCGGTGTTCGGCGCGATGGTCGCGCAGGGGCGCGACCACGTCGACACGTTCCGCGAGTTCCGCCCCGGCTTCGACCTGGAGACGGAACGCGAGGCACGCGAGGCGGCCGGGCGGCCGGAGACGTACGGCGAGGAGGACCTCTACGAGGACGTCCGGCCCACCCTGCGCCAACTCCGCGCGGACGGCATGTGGTTGGGCATCTCCGGCAACCAGACGGTGCGTTCGGGCCGGATTCTGCGGGAGTTGTTCACGGGCGAGGTCGACCTGATCGGTACCTCGGACGACTGGGGCGCGACCAAGCCGGACCCGGCGTTCTTCCAACGCGTGGTCGAGGCAGCCCCGTTCGAGCCGGCCGAGATGCTGTACGTCGGCGACCGCGTCGACAACGACGTCCGCCCGGCCCGCGAGGCGGGCATGCGCACGGCGCTGGTGCACCGCGGTCCGTGGGCCAGGATCCAGTGGACCACGGAGGAGGCGACGCGCCTGCCGACGTTCCGCGTGGAGAGCCTGCTCGAACTGTCGGGCCTGATCGCCCACTTCAACGGGGCGGTGCGGTAGGGCCGGGCGCTCGGCGCCGGGCCCGGCTCGTGGGGCGGCGGGCCCTTGTCACGTCCGGAAGCGGTCGACCGCGTCGAGCAACAGGTCCCACGGGTACGCGCCGGGCCTGCTCAGCCCCGGCTCGTGCGGCACGAACCCGCCCTCGCCGTACAGCACTTCGACGCCCATGGCCCGCAGCTCGGCCACCGACCGCTCGAACTGCCGGTGCCGCACGAACGCGGCATTGACGCACGGCATCGTCACCAGCGGAATGTCCTTGCCGACGGCCTCCGCGACGACTCCGATCACGAATGTCCCGGTGAGCCCGAGCGCCCAGCTGTTCACGCTGTTGAAGGTGGCCGGCGCGAACGCGACGACGTCCGCGGGCGGCCACACGTCCTCCGTGCCCGGCCGCTTGTACGCGGACCGCACGGGGTGCCCGGTCAGCCGCTCCAGCTCGGCGGTCCGGGCGGCCAGCCAGCCGTGCGCCGTCGGCGTGAGGCCGAGACACACGTCCCAGCCACGTTCCCGCGCGTCCGCGACGGGCCGCGCGATGTCGTGGACCGGGGGAGCGGCGGAGCCGAAGAGGTACAGAGTCGCCATGCGAGCAGCGGATCACGGCCCCGCGAAGCGCCGTAAGCCCCTCGCCCCGGCCTCTCGCGGCGCGGGGGCGCGGGCGCCCTCGCGTCGTACCCGGGTGCGATCAGCGGAGCTTGTCGCGTCCGCCTCCGGGTGCGGCTGCGGAGCGGCGGCCGCGGGCTCGCCGGCGGTCGAGGCGGGGCCGGAGCGGGTCGCCTTCGAGGCCGTTCGCGCGCCGCGTCAACTCGCCGATCCTCTCCTCGGCCAGCCCGGACATGGCGACGGCCTGGCGAAGGGCTTCGGCGCAGGCGGGCTTGCCGCAGTGGGCGGGCGAGACGGGTCCGGCGTCCTCGTTGGTGTGGGGCAGGTACGCGGACGCGCATCCGACGCAGACGTAGATCGGTCGCATCTCGTTCCCCTTCAGCCCGAGCAGTCGCTCTTGGCGTGACGGACTACCGGTACCTGGTTGCCGTCCTGGTCGATCTCGACCGTGTGCTCTTCCTTGTCGGTCAGACCGGATCCGCCGCACCGCCGCGTGGGGTGTCCGCCGTACGGCCAGGATGCCCGATGCGGGTAGTCCGTGTCAGGCGGGGCGGACAACCCGGAGAGCGTCCAGCACCTGCTCCATGTCCGAGAGATCGTCGAGCACCTCATCGGCACCGGAATCGTCGAGGTCGTCGGCCGCCGTTCGGCCTGTCGCGACGGCGACCATGCGGACACCGACTTCTCGGCCGCCCGCCACGTCGGCCGGAGTGTCCCCGACGAACACCGCCTGGTCCTCACTCACGCCGGCGCGTTGCAGGGCGGTCCGGATCAGGTCGGGCCTGGTCTCGCCGTCCTCGCCGTACGCTCCGTCGCTGAGCCGGAGATGGGTGTCGAGGCCGAACACGGCGAGCTTCACCTCGGCGGCGCCGCGCACGTTGCCGGTGACGACGGACTGCCGCACGCCCCGCTCGTCGAGCGCGGCGAGCACCGCGGCGGCTCCGGGCAGCGCGTGCCCGCGCTCGCGGAGTTCGGCCGCGTGCCGCACATGGACGGCACCGAGAGCGTCCGCGAATCGGGTGAACAGCCCTTCGTCGTACGGCACATCGTGCAGACGCGCGGTCTCCCGCAGGATCACCCGCTCCGTCGACCCCGTCACCGACGCCTGGTCCCGCAGCGGCACACCCGTCACCTGCTCGAATGCCTCAGCCCACAGCTCCCCGCCGAGCCCCCTGGTGGCCATCAGCGTGTGGTCGATGTCCCACAGCACCAGCTCCGTCACCGGCGTCTCCCCTCTCCGAGAACTGCGGGTCCCCCAGCCTGCCGCACCCTACGCTCGGACCACGAATCGAGGAGCGGGCGCATGGTTGCAGCAGACCTCCCCATCGGGGACCGGATCCGCCACTACCGGGGCGGACGACGGCAGGACGCCGTGGCCGGCTTGGTCGGCATCAGTCCCGACTACCTGTCCCAGATCGAACGCGGGCTCAAGGTCCCGTCGCTGCCGATCCTCTACTCCCTCGCGCAGGAACTCGGCGTGCCCGCAGCCTCGCTGCTGTCCGAGCAGGCGCCGACCGAGGCCGACACCACGAACACCGCGGAGGCCGCCGTAGGCCGCGCGCTCCTCGGGTACGGGCCCGCCCGCAGCGCCACGCCTGTCGCGGCAGCCGCGCTGAGGGACCGGGTCGAGGCGGCGTGGCAGTCCTGGCAGACGAGCGGCACCCGGTTCACGGAGGCAGCCGACACGCTTCCGGCCCTCGTCGCGGACACAGAGCACGCAGCCCGAGCAGCCAGGGCTGGTACGGACGTGGCCGAGCGGCGCGCGGTCCTTCGCGCTGCCGCCGATCTGTACTGCCTGCTCCGCTCCTACCTCCGGCGCACCGGCCGTGTAGACCTCGCGACTCTGGCCGCGGACCGGGCGATGCGGGCGGCGGAGGACGCCGACGATCCGCTGCGGATCGCTGCCGCGCAGTGGAATCTTGGGCACGTCCTCCTCGCTGCGGGACAGCCGGCCGAAGCGGAGGAACTGGCGTTGCGGGCGGCCGAGGACGTGGCCGCCGCGCAGATCCCCGAGGTGGAGCGGGCTGCGATGGGCGGTGCCCTCCAGCTCGTCGCTGTGGTCGGTTCTGCTCGTCGCCGCCGGTGGTGGGAGGCGAGGGACCGGTTGACGCGGCATGCGGCGCCAGCCGCCCGCCAGGTCCCCGACGGGGCGAATGTGGGACGGACGGTATTCGGGCCGACGAACGTGGCGCTGCACGCGCTCAGCATCGACATGGAGGCGGGCGAGACTGGGGAGGCACTGCACACGGCGGATGCCATCGACACATCGCCCCTCCCCAGCCTGGAGCGAGAGTTCACGTTCGGCCTTGAGGTGGCCTCCTGCCACAGCCAGCGCCGTGACGACGCCGCCGTGCTCCTGGCACTGATCGGCTTGGAGACGATCGCGCCGGAGGACCTCGCGCGCACCCCATTGGCCCGGCAGCTCGTGCTCACCGTTTTCCGCCGGGCGCGCGCGATGCACGCCCGTCAGGCAGAGGCGCTCGCGGAGCGCGTCGGCCTGGTCTGAACGAGCCCCTAGGCCACCCGAACTGTCAGCTCGGGTGAGTTGGTTGGGGGCTGCATACGGTCTCGCGTGTGAGAGGGAACATCGCGCACGGGAGGTTGGCATGACGAGCACAACCGCAGACGCATTACCGGACCTCCCGGCCGATCTCAGCGAGCGACAGGCCCGCGGTGCGGACTGCGTGTGGTGCCGGCGTCCGCTCACCGCGGGCGCCGCGGTCGACCTGTCCGAGCGGGTGGTCGGTGGTGTCCGGCAGTTCCCCCGCGGCTGCCTCCCGTGCACCGGGCATTGGGCGTTCGAGGCGCTCCTCGCGCACGTGGCGAAGTGCGACCTCTGCCATCTCACCGTCGCGGACTGCGACGAGGGCCGCGCCCTCCAGCGGCTGATCAAGCGCGGCCGCGCGCACGAGTGGGCGAGGAGGCAGGCGTGAGGTGCGACCGGTGCGACCACCCGATCATGCCCGGGGAGCGGGCCGTGACACGGTACGTCGAGACCGGGTCCGGGGCGGGCGGGTCCGTCACGGTCCACGCCGACCTGTGCCCGCGGTCGCCGCGGAAGTCGTACCCGTCGGCGGCGCAGCCGTTGCCGCGGCGCCGGTCCTGAGACCCCCGCGCCCGGTCGTGCCGACGCGGCCGGGCGCGGGACGGGGGCGGCCTTGGCCCCAGGGAGGCCGGCCGCCCTACCGCACGAGGCCGGACGGCGGGATGCCCCTCGTGCCGGTGAGCAGGAGCAGGTCGTCCAGGGGCGGGATCGCTGTGGCGCACTTGCACCGGCGGATCGTCCTGTGGTCCCGGCGCGGCCGATGCGCTCACCGGGCTGTGTCCGGGTGGGGCCGGCCTGTTCGCGGCCGTCGCGCAAGCGCACCCCGATCGCCCCGGCGGTGGGGGAGCACCCAGTCGGGCACAGGGGCCTCGGCCCCGTCCTCAGCCCGCCGACTCGGCCGCGTGGGGGCTCAGGACGCCCGCCGTGACCAGGCAGATGATGACGATGCCGAGGGCGATCCGGTACCAGACGAACGGCATGAAGCTCTTCGACGAGATGAACTTCATGAACCACGAGATCACCACGTAGCCCGACACGAACGCGATCACCGTCGCGAACAGGGTCGGGCCCCAGGCCACGTGGCCCGTGCCCACCGCGTCCTTGAGTTCGAAGACGCCCGACGCCAGGACCGCCGGTACCGCCAGCAGGAACGAGTACCGTGCCGCCGCCTCGCGCCGGTAGCCCATCAGGAGGCCGCCGCTGATCGTGGCGCCCGAGCGCGAGACGCCGGGGATCAGGGCCATCGCCTGGCAGACGCCGTAGATCAGGCCGTCCTTGACGCCCAGGTCCTCAAGGCCCTTGCGCTGCTTGGCCGCGCGGTGCCGGCCGCCCGACTCGTCGCGGGCCGCGAGCCGGTCGGCGATGCCGAGGACGACACCCATCGCGATCAGCATCGTCGCCGTGACCCGCAGGTCGCGGAACGGCCCCTCGATCTGGTCCTTCAGCGTCACACCGAGCACACCGATCGGGATCGAGCCGACGATGACCAGCCAGCCCATCTTCGCGTCGTGGTCCTGGCGCATCCGGCGGTCGGCCAGTGAGCGGCTCCACGCGGAGACGATGCGCCCGATGTCCTTGCGGAAGTAGATCAGCACCGCCGCCTCCGTGCCGATCTGCGTGATCGCCGTGAAGGCCGCTCCGGGGTCCTCCCACCCGGCGAAGGCCGCCGTCAGACGCAGGTGCGCGCTGGACGAGACGGGGAGGAACTCGGTCAGCCCCTGGACGAGTCCGAGGACGAGGGATTCAAACCAAGACATGACGTACTGAGTCCAAGTGCCGTTCGCGGTCGGGGGACATGGACCGCGCCGGGTCGTTCCGGAGGGCGATCACGATGGTGCCGGGCAAGGGGAGGGTGAGAGGAAGTTCAAGGGAAGGCAAAGCTGTTGGGGGCAGCGTAGCGTCCCGGCGGGACAGCAACCGCACGGGGGTTTCCCCGACCGGCCCGCGAACGGCCGGAGTTGACCACCGCCGGGTCGCCCGCCCACGGCTCCGCGCGGCGCGCGGCCCGCCCGCCTACCGCTCCGCCGGGCCGGCGACCGTCCACCCCGGTGTCTGCGGATGCGCCGACAGTTCCGCGTGCCGCACCTCCTCGCCGCAGGCCCGGCACGTCACCGCCGGCGCGAGCACCTCGCCGCACGTGTCGTGCTCGATCAGCATCGGGCGGTCGTCGTCCGTCCGCAGGTGCCGGTCGCCCCACGCCATGAGCGTCAGCAGGGCCGGCTCCAGTTCGAGGCCCGCCGCCGTCGGCCGGTACTCGAAGCGCGGCGGGCGCTCGCTGTACGGGTGCCGGGCGAGGATGCCCGCGTCCACGAGGCGGCGCAGCCGGGTGGTGAGGACGTCGCGCGGGGCGCCGATGTTGCGCACGAGCTGGTCGAAGCGCCCGTTGCCCAGGCACACCTCCCGCAGGACGAGCAGGGAGTACTTCTCGCCGACGAGCGCCAGGGTGTCGGCGATCGAGCACGGGCGGGGGCTCTTCGGGCTCCGCGTGCCTCCCGGGCCCTGCTCGCCCCTCGGGTCCTGGGCGGTCTTCGCGTTCGGCGGGTTCTGCGGCGTCGGCACGGCCATGTTCTCCACTCCGGGGCCCGGACTTCGGTGGGTTTGTTTTTCCAACCTACCGCGCTATGGTGAGTTTGGATTTCCTACTCACCGGTAGTGACCCTCGTGGCCAAGGAGGCCCGGACATGCGTGACGCAGTCGTCGTCGAAGCCGTACGCACCCCGATCGGCAAGGGCAGGCCGACCGGCTCCCTCGCCCACGTCCACCCCGTCCAGCTCCTCGCCCACACCCTGCGCACCCTCGTCGACCGGGCCGGTGTCGACCCCGCGCTGATCGACGACGTGATCGGCGGCACCGTCACGCAGGTCGGCGAACAGGCGGCGAACATCTCCCGGTGGGCCGCGCTGTCGGCCGGCTTCCCGGAGTCCGTGCCCGCGACGACGGTCGACCGGCAGTGCGGTTCCTCCCAGCAGGCCGTCCACTTCGCCGCGCAGGGCGTCCTCTCCGGCGCCTACGACCTCGCCGTGGCCTGCGGCGTCGAGTCCATGAGCCGGGTGCCGATGGGCTCCGGCGTGACTCCGGGCGCCGACCCCTTCGGGCCGGGCATCGCCGAGAGGTACCCGGAGGGTCTCGTCCCGCAGGGCATCGGCGCCGAACTCATCGCCGCCAAGTGGTCGTTGTCGCGCGCCGCCATGGACGCGTACGCCCTGGAGTCCCACCGCAGGGCCGCCGAGGCCCGCGACACCGGCCTGCTCGACGCCGAGACCGCGCCGCTGGACGGCGTCACCCGGGACGAGTGCGTACGGCCCGGCAGCACGCCCGAGATCCTCGCCGGCCTCAAGCCGGCCTTCCACGACGCCGGTTACGCGGAACGCTTCCCGCAGATCGAGTGGAACGTCACCGCCGGCAACTCCAGTCCCGTCAACGACGGCGCCTCCGCCGTGCTGATCACCACCAGCGAGATCGCCGCGCGGCTCGGCCTGCGCCCGCTGGCCCGGCTGCACAGTTTCGCCGTCACCGGGTCCGACCCGCTGCTGATGCTCACCGGCGTGATCCCGGCCACCGAGAAGGTGCTGCGCCGGGCCGGGCTCGCGCTCGGCGACATCGACCTGTTCGAGGTCAACGAGGCGTTCGCGTCCGTCGTGCTGGCCTGGCAGCAGGAGACCGGCGCCGACCTGGACAAGGTCAACGTCCACGGCGGCGCGATCGCCCTCGGCCACCCGCTGGGCGCCAGCGGCACCCGGCTGACCACGACTCTCGTCCACGCGATGCGGGCCCGGGGCGCCCAGTACGGCCTACAGACCATGTGCGAGGCCGGGGGACTGGCCAACGCCATGATCCTGGAAGGCGTCTGACGGCCACCCGGCGGCGGGGAGGCGTGCGCCGTCGCCCCGAAGCCCGTCAGCGCAGACGCAGTTGGTGCCTCCGCCGCCACGCGACCGCGGTGCCCACCAGGGCCGGCAGGGCGATGCAGGCCATCGCGATCAGGAACGCCGGGGACGTGGGCGCCGACGCGCGGGCGCCCGCCACCACGTAGGCGGCGGTGTTCGGCACCGAGCCGAGCGCCGTCGCCGCGAGGAACGGCCACCAGCCCATCCGGGACACGGAGGCGCAGTAGTTGGCCGCCCAGAACGGCACCCCGGGGAACAGTCGGGCCGCGAGCATCGAGCGGAAGCCGTGCCTGCTGAGCTGGCCGTCCGCGGCCTTCAGCAGCCTGCCGCGCACCAGGGGGCGCAGCGCGCTCTGGCCGAGGAAGCGCCCGAGCCCGAAGGCGATCCCGGCGCCGAGCACCGTGCCGACGAGCGCCGAGCCCAGCCCCAGGGGTGTCCCGAGCACCGCGCCCGCGGCGAGGTTGAGGAGCGGGCGGGGCACGAACGCGACCGTGCACAGCCCGTACAGCACCGCGAAGACGACCGTGGCGGCCGCGCCGTCGAGGCGTGGTGGCCAGCCGTGCACGAGGAGGCGCTGCGGCTCGAACAGCAGGACCGCGGCGGCAGCCAGCGCGAGCAGCAGGACGAGCAGACCGAAGCGCGACCAGGGCGAGAGCAGTGCTCTCGTGCAGCGGTCGACGACGCCGCGCGACGACGACACGGTGGCGGGATCGAGCTCCGTTGCGGTGGCCGGGGGAGTGGCCGTGGCGGTGCCCCCAGAGCGGGTGGTGGCATCGAGCATCCGGCGACCCTAACCGACAAATGTGTGTGATCGCCGTACGGTTCGTCCCACGCGCGTGACAGCGGGCGGAAATCCAGGCCCTGTTGCGCGCGGTGCGCGCGACCGCCGCCGGTGCCCGCGTCCCAGGTCACGGACCGTGCGCCCCAACTGTCGCACCCGGCACGGCCGGACGGTGGGCGGCCCCCGGAAAACCATTCGACCGGAGGCGGCGGTTGAGCGAGTATTCGCACATGTTCCGGTATGCCTTCCTCCTCGCAGCGTCCGCCGTCGCGGACGCGCCGAAGGCTGCCGCGCCCACTGTCCCGGCCGCCCTCGACGGCGCCCGAAGCTGACCCTTCCCGGATCGTCCGGCGGACCCCGCAGGGGGAGGGTCGGTCACCGCGAGGGGTCCCCGTCCCGGCCGCACGACCGCGCCGGGACCATCACCGCACCACCTGGCACGCTTCGAGGTACCGCCATGCCCAAGACGGCATACGTCCGCACCAAGCCGCATCTCAACATCGGCACGATGGGTCACGTCGACCACGGCAAGACGACCCTGACCGCCGCCATCACCAAGGTCCTCGCCGGGCGTGGCACCGGCGGCACCACCCGGTACGTCCCGTTCGACCGCATCGACCGGGCCCCGGAGGAGGCCGCGCGCGGCATCACCATCAACATCGCGCACGTGGAGTACGAGACGGACACCCGGCACTACGCCCACGTCGACATGCCGGGGCACGCCGACTACGTGAAGAACATGGTCACCGGGGCGGCGCAGCTCGACGGGGCGATCCTCGTCGTGTCGGCGCTCGACGGGATCATGCCGCAGACCGCCGAGCACGTCCTGCTCGCCCGGCAGGTGGGCGTCGACCACATCGTCGTCGCCCTCAACAAGGCCGACGCGGGCGACGACGAGCTCACCGACCTCGTGGAGCTGGAGGTCCGCGAACTGCTCAGCCGGCACGGCTACGGCGGCGACGCCGCGCCCGTGGTCCGGGTCTCCGGGCTCGGGGCGCTGCGGGGCGAGCCGCGGTGGACGGCGTCCGTCGAGGCGCTGCTCGACGCCGTGGACACGTACGTGCCCATGCCCGAGCGGTACCTGGACGCGCCGTTCCTGCTGCCGGTGGAGAACGTGCTCACCATCACCGGCCGCGGCACGGTCGTCACCGGCGCGGTCGAGCGCGGCACCGTCCGCGTCGGCGACCGGGTCGAGGTGCTCGGCGCCGGGGTGGAGAGCGTGGTCACCGGGGTGGAGACCTTCGGCAGGCCGATGGCCGAGGCCCAGGCCGGCGACAACGTGGCGCTGCTGCTGCGCGGGGTGGCCCGCGACGCGGTCCGCCGCGGGCACGTCGTCGCGGCGCCGGGCAGCGTCGTGCCCGCCGACCGGTTCACCGCGCGGGTCTACGTCCTGTCGGCGGCGGAGGGCGGCCGCACCACACCGGTGTCCACCGGCTACCGGCCGCAGTTCTACATCCGCACCGGCGACGTGGTCGGCGACGTCGACCTGGGCGCCACGGGCACGGCCCGGCCCGGCGACACCGTCACGATGACGGTCGAGCTGGGGCACGCCGTGCCGCTGGAGCCCGGCCTCGGCTTCGCGATCCGCGAGGGCGGCCGGACCGTGGGCGCCGGCACGGTGACGTCGGTGGGCTGATCCGCGCGACGCGGTGACGGGGACCCGTCCTCCTCCGGGGGGCGGGTCCCTCCCGTGCCGCCCTCGCCGGCCGCACCCGCACAATGGACGGGTGAACGACCCGATCCCCGTCATCCGCGACGTCGACCACGGCACCGCGAAGCTGATGCCCGACGTCGACCGCGAGCGGGCCTGGCTGCTCACCGTCGACGGGGCGCCGCAGTCCTACGTCGACCTGGACGCCCCCACGCACCTGGAGTTCGAGTACGTCCGCCGCGCCGGGCACGTCCTCGACGTCGTCGCACCGCCCGGCGTCGCCCTGGACGTGCTGCACCTGGGCGGCGGCGCGCTCACGTTGCCCCGGTACGTCGCGGCGACCCGGCCCGGCTCCCGGCAGGACGTCGTCGAGGCCGATCGCGGGCTCCTCGGCCTGGTCGCCGAGTGCCTGCCGCTCCCGCCCGGTTCCGGGACCGCCCTGCACGCGGCGGACGCGCGCGCCCATCTGGAGGCCGCGCCGGACGACTCGGCGGACGTGCTGGTCGCGGACGTCTTCGGCGGCTCGCGGGTACCGGCGCACATCACGTCACTGACGTTCGCGCGGGAGGCGGAGCGGGTGCTGCGGCCCGGCGGTGTCTATCTGGCGAACCTCGCGGACGCGGCGCCGTTCGCCTTCCTGCGGTCCCAGCTCGCCACGTTCGCGGCCGTCTTCGAGGAACTCGCGCTGATCGCGGAACCGGGCGTCCTGCGCGGCCGGCGCTTCGGCAACGCGCTCCTGATCGCCTCGCACCACCCCGTCGACACGGGAGCGCTCGCCCGGCTCACCGCCTCCGACGCCTTTCCCGCGCGTGTCGAACACGGCCCGGCGCTGCGGAAGTTCACGAAGGGGGCGGTGCCGGTGCGCGACGAGGACGCCGTGCCGTCGCCCGAACCGCCGGACGGGGCGTTCAGCATCGGCTGAAGTACCGTGCGCCGGGCGGCAGTCGGAGAGATCGGCCCCAACTGCCGCACGCGGCGGCGGGATTCACTCCGTCGGGTCCCCGGAGAGCCGGACGGTGCTGAGGATCTTCATGATGGTCGCCTTCGGGACCTCGCCCTTGACGCCCTTGGCCCCGTAGAAGTTCCAGGACACGAAGTCGCCGGCCGAGTTCTTGAAGCCGAAGGTCAGTGCCTTGCCGTCGGAGGCGCACTTGCCCTTCATGGGCGTGTTCGTGGACTGCGCCCACGCGTAACTGCCCTTGATGCCCGAGGCGGTGGTGTAGGGCGTGGCCTTCTTGTCGTACGTCAGGCTCTTCTTGTCGGGCTGCGTGTACCCGCCGTAGACCCACCAGCCGACCGTGTTCACGGCGACCTCGTCGGTGTTCTTGGCGCCGTCCGCGCCCTTGGTGCCGACCGCGGCGAGCGACGTGTCGTCCGTGTTGCCGTCCTTGTCGTCGTCGCTGGTGCACCACTTCGACTTGTAGAGGGCGGGAGCGGACATGACGACGAGAGGCTTGCCGTCGTCCGCCTTGTCGTCCTCGAAGCCGATGGTCAGGGTGGACGACTGGACCTCCCAGTCCGCCGGCACGTCGAAGGCGGTGCCCCGCTTCGGATTGACGACGACCTTCCACCCGGCGACGGTCGGCTTCTCGGTGTCGCCGCCGCGCGGGTTGGCCTCCGAGGCGGAGACGCTCGGGCTGTCCTTCACCGACGGCGTCGCGGCCGTCGGGCTCGCCTTGCCGTCGTCCGCCTTGTCGTCCGAACTGCCGCCCAGCACCAGGAACCCGGTCACGCCGGCGGCCACCACCACGGCCAGGGACGCGACGATCGCCACGACCTTCGTCCGGTTGCCGCCTCCGCCGCCCTGGCCGCCCGGCTGCGGTGCTCCGGCGGGGCCGGGAGCGCCCCACTGCGGCTGCTGCGCATAGGGGTCGGGCTGCTGGTAACCGGATTGCTGGTACGGGTTGGGCTGTTGGTACCCCGGCTGCTGGTACGGGTTGTTCCCCTGCGGGTTCTGCTCGCCCCCTGGCGGCTGCTGTCCTGGCCACATGGGAGGCAACACTAGTGCCGCCCGCGACACGATGAGGTCACGAGGCCTTGTCAGGTACGTACCGAGAGGGGCCTCCCGGGGGCCGTATGGGCGGAAAGGGCACGCGGTGTTCGCCGTACCGGTCTGGCGCCCGGAGGCTACTCGCGAGTAACCTCATGCCATGAGTGCGGATCAGATGTCGATCGGCGAGATGCTCGCCGCCACCGTGCCGATGGTGCGGACCCTCAAGCTGGAGTACCTGGAGACGACCCCGGAGAAGGCCGTTCTGTACCTCCCGGACCAGGGCGAGTACCGCAACCACGTGGGCGGCCCCCACGCCGGGGCGATGTTCACCCTCGGCGAGTCCGCCAGCGGTGCCGTCGTGCTCGCCGCCTTCGGCGACCAACTGCCGCGCGCCGTACCGCTTCCGGTGCACGCCGAGATCTCCTTCAAGAAGATCGCCCTCGGCCCCGTCACCGCCACCGCCACCCTGGGCCGGCCGGTCGCGGACATCGTCGCGGAGCTCGACGAGGGGCGCCGCCCCGAGTTTCCCGTCGCCGTCGCGATCACCCGCGAGGACGGCGCCGTCACCGGCGAGATGACGATCACCTGGACCCTGCGCCCCAACAGCTGAACCCCCGGCGCCCGTTGCCCGGCGCGTGGCCCCGACCGGACCGGTCGGGGCCACACGCGTACCCGGGGCCGCCCGCCGCGCCGGACACCCGCCCTGACGGTGTGTCACCGATCGCTGACGCATAGTGCGTGCATCGACCCGCACGCGCACCCGGCCCCCGGGCCGCGCACCCGTGGCGCGCCCCGGCGCGTCCGCGCACCGAAGGAGTGACGGCCATGTCCGACCCCCTCACCCGGCGGACCGTCCTGCGCCTGACCGGCACCGCCGCCGTCGCCGCGGCCGTCGGCACCGCGACCGCGCCCGCCGCGGCGGCCCGGGTGCGCGAGGCCCCCGGCACCCGACCCGGCGCCGCCGGTGCCCGCGTCGACGGGCTGCTCGCGCGGCTCACCCTCGACGAGAAGATCTCCCTGCTGCACGGCGCCACCGACCCCGCACCACTGGGCCAGGCCGGCTACGTCCCCGGCGTACCGCGCCTCGGCATCCCCGCGCTGCGGCTTGCCGACGGGCCCGCCGGTGTCCGCGTCACCCGGCACGCGACCGCGCTGCCCGCCCCCGTGCTGCTCGCCTCCGCCTTCGACCCGGACCTGGCCCGCCGCTACGGCGAGGTCATCGGCCGCGAGGGCCGCGCGCTCGGCCAGGACGTCCTGCTCTCGCCGATGGTCAACCTGATCCGCACCCCGTACGCGGGCCGCAACTTCGAGACCTTCTCCGAGGACCCGCTGCTCTCCGCCGACATGGTGGCCGCCGAGATCCGCGGCATCCAGGACGAGGGCCTCGTCGCGACCGTCAAGCACTTCGCCCTCAACAACCAGGAGAAGGACCGCACTTCGGTGGACGTGCGGGTCGACGAACGCACGCTGCACGAGGTCGAACTGCGCGGCTTCGAGGCGGCCGTCGACGCCGGCACCGGCGCGGTCATGGGCGCCTACAACAAGGTCAACGGCACCTGGGCGTGCGAGAACAGGACCCTGCTCACGGACGTCCTGCGCGACCGCTGGGGCTTCGACGGCTGGGTGATGACCGACTGGTCCGCCGCCCACAGCACCGTCGCCGCGATCGCCGCCGGCCTCGACATGGAGATGCCGGACGGCACCTACTTCGGCGCCGCCCTGAAGACCGCCGTCGAGTCCGGCGAGGTGCCCCGGGACCACGTCGACCGGGCCGTGGGCCGGCTGCTCGCCGTCATGGACCGCTTCGGACTGCTCGACGGGACCGCCCCGCCCCGCCCGGACCGTGACCCCGCGGCCGGCGCCGCCGTCGCCCTGGAGGTCGCCAGGGCCGGCGCGACCCTGCTGCGCAACGAGCACGGCACCCTCCCGCTGACCGGCGGCAGCGTCGCCGTCGTCGGACCCACCGGCGCCCTGCCCTTCGTCAGCGGCGGCGGCAGCGCGCACGTCGTCCCCGACCGCGCCGACAGCCCCCTCGACGCGATCCGGGCCCGCGCCGGACGGGCGGGCCGCGGCGCACGCGTCAGCCACGCGCTCGGCGAGGACCTGTACGGCCGGGCGCTGCCGGCAGGATCGGTCGGCCCCTCGTTCGACCCCGAGGGCCAGCGCGTCGAGGCCGGCCGGACCTGGGCGTACGACGGCACCCTGACCGTCGACGACACCGAGGCCGGCGAGTGGACGATCGTCGTGCACTACTCGGGCACCACCCGCCCCACCGTGCGGCTCGACGGGACGGAGCTCTTCCCCGTCGCCTCCGGCTGGGGCGAGTACTTCCAGGGCGGTTTCGTCACGACCGCGCCCGACGGACTGGCGCTGCGCCGCCGCACCCTCCGACTGGCCGCGGGCGCCCACCGGCTGACGATCACGGCCGCGGGCGGTGACACCGGCCAGACCTTCCGGCTGCGCCGCAGCACCGAAGCCACCCGGCGGGAGGACCTCGACGAGGCCGTGCGCACCGCACGCGCCGCCGACAGCGTCGTCCTGTTCGCCTACGAGGACGCCTCCGAGGGCCAGGACCGCACCACGATCGCGCTGCCCGGACACCAGGAGCGGCTGATCGAGGCGGTCACGGCGGCCAACCCGCGCACCACCGTCGTCCTCAACACCTCCTCCGCCACGTCGATGCCCTGGCTCGACCGCACCGGCGCCGTCCTCCAGATGTACTACCCGGGCCAGCAGGGCGCCGCCGCCACCGCCGCCGTGCTGTACGGCGACTGCGACCCCGGCGGCCGGCTCACCCAGACGTTCCCCGCCGACGACGGCCACCACCCCGTCGCGGGCGACCCCCGGCGGCACCCGGGTGTCGACGGCACCGAGGAGTACTCCGAGGGCGTCCACACCGGCTACCGCTGGTACGACGCCCAGGGCGTGCGGCCCCTGTTCCCCTTCGGGCACGGCCTCTCGTACACGACCTTCCACTGCGGCGGTCTGCGGACCCGGTGGGCGGACGGCGGCCTCGACGTCTCCTTCGACGTCCGCAACACCGGCACGCGCGCGGGCGTCGCCGTGCCCCAGGTCTACGTCGGCCCCTCGCCCGACCTGGACCTCGACCAGCCGGTGCGGACACTGGCCGGGTACCGGCGGCTCGACCTGCGGCCGGGGGAGGCCCGGTGGGTGACCGTGCGCGTCGCCGCCCGCACCCTGTCGTCCTGGGACACCGCGCGGCACGACTGGGCGCTGGGCACCGGCCGCCGCGACGTCTGGCTCGGGACGTCCGCGCGGGACCTGCTGCTGCGCGGGAGCGCGGAGGTACGGGAGTGACCCGGTCCGCGGCCGCCGGGGCGGCACCGCCCGGCCCGCGGGCAGGGCGGGCGCCGGGTGCGCGGGACGGGCGGGCCGCGCCGAGCGAGTAGGCTTCCCGGCGTGCGCCCCGTCATGGGCGCACGCCGGGAAGCACGGACTCGCCATCGGGAGGAACCGGCGTGCACGTCCAGGAATGGCTCGACACGGTACCCGCGGTCGCCGTCTACGCCTTGGTGGCCCTGGTGATCGGGGTGGAGAGCCTGGGCATCCCGCTGCCGGGCGAGATCGTGCTCGTCTCCGCGGCGCTGCTGTCCTCGCAGCAGTCGGGCATCAACCCCGTCGTCCTCGGCGCCTGCGCCACGCTCGGCGCGGTGGTCGGCGACTCCATCGGCTACGCCATCGGCCGCAAGGGCGGCCGGCCCCTGCTGACCTGGCTCGGGGCCAAGTTCCCGCGGCACTTCGGCGAGGCGCACGTCGCCACCGCGGAACGCTCGTTCCAGAAGTGGGGCATGTGGGCCGTCTTCGTCGGCCGCTTCATCGCCCTGCTGCGCATCTTCGCCGGCCCCCTCGCGGGCGTGCTGCGGATGCCGTACTGGAAGTTCCTCATCGCCAACATCCTGGGCGGCATCGTCTGGGCGGGCGGCACCACCGCCGTCGTCTACTACGTCGGGGTCGTCGCCGAGTCCTGGCTCAAGCGCTTCTCCTGGGTCGCCCTCGTCGCCGCCGTCCTCGTAGGACTCGCGTCCATGCTCGTCATCCGGCGCCGCTCGGGGCGCGTGTCGGCCGACGCCGAGGGCGAGCGCGCGAAGGACCCCGAGGCAGTCCCGGCGGGGGAGTGACCCCCGGCCGGTGACGGCCCCTGCCGCTACGAGGCGTCCGGCGCGTGCACCGCGCGGTGCGCCTTCGCCAGTTCCGCGTAGTGGGTCCCGTTCAGCGTGACGCCCGCGCGCTCCTCGTCCGTCAGCTCGCGGCGCACCTTCGCGGGCACCCCCGCCACCAGCGAGCCCGGCGGCACGACCATGCCCTGCGGTACGAGCGCCTGTGCGGCGACCAGTGAACCGGCGCCGATCACCGCCCCGTTGAGCACGGTCGCGCCCATGCCGATCAGGCAGTCGTCCCCGACGGTCGCGCCGTGCACCACCGCGTTGTGCCCGATCGACACCCGGGCGCCGACGCCGACCGGGAACCCCGGGTCGGCGTGCAGGGTGCAGTTGTCCTGCACGTTGCTGTCGGGCCCGACCGCGATGGCCTCGATGTCGCCGCGCAGCACCGCGCCGTACCAGACGCTCGCGCCCGCCCCCACGGTCACGTCACCGATCAGCACCGCGCCGGGGGCCGTGAACGCCCCTTCGTCGACCCGCGGTTCCCTGCCGCCGATGCCCGTGATCAGCGCCTCGTTGCTCATGCCCACTCCCTCTGTCGGCGGTGTCCGGCCGGTACGGCACGGTACGTCATGCGGTAGGTCGAAGATCACAGCGGTACGCGCCTTCCGGCCGGGCCCCCGCTGAGTACCGTGAGCGGATGCTCCAGCGCAGGAACACGTTCTCGTCGTGGTCGTTCTCGTCGTGGTCGCGACGCCTCGCGCAGCGTGCCGTCCACGCGGGCTGGGCCTGGGTGCAGCGCACGGGGTCCGTCACCGCGGAGCGGCCCGGCGCGTTCCGGTTCGCCGCGATGGGAACCGGTACCAGGCTCGCCTTCCCGCTGGGCACGGTCTTCGGCGAACCGTGGATCCACCTGGGCTCCCACTGCATCATCGGCGAACAGGTCACCCTGACCGCCGGGATGATGCCCGACCTCGACCTCGGGCCCGAGCCGATCCTGCGGCTCGGCGACGGCGTCGTCCTGGGCCGGGGCAGTCACGTCATCGCCGACACGACCGTCACCATCGGCAGCGACTGCTACTTCGGTCCGTACGTCTACGTGACGTCCACGAACCACTCGTACGACGACCCGCACCAGCCGATCGGCAAGCAGTGGCCGCGCACGGAGCCCGTGGAGATAGGGCCGGGCTGCTGGATCGGCACGGGCGCGGTGATCCTGCCGGGCGCGCGCGTGGGCCGCAACGTGGTCGTCGCCGCGGGCGCGGTGGTGCGCGGCACAGTGCCCGACCACGCGGTGGTCGCGGGCGCGCCGGCCCGCGTCGTCCGGCGGTGGACCCCGGAGGACGGCTGGCAGCCGCCGCTCCGGACACCCGCCCCGGTGCCGATCCCGGAGGGCGTCACCCCGCAACAGCTCGTCGCGCTGGGCGAGTTGGACGACGCGGCGGTGGCACGCCTGGCGGCACTCGACCCGGAGACCGCGGAGAACTGACAGCACCGGGCCGCCTGTGCCGGGTCGTCCGCGCCGGGCCGCCCGCACCGGTCCGCCGGGCTCGCGGGGCGCCCGGCTCACCCCGTCGCGAGCAGCACCGTGCCCATCAGCGCGAGTCCCGCGCCCGCCGCCTGGACGGCGCGCAGCCGCTCGTGGAGCAGACCGCGCGCGGCCAGCGCGGTGACCACCGGGTACAGCGACGCCAGCACGGCGGCGACGGTGACCGGGCCGAGCCGGGCCGCGACCGAGTACGTGCCGTTCGCCGCCACGTCGGACAGCCCGACGAAGGCGAGCGCGGGCAGCGACCCCCACGGGAAGCCGCCCGCGGGCAGCGGGGCGGTGCCGCGCCGCACGGAGACGAGCAGGGCGGCGCCCCCGACGGCCACGTTCGTCACCCGCTGCACGAAGAGCGCGAGGAACAGCCCGGTGACCGTCGTCGAGGCCTGGGAGATCAGGGCGAACACCGCGCCGAACCCGAGCGCCGCCACCAGCGACAGCACGACCGCCGACCGCTGCGCGGGAGCACCCCGCAGCTCCGGGCCGCCGGCCAGCACCAGACCGCAGACGGCGACCGCGACGCCGGTGGCCTCCATGAGCCCGGGACGTTCGCCGAGGACGAGACCGACGCCCACCGGCACGGCGACGCCCACGGTGGCCAGTGGCGAGACGACGCCCATCGGGCCGATCGCGAGGGCGCGGTAGAAGCAGAGCAGGGCCAGCGGGCCCACCAGCCCGGCGGCGAACGCGAACCACAGCCGCGGACCTGCCTCGCCCCAGCCGCCCGTGACGACGACCACCACGCCGAGCACGGCCGCCGCGATGCCCTGCGAGAGCACGACCACGGTCAGGGCGGGGAAGCGCCGGGTCAGCAGTCCGCCGCCGAAGTCGGAGAGGCCGTAGAGGACGCTGGTGGTCAGGGCAAGGAACACGGTCACGAGCGGCCTCGCAGTACAGTTCGGTGAACGGTCGGGTGCACCACACCGTAGTTCAGTTCACTGGACCGCGTCATCCAAAATAAGTGACCTTTGTGGCGGACGCGGGGCAGGGCGGGTGCTCCGGCGGTGGTGAACCAAGCCCACGCGACCCACAACGCGCAATGCACGCAACGCACGCACTGGACGGAACGGACGGATACGGAACGTGTCGGACCTCGACCTGCTGACGCAGTCCCTGGGGCGCAACGTGAAGCGCTGGCGCACCGAACGCGGGTTCACCCTGGACACCCTCGCCTCCCGGGCGGGCGTGAGCCGGGGGATGCTCATCCAGATCGAGCAGGCCCGCACCAATCCCAGCCTCGGCACGGTCGTCAAGATCGGCGACGCGCTCGGTGTGAGCATCACCACCCTGCTCGACTACGACCAGGAGCCGTCGGTCCGCATCGTCCCCGGCGACCAGGCCGTCCGCCTGTGGCACACCGACGCCGGCAGCTACAACCGGCTCCTCGCGGGCGTGGAGGCCCCCGGCCCGCTGGAGATGTGGGACTGGCACCTGATGCCGGGCGAGAGCAGCCCCTCGGACCCGCACCCGCCGGGCACCGTCGAACTCCTGCACGTCACGGAGGGCGAACTGACCCTCACCGTGGACGGCGCCGCCCACACCGTCCCGGCCGGAGCGACCGCCTCCTTCGAGGCCGACGCCCCGCACACCTACGGCAACGAGGGCGACGTGCCGATGCGCATGCTGATGTCGGTCTCCGTCCCGCCCGTGCGCTGAGGCACCCCGGCCGGGCTGTTAGCGTGCGGCCATGCGCGCACCCATCGGAGACTTCGACACCTGCGTCCCCGCACCCGACTGCCTCGACGACCTGGTCGGCCCGGTGGCCGACGCCGTGCGCGGCTGGACCGGGACCGAACCGGCCGACGGCATCCTGTACGTCGACACCGACCCGGAGTGGGCCGACACCGCGGTCTTCGTCGAGCACTACGGCCGTGACCTCCTCGAACAGTCCGCGAACTGCGTGGTCGTCGCCGGCAAGCGCGGCGGCGAGACCACCCTCGCGGCCTGCCTCGTCCTCTCCACCACCCGCGTCGACGTCAACGGCCTGGTCCGCCGCCAACTGGGCGCCCGCAAGGCGTCGTTCGCCCCGGCGGACACGGCGACGGGCGGCACGGGCATGGAGTACGGCGGCATCACCCCGCTCGGCCTCCCCGCGGACTGGCCCCTCCTGATCGACGCGGCGGTCGCGGACCTCCCGTACGCCCTGGTCGGCAGCGGCCGCCGCCGCGGCAAGCTCCTGATCCCGGGCAAGACACTGTCCCAACTGCCGGGCGCGGTGGTGCTGGAGGGGCTGGGAGTGCCTGTCCCGGCGTGAACGGCGCCGCGGGTCTCAGAGTTTGGGTTCCACGGGAAAGGGGAGCTTGCCGGCCCACGTGGACAGAGCTCCTGCCGCCGCCTCACGCGCCTCGCCCTCTGTCGCCACTTCCTCCAGGAGAACGCGCTCGGCGTTGGGCAGGGCGAGTTGACGGTAGAACTGAAGGTCCTCGAAGCCGTTGACCGCGACGTCGCGGCTGGTGGCCGCGTAGACCAGACGCGGGATGCGGGCCCAGTAGCAGGCGACGAGGCACATCGGGCACGGCTCGCTGCTGCAGTACATCACCGCGTCCTCCATCAGGTGACGCCCGAGCGCGGAACCGGCGGCACGCAAGGCCATGACCTCCGCGTGAGCGGTCGGGTCGTGTCGCTCGACCACGGAACTGGTTCCTGTTCCGACGACCTGACCGTCGATGACCACCAAGGCCCCGAAGGGAGTCTTGCCCTCGTCCTCGAGCGCGTGGCGAGAGATCGCGATCGCCTGCTGGAGGAAGGCGTGATCCTCTGGACTCTCCGGGGCGTAGGGCACTTGATCTCCTCTGTCGATCACAGGTAGACCGACGGGTCCGTGTCCCCGAACGGGCCGTTCAGGTCCACGTCGTAGCCGGTCATGGGCGTGGTGCGGCCGACGGCGGCGACGGTCCGCAACGCGAGCAGGGCCCTGTTGTCGGTCCACTGTCCGTCTTCCAGCAGTTCGACCATATCCGGAAGGGGCGCACCCCCCTCGTCTCCCCGGATGATGAGGCGGTGAACCTGCGAGGCCTGGTTGACTCCCGTGTGCATCAGAGCGGTTGTGCAGGAGAGGCGGAAGTTCCACTCTTCGAAGGCCTCGTCCGTGCCTCGGGATCGGACGGATCCCGTCGGTGAGGCGGGCAGGTTGTGCAGGACGACACGGGTAACGGTCAGGGAAGCACCCCGTCGCCATTGGACGGAGGCCAGACGTCGGTCGATCTCGTTGCGCAGACCGAAGTTGTCCGGAGCCAGCCAGCCGAGCCCGCACTGCACGACCACGGCTGCCGTGACGAGGGGCGAGTCCAGGAGGGCCATGCGCTCCCGCCAGAGGTCGGCGTCGATCTCGGTCACGGAGCCGTCCTGGTGTGCGCGCCGACGAGTTGGAGGACGCGCAGCCCCCGCACGACGGCTTCGACGGGATCCCCCGCCTCGGCTGCGCCGGGCAGCGTGCGGACGGCAAGTGCCCCGACCGCGGCTCTGACCGGTTCGGGCAACGCTTCGAGAAAGGACCGCAGTTCGTCGTCCGAGTCCTCCGGTAACAGGGGTGCCAGCCGGCAGGCGACAGCCAGAACCGTTCCGGCGGGCCGGTGTTCCGGATTCGTGCGAGGCACGGGAAGGTCGTAGTCGGAGTGCTGGAGGATTTTATGCAACTCCCACATCGGTGTTCCGGGCGTCGCGGCGTGGCTCAACACCTCGACAAGCGCGTCCCGGGCCTCGGCTGCCGTCGTGAACCAGCGGTGGGCGGCGAAACCGCGCACATAGGCTCCGAGCAACTGGTGGTCGGGAGTGAACTCCGGGCGGACGAGTTCCGGAGGGTGGGGCTGTCTGACGTCTCTCAGGGTGGCCAGGGCGCCGACTGACACCAGGGCCCAGAACCGGTCGAACTCCGCCACGGAGCAGAGGACTTCGCGCGCTGCTCGGGACTCCGGGGTGTCGAGCGGGTCCGTATCGGTGTACAGCACTCGTCTCAGATCGGCCAGCACGGAAGCGCCGTCCCAGTAATTGCCCATGAATTTGGTGCCCGTGAGGATCTCGTACACGCCGTACAACGCACCTGCCTGATGCGCTCCGTGCAGTTCGGTGAAGTCGCGGATCCACAGGAGAACGGAGAGCGGACCGGGCAGAATGCTCCCCAGTTCGTCCGGGGAGGCGGCCGACTTGGGGTCGGGATCGACCTGGCGAAGAATCTTCAGACGGCTGTCGAGGGCCAGGACGACGAGTTCCCTGGCGGCGCGGTTGGACGCGACTCCGCGCACGGACATGAGATGCGCCGAGTTCGCGAGCCACGCGAGATAGCGACTTGCCGCGCCGAGGGCGGTGGCCGGATCCGGTAATTGTCTTGAACGCTCGATGAGAGAGTCGATCAGGGCCGCGGCGCATCCGGTGATGACGACGGGGTCGGCACCGCTGACCAGAGTGGCCCTGGTCAGCCGGTGCAGGACGTCGAGATGGACGACGACGATGTTTCTGGTGGCGTGGGCGGGTACCGGGGCGGCAACGAGTTGGTCGACCAGATTCCGAACGGCCGTTGGGTCGTTGGCGCCGGCGGTCTGGCTCACCGCGCCGAGATAGGCGCTGACGACGGGGTCGTCCTGGAGGGGGCCCTGGGACGTGTCGGCGTTGCTTTCCCGCCAGGTCAGTGCCGCGGCGAGGGTCTGCCTGAGGAGTCGGTTGCGTCCGCTGACGCCGGCCAGCCCGAACAGACGGGCAAAGGAGAAGATTCCATAGATATTGGAAAGAAGAAACAGCAGCGCGCCGTACGTGGCGGCGGCCCGGCTGTCTCCGAGCAGCCCGCAGGCCGTGAACAGCGCGGCGAACCAGCCGATGAGCACCCACTCGCGGAAGGCGATGTGGCTGTCGATGGCGCCCAGGGACGGCCAGGAACTAGCGGCGGAAAAGCTGATCGCGAAGATCACGGCCTCACCGGTCAGCAGGGTCGCGAAGAACGCGATGCTGAACTGGGTCGCGTCCACGACGTCGGAAGGCCGACGCGGAAGGGCCAGCGCCAGTACCCCCAGCGTGATGGCGCACAGCGAGAGTGCGATCACTCTTCGCCTCTTCACGCAGCCCCGTTCACGGTCGGCCAGCTCTGCCGGGCGTGAGTCTTCCAGAGGCTGGGGGCCTTGCCAACACCACAACGTGCCCTGCGACACGGTGACTTGTCAGGACGGTCCCAGGCACAGTCCCAAAGCGGCGCGCGGCCTCGGGAGCGGGCCACGGCCGGCTCGGGTCGTCAGCCGAGTCGCGGGATCTCGATCGCCGGGCAGCGGTCCATCACCATCTTCAGGCCCGCCCGGCGCGTGCGGTCGTACGCCGCCTCGTCGATCACGCCGAGCTGGAACCAGACCGCCCGCGCGCCCTTCGCCACCGCCTCGTCGGCCACCGCACCCGCGAGGTCGCTGTTGACGAAGACGTCGACCACGTCCACGTCGAAGGGGATGTCCGCCAGCGAGGCGTAGCCCTGCTCGCCGTGCACCGCCCCGGCCTTCGGGTGGACGGGGACCACGCGCTTGCCGAAGCGCCGCAGCACCTCGGCCACGCCGTACGCCGCGCGGGAGCGGTTCTCCGAGAGGCCCACCACCGCCCAGGTGTCGCCGAGTCCGGTCAGGATCTCGCGGATCGTGGTCTCGTCGCCGTACATGGCGGCCTCCTCGTGCTGCGGGGTCTGTCTGCGGGGGGCTGTGCGTTCGTCTCGTTCGTCCTCGTCGGGGCGAACAGCGGGCGGGGGCCGGGGATTCCCCGCCGGTGCTCAGCCGACCTGGACCCGGGGCCGCCGTTCCAGGTCCGGCTCCGCGCGGCGCAGGACCTCGCGGGTGACCGGGGCGACCTCGCCGTCGCCGAAGATCAGGAACCGGAACAGGTGGCTGACCGGGCTGCCCTCCGTCCAGCTGAAGTAGGCGTGCGGCACCTCGCCCGTGCGGTCGCGCAGTGCCAGCAGCACCGCCGCGATCGTGTTCGGGACCGTCGAGCCGTGCACCCGCAGCCGGCGCACCCCGTGCTTCTCGTCGCCGCAGACCTCCAGGTCCTGGGTGAAGTCCGAGGAGTCGCTCACGAAGACCTCCAGGAACAGCACCGGGCCGCCGTCCGGGATGTGGGTGTGCTCGCGCTGGCTGTACTCCTTCGCGCGGTACTCCCGCGTGGTGTGCTCCTGCGGCTCGTTCGCGATGAGCCGCAGCGGGCCCGAGCCGGCCGCCTCGTCCACGAACCGGGCCGCCGCGTCGTCGAACGTGACCTGCGCGGCCCGCAGTTCGAAGGCGCGGTGCACGCGCGAGCCGAACGACGTCACCAGGATGGCCACGATGAAGATCATCGCGATCTTGATGCCGTCCGGCCGCTCGATGACGTTCGTCACCAGGGTGTACGCGAACACCGCCGTGATCACGCCGAACCCGATCGCGGCCGCCCGGTGGCCGCGCTTGTGCACCGCGACCGTCGACGCGAACGCCGCCGACAGCATGAGCACCAGCACACCCGTCGCGTACGCGCCGCTCTGGTCGTCGACGTTCGCGTCGAACCACACCGTGATGACGACCGCCGCCACCATGAACACCAGGACCAGCGGGCGCACCGCGCGCGTCCACTCCGGGGCCATGCCGTACCGGGGCAGGTAGCGCGGCACCAGGTTGAGCAGACCGGCCAGCGCCGAGGCCCCCGCGAACCACAGGATGGCGATGGTCGCCACGTCGTACACCGTGCCGAAGGCCTCGCCGAGGTGCTGGTGGGCGAGATAGGCGAGCGCGCGCCCGTTCGCCGGGCCGCCGCTCTTGAACGCGTCCTGTGGGATCAGGATCGTCGTCGCCAGGCTGGACAGCAGCAGCAGACAGCTCATGATCACGGCGGCCGTGGTGAGCAGCTTGCGGGTCTCGCGGACACGGCCCTCGGGCTTGGCCTGCGTGTCGGACGGGTCGCCCTTGACCTGCGGCATCACCGCGACGCCCGTCTCGAACCCGGACATGCCCAGCGCCAGCTTCGGGAAGACGAGCAGCGCCACGCCGACCATCGCCAGCGGCGAGGAGTGGGCCGCCGTCATGGCGTCGGTCCAGTCGCCGATCTTCACCGGGTGGCCGATCACCTCGACGGCGGAGACCACGAGCACCACGACGTTGAGGCTCAGATACACCCCCACCAGGACCACGGCGATGCCCATCGCCTCCTGGAAGCCCTTGAGGAAGACCGCGCCGAGCGCCGCCACCAGGACGAGGGTGATCCAGAGGTTCGCGCCGTGCCGGAAGTGCGGGGCGAACGGGTTTTCCACGACGTGGGCCGCCGCGTCCGCCGACGACAGGGTGATCGTGATCATGAAGTCCGTGGCCGCGAACCCCAGCAGCACCAGGACGAAGATCTTCCCCGCCCACCAGGGCAGCAGCCGCTCCAGCATCGCGATCGACCCCTCGCCGTGCGGGCTCTCCCGCGCCACCCTGCGGTACACGGGCAGCGCGCCCAGCAGCGTGAGCGCGATCAGGACGAGCGTCGCGAGCGGCGACAGCAGACCGGCCGCGAGCGCGGCGATGCCCGGCTGGTAGCCGAGCGTGGAGAAGTAGTCGACGCCGGTCAGGCACATGACCCGCCACCACGAGTGGCCCTCGTGCTTCTCCTCGGGCGTGGCGTGCGGACCGGGGTGCCGTGCCGTCCGGTCGGTCAGCCCCTCCAGCAGCCAGGCCCGCCAGCGGGGCGAGGACGAGGTGGGGGCGGGAGTGGGGGAGGGCAAGAGTTCGGACGGGGAGGAGGCGTCCGCGGGGGCCGGACCGCCGCGGTCGCCGCCGTCCGTGCTGTTCACCTGGGCGCCGCTCATGCGGTGCTCTCCTGCGTTCGGTCGGGGCCGTCACGGCCGGTGGGCGGGTCTCGGTGCTGCTGCTCGGCTGTGTGCCGTCCATGCCTGTTGCCCGCGATCCGGCGTCCGGAGCGTGGGCAACAGGCATGGAGTATCCACGACATCGCCCGGCGCACCTCGGCCGGGGCGGCCCGGGAACCGCCCCGCGAACAGCGCATAGGCTGGCCGGATGCAGGACGAGTACCGCACGGTCGCCCGCCCGGGAGTGCACGAGACCGAGATCAACCACTCCCGCTTCCTGTGCGCCCTCGCCCCGGCCGCCACCGAGCGGGAGGCCCAGGACTTCGTGGCCGCCGTGCGCAGGAGACACCCGGACGCCACCCACAACTGCTTCGCCTACGTCGTCGGTGCCGACGCCTCCGTGCAGAAGGCGAGCGACGACGGCGAGCCCGGCGGCACCGCCGGAGTGCCGATGCTCCAGATGCTGCTGCGCCGTGACATGCGGTACGTCGCCGCCGTCGTCACCCGCTACTACGGCGGCGTCAAGCTCGGCGCCGGCGGCCTGATCCGGGCCTACGGCGGCGCGGTCGGCGCCGCGCTCGACGAACTGGGCACGGTCACCCGCCGCCGCTTCCGCCTCGCCACGGTCGTCGTGGACCACCAGCGCGCCGGGAAGATCGAGAACGACCTGCGCTCGACCGGCCGCGAGGTGCGCGGAGTGCGGTACGCGGAGGCGGTCAGCATCGAGATCGGGCTGCCCGACTCCGACGTGGACGCCTTCCGCTCCTGGCTCGCCGACGCGACGGCCGGCACCGCCAGGCTCGACCTCGGCGGGGAGGCGTACGGGGACGCGTGAGGCGTGCGGGGGCGCGTGTGACGCGGGGGAGTGGCTGCGGTCCACCGGGGTCGCCCTCCGGGCCCGCCGTCCTCGCGTCCGGTCCCGCCGCGGGCGCCGCGGGCTTCACCGCCCCCGCCCGCGGGCGGTGAACCGGGTGGCACACTGTGGTCTGTGATCGGGGCGGGGCGTGCGCGGACAGCGTGGTCCCTGCCGGACAGTGGGGCCCGGGACGTGCCGGGCCGCCGTCGGGGCGAGGGAGCTGTGAGCGTGCGGGTGGTCGGAGTGGTGGCGTGAGGATCCTGCACACGTCCGACTGGCACCTGGGCCGGTCCTTCCACCGGGTGAACATGCTCGACGCCCAGGCCGACTTCATCACCCACCTCGTCGGCACCGTGAGCGAGCGCGGCGTGGACGCGGTGGTCGTGTCCGGGGACGTCTACGACCGGGCCGTGCCGCCGCTCGCCGCCGTGGAACTCTTCGACGACGCCCTGCACCGGCTCGCCGCGCTCGGCGTGCCGACCGTCATGATCTCCGGCAACCACGACTCCGCCCGCCGCCTCGGCGTCGGCGCCGGACTCATCGGCCGCGCCGGCGTCCACCTGCGCACCGCGCCCGCCGCCTGCGCCACTCCCGTCATGCTCTCCGACGAACACGGGGACGTCGCCTTCTACGGCCTGCCCTACCTCGAACCGGCCCTGGTCAAGGACGAGTTCGGGGTGGAGAAGGCCGCCCACGAGGCCGTGCTCGCCGCGGCCGTGCGCCGGGTGCGCGACGACCTGGCGACGCGTCCCGCGGGCACCCGGTCCGTGGTCCTCGCGCACGCCTTCGTCACCGGCGGCGAACCCAGCGACAGCGAACGGGACATCACCGTCGGCGGGGTGGCCTCCGTCCCCGCCGGGATCTTCGACGGCGTCGACTACGTGGCCCTCGGCCATCTGCACGGCAGCCAGACCATCACCGAGCGGGTGCGCTACTCCGGCTCGCCCCTGCCCTACTCCTTCTCGGAGGCCGGGCACCGCAAGAGCATGTGGCTCGTCGACCTCGGCCCCGGCGGCACCGTCGACGCCGAGCGGATCGACTGCCCGGTGCCCCGCGCGCTCGCCCGCCTCCGGGGCACGCTGGAGGACCTGCTCGCCGACCCGGCGCTGGCACCGTACGAGGACGCCTGGGTCGAGGCCACCCTCACCGACGCCGTCCGCCCCGCCGACCCGATGGCCCGCCTCGCCGAGCGCTTCCCGCACACCCTCACCCTCGTCTTCGCCCCCGAGCACACCGACGCGGACACGGCCGACTCGTACGCCTCCCGGCTGGCCGGCCGCAGCGACCAGGAGATCGCCGAGGACTTCGTGGCCCACGTTCGCGGTGCCGCACCCGATCCGCGCGAACAACGCGTGCTGCGCGACGCGTTCGACGACGTCCACGCCGACGAGGCACTGCGGGAGATCGCCACGTGAGGCTCCACCGGCTCGACATCACCGCCTTCGGCCCGTTCGGCGGGGAGCAGAGCGTCGACTTCGACGCCCTGTCCGGCGCGGGGCTGTTCCTGCTGCACGGCCCCACCGGTGCCGGCAAGACGTCCGTCCTGGACGCCGTCTGCTACGCCCTGTACGGATCGGTGCCCGGCGCACGCCAGAACGCGCAGGGCCTCACCCTGCGCAGCGACCACGCCGACGCCGCCACCCGCACCGGGGTCCGGCTCGAACTCACCGTCGCCGGACGGCGGTTGGAGATCACGCGGCAGCCGCCCTGGGAGCGCTCCAAGAAGCGGGGCGCCGGCACCACCGTGGAGAAGGCGCAGAGCGGGCTGCGCGAGTACGACGCCGCGGCCGGCACGTGGCAGGCCATGAGCCGCTCCCACCAGGAGATCGGGGAGGAGATCACCCAACTCCTCGGTATGAACCGCGAGCAGTTCTGCCAGGTGGTGCTGCTGCCGCAGGGCGACTTCGCGAGGTTCCTGCGCGCCGACGCCGAGGCCCGCGGACGGCTCCTCGGCAGGCTCTTCGACACCCACCGGTTCGCCGAGGCGGAGAAGCGGCTCGCGGAGCGCCGCCGGAGTGCCGAGGCCCGGGTGCGGGACGCCGACGCCGCCCTGCTCGCCGACGCGCACCGCATGCAGCAGGCGGCCGGTGACGCCATGGAACTGCCCGAACTCCAGCCGGGGGACCCGGGACTCGCCGAGGCCGTGACGAGTGCCGCCGCCGTCGCCCGCAGCACCGCCCGCGAGCAGTTGACCGTCGCGCACTGCGGACTCGCCGCCGCCGAGACCGCGCACGCCGACGCCGCCCGCACCCTCGCCGAGACCGGCGAACTGCACCGGCTCCAGCGCAGGTTCGCCGACGCCCGCGAGCGGGCCGCGCTGCTGGAGGAGCGTGCCGCCGAGCACGAGGCGGACCGGCTGCGCATGGAGCGCGCCCGCAAGGCGGAGACCGTGGCGCCCGCGCTGGAACTGCGCGACGCCGCCGACGCCGACCACCGGCGCGCCGCCGTCGCCGAGTCCCGGGCACGGGCCCTGCTCCCCGCCTCCTACGCCGACTCGGGGCCCGCCGGGCTCGCCACCGCCGCCCGCCGCGCCGCCGAGGAACTGGGCACACTGGAGTCCGCGCGCCGCGCCGAGCAGCGCCTGTCCGCCCTTCTCACCGAACGCGCCGGCCTCGACCGGCAGGAACGGGCCGACGACGACGTCCAGCAGGAGGCCGCCGACTGGCTCGCCGCCTGGGAACCCACCCGCACCGCCCTCCAGGCCCGCGTCGACGACGCGCAGGACGCCACCGCCCGCGCCGAACAGCTCGCCGTCCTGCGCGACCCCGCCCGGCGGCGCCTCGCGGCCGCCCGCCAGCGCGACGAGTTCGCCCACGACACCGACGCCGCCCGCCAACAGGCGCTGCGCTCCGGCGAGTCGGCGGCACTGGCCCGTACGCACTGGCTGGACCTGAAGGAACAGCGGCTGACCGGCATCGCCGCCGAGCTGGCCGCCGGCCTCACCGCCGGAGAGCCCTGCGCGGTCTGCGGTGCCACCGAACACCCGGCCCCCGCACGGCGGGACGCGGGTCACGTCGACCGCGCCGCGGAGGAGGCCGCCCTCGCCGCCTTCCAGCGTGCCGACGAACGGCACACCGAGGACGAACGCCGCCTCGGCGTCGTGCGGGAGGCACTCGCCGCCGCGACCGCCGAGGCCGGGGACGCCCCCACCGATCGGCTAGCCGTCGAAGTCACGCAATTGGAGGAGGAGTTCGCGGAGGTCCGCGGCCGGGCCTCCGCGCTGCACGCCGCCCGCGAGGACCTGCGCCGGGCCGAGCAGGAACACGAGCGGCGCACGGCGTCCCGCCAGGAGACCGCCGTGCGCGCCGCGTCCCGGACCGCCCGCCGTGACGCCCTGGACCGTGAACGAGCGCTGCTGGAAACGGAGTTGGCGCAGGCCCGGGGCGACGCGGGCAGTGTCGCCGCGCGGGCCGCGCAACTGGAGCGGCGCACCGCGCTGCTCACCGACGCCGCCGACACCGCGCGCGCCGCCGAGGACACCGCCCAGCGGCTCAAGGACGCGGACGCCCGCCTCTCGGACGCCGCCTTCCGCGCCGGATTCGAGACTCCGCAGGCAGCGGCCGACGCCCTGCTCGACGACACGGCCCACCGGCGGCTCCAACACCGCCTGGACGCATGGCAGTCGGAGCAGGCGGCGGTGCGCGCCGCCCTCGCCGAGGCCGACGCCGCACGGGCCGCCGGGCAGCCGCCCGCCGACCTCGACACGGCCCGCGCCGCCGCCGAGGCCGCCGCGCGCCGGGCGCGCGACGCCGCGTCCGCGCACGACGCCGCCGCCCGGCGGTGCGCCGAACTCGACCTGCTCTCCGCCCGGTCGGCCGTCGGCGTACGGCAACTGGCCCCGCTGCGCGAGGACTACGACCGGGTGGCCCGGCTGGCCGGCCTCGCCGCGGGCACCTCCAGCGACAACGAACGCCGGATGCGCCTGGAGTCGTACGTCCTGGCGGCGCGCCTGGAACAGGTGGCCGCCGCGGCGACCGTACGGCTGCGCCGCATGTCCTCCGGCCGGTACACCCTCGTGCACTCCGACGACCGCACCGGCCGCGGGCGCAGCGGGCTCGGCCTGCACGTCGTCGACGCCTGGACCGGCAGCGAGCGGGACACGGCGACACTGTCCGGCGGCGAGACCTTCTTCGCGTCGCTCGCCCTCGCGCTCGGCCTCGCGGACGTCGTCACCGACGAGGCCGGCGGGGTCCGGCTCGACACCCTCTTCATCGACGAGGGCTTCGGCAGCCTCGACGAACAGACACTGGACGAGGTCCTCGACGTCCTCGACTCGCTGCGCGAACGCGACCGCAGCGTCGGCATCGTCAGCCACGTCGCCGACCTGCGCCGGCGCGTCCACGCCCAGCTGGAGGTCGTCAAGGGGCGCTCGGGGTCGACGGTGCGGCAGCGCGGGGTCGGCTGACCCGGGGCGGGGCCGTCGGCGGACCCTCTCAGCGGCCCACGGCGCGGCGCGGCAGGGGCGAGGAGTAGACCACGCTCGTCGTCACCGAACCCAGCGTGCCGATCCGCCCCGACACCTCCTCCAGGTGCCGCATGGAGCGCGCCGCGACCTTGATCACGAAGCAGTCGTCCCCGGTGACGTGATGTGCCTCCAGGATCTCCGGCGTCACGGCGACCAGATCGTGGAACGGCTTGTAGTTGCCGTTCGGGTAGCGCAGCCGCACGAACGCGAGGATCGGCAGCCCGAGCCGTTCGGGGTCGACGACCGCCGTGTAGCCCTGGATCACCCCGGCGTCCTCCAGCCGTCGTACCCGCTCGGTGACCGCGCTCGCGGACATGGAGACGGTGCGTGCCAGGTCGGCGAAGCTCGCCCGGCCGTCCTGTTGCAGGGCGTCGAGGATGCGCCAGTCGGTGGCGTCCGGGGAATACACGGTCATGGGTGATGAATAGCAGGGACATCCCCGCCCGATCAAGCCGGGTGCCGTGGATCGTCCCTTCGAAGCGGCGCGCATCAGCCCTAGATTTTCTTCTGTCACCGGGCGGGAGCCCGAGTGAGCCGGAGAAGACCGAAGACGAGAGAGGCCCAGGTCCATGAGTCCGACCACCGTCCCCGCCACCACCGTCCCCGCCACCACCGCCGGCCCCGTGCTGCGCGTCCCGCCCGCCGCCCCCGCGGTGGCCGCCGCCCACTTCCGGACGAGCCTCGCGCTGTACGCCGACGTCTCCGACGTGGCCGCCGCGCTCGGGGCCGGCGGCGATCCCGGGTTCGTGGTCCTCGACTCCCGCTCCGCCGAGTCCTGGGAACAGGGGCACGTGCCCGGCGCCGTCCACCTGCCCACCGCGCTGATCGGCGAGCGGGCCGGCCGGCTCCTCGACCGCTCGGTGCCGGTGGTCACGTACTGCTGGGGTCCCGGGTGCAACGGGGCGACCCGCGCTGCACTCGCCCTCGCCGAACTCGGTTACCAGGTCAAGGAGATGCTCGGGGGCTTCGAGTACTGGGTGCGCGAGGGCCTCGCGTACGAGACGTCGCGGGGCACCGAACGCGGGGCCGCCGACCCGCTCACCGCTCCGGTCGGCGCGGCCTGTCCGGTCAACGGAGCCGCCACGGCGCCCAGTTGCGGATGCTGAGCCACGCGGTGGGCCCGACCCGCGGCCCCGGCGGGCGCGCCGCGTGCGGGAGTCGGGGCGCGGGGCAGGTCAACGGAGGCCGCGCGGGGGCCTGTTGTCCGGCCCTGTAGGTTCTGCCCCATGGCACGCTACGCGGATCCGGGCAGGGTGGAGTGGGTGGAGTCGGGCGGCGGCCCGCTCATAGCGGTACCGGAGACGGTGCTGCCGTTCTGGGCGGGGGCCGACGGCGACGAACTGGCCAGCGACTACGACCGGGCCTGCGAGGTCGAGTCGGAGGTCGGTCTGGTGCCCGTCGGCGACTGCGCGGCCCTGGTCCTCGGTGACGAACCCGCCGCCACCGCGTTCCTTCCCGAGCACGGCCTCTTCGTCCGCTGGTGCGCCGCCGACTCCGAGGACGAACTGCTCGCGGGGGTCCCGGCCGCCCTCGACGGCGCGGTGTGGGGCGACGAGGTGCGCTGGGAGGTCCCCGGCCCGGTCGTCCTCTTCGACGCGGCGTGGCCCGGCGGCGACGCCGGGGGCACCGACCACGTGCGCGTCCCGCTCCCGGCCGGCCCCTACGCGGTGCGCGCGGCCCACGCGGAACCGGGCCCCGAGACCTGGCTCGGCCTCGTCCAACTGCGCCCGCTCACCGGCTGACCGGAGACCGGCGGGCGGGCGGACGACGCGCCGCCCGCGACGTCCCCGCCGCCGGAGCCGGGGCGGACCCGGTCCGGCAGCGGGCGTCGCGCGGCCGTGCTCAGAGCCGGGACAGCTCGTCCACCAGGTCGTCCAGGCCCAGCGAGCCCTGCGACAGGGCCGCCATGTGCCACGCCTTCAGGTCGAAGGAGTCCCCGTGCCGGCGGCGGGCGTTCTCCCGGCCGAGCAGCCACGCGCGTTCGCCCAGCTTGTAACCGATCGCCTGGCCGGGAATCGTCAGGTAGCGGGTCAGCTCGCTCTCCACGAAGTCCGCCGGACGGCTGCTGTGCGCGCCGAAGAACTCCTGCGCCAGCTCCGGCGTCCACCGCTCGCCCGGACGGAACGGCGACTCCGCCGGGATCTCCAGCTCCAGGTGCATGCCGATGTCGACGATGACCCGGGCCGCCCGCATCATCTGCGCGTCCAGGTAGCCGAGGCGCTGCTCGGCGTCCGTCAGGAAGCCCAGCTCGTCCATCAGGCGCTCCGCGTACAGCGCCCAGCCCTCCGCGTTGGCACTGACCCCGCCCACCGACGCCTGGTAGCGGGAGAGGTCGTCCGCCACGTGCGTCCACTGCGCGAGCTGGAGGTGGTGGCCCGGCACGCCCTCGTGGTACCAGGTCGACACCAGGTCGTACACCGGGAAGCGGGTCTGTCCCATCGTCGGCAGCCAGGTGCGGCCCGGCCGGGAGAAGTCCTCCGACGGCGGGGTGTAGTAGGGCGCCGCCGCGCTGCCCGCCGGGGCGATGCACGACTCCACCTTCTTGACCCGCTCGGCGAGTTCGAAGTGGGTGCCGTCGAGTTCCGTGATCGCGCGGTCCATCAGGCCCTGGAGCCAGTCCCGCACCTCGTCGACGCCCTCGATGTGCGTGCCGTGCTCGTCGAGGTGGGCGAGCGCGACCCACGGCGTCTCCGCGCCGGGCAGGATCTTCTCGGCCTCCAGCTTCATCTCGCCGAGCAGCCGGTGGTACTCGGACCAGCCGTACGCGTACGCCTCGTCCAGGTCGAGGTCGGTGCCGTTGTAGTAGCGCGAGAAGCGCGCGTACCGCTCGCGGCCCGCGGTGTTCGGCGCGTCCTGCACGGCGGGGGCGTACACGTCGCGCATCCAGTCGCGCAGCGCGACGACGGCCGCGGTCGCCGCGCCGGCCGCCTCGTCCAGTTCCGCGCGCAGCGACGCGGGGCCGTCGGCGGCGAAGTCCTCGAACCAGCCGCGCCCCTTGCCGTCGGTGTCCGACCACTCGGTGAGCTGGTCGACGAAGGTGGCGGTCGGACGCGGGGCCGCGTACAACTCCCGCTCCAGGCCCAGCGCGAGGGACTCGCGGTAGCCGGCGAGCGCGGTGGGCACCGCGCGCAGCCGCTCGGCGACGGCGGCCCAGTCCTCGTCGGTCCCGGTGGGCGTCACCGTGAACACGTCGCGCACCGCGTGGACGGGCGTGGCCATGTTGCCGACCGCGCGCAGGCCCTCGTGCGCCTCGTGCACGGCGAGTTCGGCGCTGAGCCGCTCGCGCAGCAGACGGGCGCAGCGGCGCTCGACGTCGCTGTCCCCGCCGGGGAGCCGCTCGGCCTCGGCCAGCCGCGCGAGCGTCGTCCGCGAGAGGTTGGCGAGGGCCTCCTGTCCCGCCGGTGACGTGTCGGGCAGCCGGCGGGAACTCTCCCGCACGCCGAGGTAGGTACCGGTCACCGGGTCGAGGGCGATGAGTTCGTCGACGTACGCGTCGGCGACCTCGCGGGGCAGCAGGCTCTTGGTCTCTGACATACGGCCATCCTCGTACGGCCGGGAGGCCCGCGTCACCCCCGATTCGGCCGCGGCCGCGCACGCGCGGCGCGAACCGGCCGCCGGAGCCGGGACCTGGGCGGATCGGGGTCCGCCCCGGTGCCGGTGCCGGCACCGGTGACGGCCGACGGCCCGGCGGGTGGGCCGGGCCGTCGGGTGGCGGTACGCGCGTACCGCCGGGGGTGCGGGTCAGTCCCGCGTCGCGCGCTCGGCGGTCTGCCCGTCGTGCGCCGGGTGCGGGGCGGCCGGGGGCCGTGCCGTGTCCAGGCGGGCGGTGACGACGAGCGTGCCCTCCTCGATCTGGTAGTCGAGGGGCAGGTCGAGGCCGCGCATGGCGGCGACCATGCCGGTGTTCGACGCCTGCGTCACGGCGTAGACGCTCTCGCAGCCGGCCTCGACGGCCATCGCGACCAGGCGGGCGAGCAGTTCGCCGCCGACGCCGCGGCGCTGCCACTCGTCCTCGACGAGCAGCGCGACCTCCGTCTCGTCGCCGTCCCACAGCAGGTGGCCGAGTCCGACGACGCGTCCCGAGGCGGTCTGCGCGGCGAGCGTGCGGCCGAAGCGCGGGCTGAGCAGGTGGTTCAGGTAGCGGTCGGCGTCCTTGACGGGCCCGTGGTAGCGCAGGCCGAGGGTGCGCTGCGAGCACCGCTCGTGCATCGCCCTGGCCGCCTCCACGTCGTCGGTCCCGGCGCGGCGCACGGTGATCGCGTCGCCCTCCGGCAGCGTCAGGACGTCGTGGCTGCGCGGGACGCGCGGGCCGAGCAGGGTGTCCAGCTCCACCAGGGCGCGGGCCCGCGCGAACTCGGTCGGGGTGAACGGCAGGTACGGCCGCTCCACCGTGATCACTCCGCCCTCCGGTGCCCGCAGCCGCATGACCGTGTCCTCCAGCGCGCCGTCGGCCCGGCCGGACGCACCGGTCGGCGCGGCTGCCCCGGCGGCCGTGGCGGGCAGCGAGCGGATGGTGCAGCGGCCCAGCAACTGGCGCAGCGCGAGCGGGAGTTCGGCGGCGTCCAGGGCGGTGCGGGCGGCGAGGGCGAGGATGCGGGTGGGCGCGTCGACGAGGTCGTGGGCGTCGGCCCGCTCGATCCAGGTGCCGGCGCCGCCGCCCCGGGCGACCTCACGGGTGAGCTCGGACGCGGTGAGGGAACCGGGGGAGCGTAGCAGGAACTCGTCCACCGTGCCCTCCGGCAGCGGGTGGGTCTGGAGGCTGAGGATGTCCACCCGGCGGCCGGCCAGCGCGGTGCACAGGGCGGCCAGCGAACCCGGCTCGTCCTTCACCGTCGTCCGCATCCGCCACAGCGTGGTCGCCCCGTCGGCGTCGCCCCCGGCGCCCGTTTCCGGACCGGTTGTCCCGGTGGCCCCGGCGGGTGCCGGGGCGCCGGTATCCGTCCGGGGCGGCGCGTGGCCGTGGCGGCGTGACCACCATGTGTGGAAACCGGCCGTGGCGATCAGTACGGCCGCCGAGGCGGTCAGCAGGGCGGGCCCGTCCGGGCCGTGCCCGATCAGGTTGGCCACGGCGTCCGCCACGGCCACGGCCGTGAACAGGGCGGCGAGTTCGACGAGGTCCCGCCGCCAGTGGTGCACGGGGCGCCCGTTCTTCGCGCGCGTCACATCCGACATGTCACGAGTCATGCGGCCACTGTGAAGGAAGGGTGTTGCGCGATCACGAACGCTTTGTGACTGTTCGGTAAAGCGTTGCTATGCGGCTTTTATCCCCCGTGTCTCGCGTCCTGGCGGCGCGCGGCCCCGGCACGGGGGCCGCTGCCGTCGAGGATCACCCGTGCCACCAGGGCGGGGTCGTCGCTCATGGGCACGTGGCCGCAGTCCGGGAGCCGCACCAGCCGGGCGCGGGGCATGATCCGCTTGGCCCGCACGCCCTGGCGCGGGAGGAGCAGCCGGTCCTTGCTGCCCCACGCCACGGTCACCGGGACGCCCGCGACGTCGTCGGTGAACAGGACGGCCGCTCCCGCCCGCAGGGTCTGGTCGAACCCGGTCGCGTTGACCAGGGCCGCCGTCTCGGCGACCACCGCCTCGGCCGGACGGCGCCCCGGATGGGCGTAGATGGTGCTGGTGAGGGCGACGCGTCCGGCCGCGGAGGAGGCCAGCCGGCCGACGAGCGCGGGCGGCATCCCCTGGGCGATGCCGCGCATCGCGCGCAGCACGCCGAAGGCGTAGCGCCGCTCGGCGGCGGTCCAGAACCCGGCGGGGGACAGCGCGGTCACCGACCGGGCGAGGTTCAGCCGGCCCATTTCGAGGGCGAGCAGGCCGCCGAGCGAGTTGCCCGCCACGTGCGGGCGGGCCACCCCGAGCGCCTCGCACAGCGCGGCGAGTGCCGCGGTCGTCGTCGACAGGTCGTGCGCGAGTCCGTCCGGCAGCGCGGACGAGGCGCCGAACCCGGGCAGGTCCACGGCGATCACGTCCCGGTCCGCCGCGAGGATGCCGACGACCGGGTCCCACGCCTGCCGGTGGTGGCCTATCCCGTGCAGCAGGAGCAGCGGTTCGCCGTCGCCCACGCGCGCGTACGACAGCGTGACGGGGCGCGGCCCGGACGCGGACGGGATCTCTACGGAGACGGTCGTGGACGCTGTCGTGGACGGGGACGCGGACATGCGGTGCTCCTCGCGGGACTCGGCGGACGGGCGCGCCGGCCGACGGGCATGCCTGCGGACGGGACATGCCTGCGGACGGGGCGCGTCGAACGCGTGGACGGACGCCTGCTGGACAGCTTGTCAGCAACCGCTACCGGCGGGTAGACCCGTGACGCACCCGCGAGGGTCCGCATGGCGAGTCCGTGACGGGCGCGTGGCGCTCTCGCCACGTCCGTGTGTCGCGTCCAACGGCCGCCGGGCCGCCGCCGGATGAACATCACGCGCGCGGGCGGACGGCCGTCCCCGGGCCCCCGGGACGGAGAACCCCACGTCGTGGACCCGCTGTTGGCCGGCTCCCGCTTCCCGGCGGCCCGCGGTGCGCCGTGACCGCCGGCGGACGAGCGGCCCCGGCCCGTGCGAACGCCCCGTGAACGCTGTGCCGCACGGCACCTGTGGGTTGTCCACGGGTTCGAGGATTGGTCTTGACCAAGGGTGGGGGCCGTCCTATCGTCGCTGACAAGTGCAACAACCTTTAATAAACAAGGGCGCCAAAAGTGCCGCGGGACACGGCGATTGCGAGGACAGGGTGGGGACCACGCAGTTGGAACCGGTGACGGAGCCGAAGTACTGGCACCTGAAGACCGTGCTCAGTGAGGCGCTCGACTCCGAGTTCAGCGTGGGCGAGATCCTGCCCAACGAGCGTGATCTCGCGGCCCGTTTCGGGGTCGCGCGCGCGACGCTGCGCCAGGCACTGGAGCAGCTCGAACTCGAAGGCCGCCTCCAGCGCCGCCGCGGGGTCGGCACGACCGTCGCGCCGCCGCGCATGGGCGTCGCCGTCGGTCCCGAACTGCACGCCTGGCCCGGAGCGGTGGGCGACGACTGGGAGCCCGTCGACTGCGAACTCGCGTCCGCGCCCGCGTCGGTGGCCGCCGCCCTGCAGATCGCGTACGACGAACCCGTCCACGTCGTGCGCCGCTCCCGTGTCACGCACGGCCAGCCGGTCGCCGCCGACCTGCTCTACGTACCTGCCGCGGCGGTCCCCGGTCTGGCGGTCGACCCGGCCTCCGGCCCCGCCCGCGCCCGCGCGGTCCTGCGCGAGCTGCACCGCTCCGAACTGGACGGCCAGGACAGCGCGGTCGAGCTGGGCTCCGCGCGCGCGGACGACGCCCGGGAGCTGGACCGGCTGCCCGGCGCCCCCGTCCTCGTCGTCACCACCCGCTTCTTCGCCGCCGGGCACACCGCGGCCGTGTCGGTCGCGACCTACCGCGCGGACACCTGCCGGCTGACCTTCGGCGACTCGGGCGGCGTCGAGATCCACTCCGACCCGGAGCGCCACGCCTCCTGACCCGGGACGGCCACGGCCGCAGGGGTCCGGCGACCGGCCCGTGGAACGCGCCTCCCCGGCACCGGCCGGGGACGGCGCCTTCCGCCGTTCCCGGGACGCCCGTACGCCGTGCCCGGACGGCGCTCAGCGCCGCGCCGTCACCGTGCCCTCGACGGCGAAGAGCTGCTCCTCCACGTGGTCGAGCGCGAACCGCAGTGCCCCGGTGGCGACGGCCGCCTCGCCCAGCAGGGACAGGACGACCTTCGGCGGGCGCAGGCAGTAACGCTCCAACTCGGCGCGCAGCGGCGGCAGTACACCGTCGAGGCCCGACGCCCAGCCGCCGACGACGACCAGCTCCGGGTCGAGCGCGAGCGCCAGCGCCGCCACGTCGTGCACCAGCCGCTGGATGAACCGGTCGACGGCCGCGCGGGCCCGGCGGTCGCCCTTGCGCGCGAGGGCGAACACCTCGGCCACGGCCTGCTCGTCGAGCGGGTGCAGCGGCTCGTCCGTGGTCGACAGCAATGTCTCCGGGGTCGCCTCGCGGCCCAGCAGGTGCAGCGCCCCGATCTCGCCGGCCGCGCCGCCGTAGCCGCGGTGCAGCCGTCCGCCGATCAGCGCACCGGCACCGGGACTGAGCCCCGCGAGCACGAACACCACGTCCTCGGACTCGGTCGCCGCGCCCTTCCAGTGCTCGGCGACCGCGGCCGCGTTGGCGTCGTTCTCGACCAGCACCGGGCACTTGAAGGAACGGCCCAGCCGCTCCCCGAGGCGCAGGCCCGTCCACTCCGGCAGCGCGGTGCCGAGCCGTACCGTGCCGTCCGCCTCGACGATGCCCGGCGTGGCGACACCGACCGCGCGCAGGGAACCCCGGGGCACCCCGGCCCGGCGCAGCAGTTCGGCCACGGCGGTACGCAGCCGCTCCAGGCGCTCGTCGGCCGGCGCGGACTCGTCGACCTCCTTGGCCTGGGCGCCGATCACCTTGCCGTCCAGGTCGGCCAGCAGCGCGGCCACCCGGTGCGGGCCGATCTCCAGTCCCAGCAGGTGCCCGGCCTCGGCACGGAAGCGGAACCGGCGCGCGGGACGCCCCTGCCGCCGTGCGGCACCGTCCTCGGCGGCGGTCTCGACCACGAGGCCGGCTTCGATGAGCCCCTCGACGACGCCCTCCACGGTGGGCCGGGACAGTCCGGTCACCCGGGTGATCTCCGTGAGCGTCGCGCAGTCCTTGGCGCGCAACGAGTGCAGCACCACCGCGGAGTTGATCCTCCGCAGCAGGGAGGGATCCCCACCGGTCAGCCGACCCACTGTCCGTCCTCCCAGCTCGCGCGCGTGTTGGCGGGATCGTACTCGGCGCGGCGGGCCCCGGCGAGTGCCGGGCGCCGCCAATGCGTTTCGGCCGCCGTCCGCCCGCCCGCGGGGTGAGCGGTGCTGGTGGAGCGGGTGCGCGAGGGTGTGCGGAGCTGTGCGGGAGTGTGCGGCGCGGCCAGGGGCTGTCGTTTGGACCGGCTCGCGGACGCGGGGTCCACAAGGACCGTCGGGAATCCGCGAGCCGGTCCGGACGACAGCCCCTAGGCCCGGACCCTCGCGCGCAGCAGGGCGTACTCCTCGGCCATCGTGGCCGCCGTCCAATGGGCGTTCAGACCACTGGGGTTGGGCAGCACCCATACCCGGGTCTCGCCGAACGTCCGCTCCTGCGGCCCCACCCGGGCGCCGCGGTCGCCGAACGCCGCGCGGTACGCGGTGACTCCGACGACCGCCAGCCACGCCGGGCGCAGCCGTGCCACCTTCGCGGCGAGCAGCCGGCCGCCCTCGCGGTACTCCTCGGGGGCGAGTTCGTCGGCGCGCGCGGTCGCCCGCGCCACCACGTTCGTGATTCCCAGCCCCCAGAGCGGGAGTTGGTCCTGCTCGGACGGCGCGAGCAGCCGCGGCGTGAACCCGGACAGGTGCAGCACCGGCCAGAACCGGTTGCCCGGCCGGGCGAAGTGGTGCCCCGTGGCCGCCGTCATCAGGCCGGGGTTGATGCCGCAGAACAGCACCTGGAGGCCGTCCGCCACGATGTCCGGGACGATCCGGTCGCGGGCGGCCTCCAGTTCGGCGCGGGTGGGGCCGGTCAGAGGATGGCTCCGGGGGTGTAACCGGCGGCCTCGGGGCGCTGCTTGACGATCTCGTCGATCCGGCCCACGACCGCGGCGACCTGGTCGGCGGCGGCACCGGTGAAGGACAGCTTGTCCGCCATCAGCGCGTCGAGGGCGGCACGGTCCAGCGGAAGGCGCTCGTCGGCGGCCAGCTTGTCGAGCAGGTCGTTGCGCTCGGCGCCCTGCTCACGCATCGCGAGGGCGGTGGCGACGGCGTTCTCCTTGATGGCCTCGTGCGCGACCTCGCGGCCCACGCCCGCGCGCACCGCGCCCATGAGCACCTTCGTCGTGGCGAGGAACGGCAGGTAGCGGTCCAGCTCGCGGGCGACGACGGCGGGGAAGGCGCCGAACTCGTCGAGCACCGTCAGGAACGTCTCCAGCAGTCCGTCGAGCGCGAAGAACGCGTCCGGCAGTGCGACGCGGCGCACCACGGAGCAGGACACGTCGCCCTCGTTCCACTGGTCGCCGGCCAGCTCGCCGGTCATCGACGCGTAGCCGCGCAGGATCACCATGAGGCCGTTGACCCGCTCGCAGGACCGCGTGTTCATCTTGTGCGGCATGGCGGAGGAGCCGACCTGGCCGGGCTTGAAGCCCTCGGTGACCAGCTCGTGCCCGGCCATCAGCCGGATCGTCTTCGCCAGCGAGGACGGGCCCGCCGCGAGCTGCACCAGCGCGGTGACGACCTCGTAGTCCAGCGAGCGCGGGTAGACCTGGCCGACCGAGGTGAACGCCCGGCCGAAGCCGAGGTGGCCGGCGATGCGGTCCTCCAGCTCGGCGAGCTTGCCGGCGTCCCCGCCGAGCAGGTCCAGCATGTCCTGGGCGGTGCCGACCGGGCCCTTGATGCCGCGCAGCGGGTACCGGCCGAGCAGTTCCTCGACGCGGCCGTACGCGACGAGGAGTTCGTCGGCGGCGGTCGCGAAACGCTTGCCGAGGGTGGTGGCCTGCGCGGCGACGTTGTGCGAGCGGCCGGCCATGACCAGCTCGCCGTACTCGCCGGCCAGCCTGCCGAGCCGTGCGAGGACGGCGACCGTACGGTCGCGCACCAGCTCCAGGGAGAGCCTGACCTGCAACTGCTCGACGTTCTCGGTGAGGTCGCGCGAGGTCATGCCCTTGTGGACCTGCTCGTGCCCGGCGAGGTCGTTGAACTCCTCGATCCGCGCCTTCACGTCGTGCCGGGTGACCTTCTCGCGCTCGGCGATCGAGGCCAGGTCGACCTGGTCGAGGACCCGCTCGTAGTCGGCGATCGCCGCGTCGGGCACCTCGATGCCGAGGTCCTTCTGGGCCCGCAGCACGGCGAGCCAGAGCTGCCGTTCCAGCTTCACCTTCTGCTCGGGGGACCAGAGCGTGGCGAGCTCGACGGAGGCGTAACGTCCGGCGAGGACGTTCGGGATGCGGGGCTTGGCGGGCGCAGAAGTCACGTGGACAGAGCTTACCGTCTGTCCATACAGGGGCTGACCCGTCCATGCGATGTAGGAACACACAGGTCAGCGCACCCGTGGATGCATCGGCGCGCGCCCGTCCGTGAGAGATGTGTGAGACGGGCGCGCGGTCCATCCAGGGTGGGGGCGCGGGTATCTGCTCTCACGTATCCGTTGCTAAGTAGCACCACATGCTGTTAGATGGAACGCACGACCCCTCCTAAAGGGGGCGGCCCCAACCCGGTGCTACCAACACCGGAGAAGGGGCCTGACGGATCACCTGCGAACTCAGGAGAACCGCTGTGCAGAATTCTGCCATCAGCACGTCCATGCCCGTCCGCCTGGTGCCCGCATCGGTGGGCGCGAGCACCGTCTACGTCCCGTGCCCCGGCTGGTGCACGGTCGACCACATCGTCGACGGGGTGAACTACGTCGACGACATCCTGCACTCCGGCCGGCCGGCCGTCTGGAACGTCGCCTCCTTCGAGGACGGCGGCATGCGGGACCGCCCGGTGCAGCTGTCCGTCGAGCTGGGTGCGGACCTCGCGTCCAAGGACCCGCGGTTCCAGGCGGCGCACGTCACGGTCAGCGACGGCAGCGTGTACGCCTACCTCACGCCGGAGATGGCGGACACCGCGGCCGATGAGCTGGTCGCGTTCGCCGCCCGCATCCGGGAGGCGGCCCGTACCGCCCGCCTGTCCGGGGTGAAGGCGGCCCGCAACCAGGCCGACGAAGCCCTGTACCGGGTGCGTGGGGGCCAGTCGTGAGCGAGGAGTCCCGGGCGCGGAGCTTCTTCGAGCGCCACTACCCGGAGGTTGCCGCCTTCCTCGCCGCCGACCGCGGCGGGGAGGGGGCCGCCCCCGTCATCGGCCCGACCGGGCAGCAGAACGTCCACGACGACCAGGCGGGCCCGCACGTCGTCGTCCGCGTCGACTACCGGCTGTCCCGGCCGGAGCTGTTCGCGGCGCTCGCCGCGGGCTACGCCACCACGAACACCGGGGCCGACCCGGACACCATGACCGTGGACGAGATCCGCCGGGACGTCGAGGCGTACCTCGCGGACACGTCGGCGCTCACCCTGTCCGACATGGTCGAGACGGTGGCCCGGCAGGTTCAGGGCGGGCAGCACCCCGAGCAGATGCAGGCCCTGAAGCGGGCCATGGACCGGGCGTACACAACCCGGGCGCAACCGCCCGTGGGGGTTGGCTGCCCGTCGTGGTGCGTCGACCACTACGACGCCGAGGGGACGGTCACTCACGCCGGGGCGGTCCGTGAGATGCGGGCCGCGGCCGGCGGGCGGGAGACGGTGCTGTTCCCGGCGTGGGTGTCGTGGACTCCGGCCGAGGAGCCGCTCCCGGTTGTCGTGACGGGTCTCGAGAACCTGCTCGGTCTGGACCCGGACGGGGTCCGCGAGCTGGCTTCGTCGCTCGGTTCCCTGAGCGGCGACGTGTACCGGCTGGCCGTCGACCTCGCCCACATCCGCCGGGGGTACGCATGAACACCGTCGCTTCCCGTCCGACCGAGCGGGCCGCGCTGCGGTCCGTGGGGGAACGCCGACTGCCTTCGGCCGACCTGGTCGCCGACCGGCTCATCGTCGCCCGCGCGACGGACGACCGGTACGGGGCCCGTCACTTCTCCCTGCTGCTCGACCGCATCCTGGAAGGGGCCCGCTGATGAGTGACGGCACCGCAGGTCAATCAACAAGTGCTCCCGGCCCGGAGAAGCCGTTCATCTTCACCTGGCACGGCCGCGAGGCGGACGCCCTGCGCCTGGCTCTGCGGCTGACTCAGGACCAGATCGCGGAGCAGCTGGGCTGCTCGACGCGGACCGTCACCCGGTGGCGTGAGGCGAACCGTGGCCGTATCTCCGTGCCGATCCAAGAGGCCCTGGACGCCATGTACGAGCGGCTGACGGTCCCGCAGGTGCGCCGCTTCCTGCACGCCCTGAAGCAGAGCGAGCCCCGGGAGGTCTCCTCGCCGGTCGTCATGGCCGCGGAGATGACCCTCATGCAGGCCCGTATCGACGAGCTGCAGCAGCTGCTCGACAGCAAGGAGGCCCGGCCGTGAAGCGGTCCGTGGACGGAGAAGCGGTGTGCGAGAGGGTCTACGTCGTGTCCGAGTCCGGCGTGGTCCGGGAGGTCGACCCGGCGCCGCTCTCCGCGGACCGGTTCGACAACGGCCACTTCTGGATCTTCGACCACGGGGTCAGCGACCTCGACGCGCCGTACACATGCGGGCTGTGCAACGAGCCCCAGTGGAGGGCCTACGGCACGCCGTGTGTGAGCGGCCGTACCCCGGAGGATCTGAACGCTGAGCGGGCCGCGTGGATCGCTGAGCGCAGGTTCGTCGGCGAGCTCCCGTGGTACATCCGCGAGGGCGCCCCGATGGCTGTGTAGCGGGTCGCATCGTCGCAGCGCCCAGACCTAATGCCCCCCTTCTCCGGGAGGGGGGCACGGCGGGAGAAAGTTGGCTGCTCGCCCCTCATCTACCCCCCTCTTCCGGGAGGGGGTTCGGGGCCAAGAGTTGCCAGCCTGATGCTCAAATGCCCCCGCCTTCGGGGCGCCCCGAAGCGGTGCCCGCGCGGGGTGCTTCCGCGCAGGTCGCATCGCAAGTCCCCCCTCCCGGTTTCCGGGGTACGGACCCTCCTCCTACGGGGCCCGTTTCCCGGCGCCGGGAAACCTCCAGGGGAGCGCGCTACAACCCGCTTCCCGTAAGGGCTGGACGCGTCTCCGGGCGCGTCCCGAACGCTCGCCGGAACCGTGCCGCGATGAGGGCGGCACGGCACCGGGAATCACCACGGCCCCCGTACCGCCCACGGCTCGACCCGGGGCGGTGCGGGGGCTCGTCAGGTTGGCGGGGGCCGGCGGATGCAGGCAGCCCGGTAGACCGATCTCGCTGTGGATAATCTCCACAGTGAACGCGATCTTGGGGCAGGGCGGGGGCTCGTCACGGCGACATTGCCGGTGATGCCCCGCCTCGCGAGATGCCCGGGAAGCAGAAGAACCCTGGATAACATCACGGGTTCTCCTGGGCCTTCCGCCAGGAGGCTGCACGTTGCCGCTGCCCGCGAAGTGATCGCATTGGCGGCACCGCCAAAGCGAGGGCTTGTATAACATCCAAGCCCTCTGGGGCGGTGCGGCGAGTCCGCTGATACCCCGGACGCCGTTCCGATTCATCCTGGTTCGCCCCGGACAGTACCCCGGGTCATTTGATCTTGCCCCCCGGACGTGACCCGGGTCGCGTCCACCCCCTAAGATCATTTGACCCGGGGTACTGTCCGGGGCATTTGGGATCTTTCGGGCGAGCGTCCGGGGTACCGTCCACCCAATTTGCCCCGTCTTGTCGGGTGGATGCTGCCCGGATTGCCCCGTCTCGTCGAGTGGCTGGTATCCGGCTTCCATCCACCCTCAGAGATCAACTATCCGCCCCGCAAGACGGGGCAATCCGGTGGCTATCCACCCTCGGGTCGCGCTGCTCACGCCGACAAAACCCCAGGTCGCCGCTGCTCAAGCGCCTGCTCAAGCGCTGCTCACGGCCAGGCTTGCGCAGGCCGTGAGCAGCACCGTGAGCAGACGCGACCTGCGGAAACGCCACCCTGAGCAGCGCTTGAGCAGGCATGGTTTGTGCCGGTATCAGCTTGCCGAGAGGACGGAGATCAGGGCCCTGTCGTGCTCCTGTACCCGCACGTCGATGAGCTTCCCGAACCCGTCTTCCTTCGCGTGCAGCTCGACGACAACCGGCTGCTGCTGCCGGGCACCGCCAGCCGCGAGCGCATCGAACTGGCGGGCCGTGAACACCGGCTCCGGCTTCCCCGTGCCGTTGTAGACCAGGTTCATGCCGGGCGGGATGTAGCCGCCATCGTCGTAGGTTCCCGGCTTGAACCCGTACCAGGACCGGAACAGGCTGTCGTTGTAGCCGCGGGCTGACTTCCCGACGATGACGCCGGCCCCGCCCCTCGACTCGACGTTCACGCCGCCGATCGTTCCCGCGGTGTGCCCAACCCCGGCGTTCGTGATCCCGATGCGGAACGGCGACGCCCCGTGCAGCACCCACCCGGGAGGCGCCGTCTTCCCGGAGAACGCACCCGTGGCCCACCTGCGGTGCGGCTTCTCACCCCTGATCACGGACTCGATGGCGCTCATGAACCCTGAGCAGTCCCAGCTGGGGTTGCCGTTGCCCGCCCACTGGTACGGGAGGCCTGCCTGCGTCCGCGCCCACTTCAACCCCGCCTGGATCCGCGGGCCGCCGAGTCCGCCCGCACCCTTGTCATCGGCCTTCTTGCTGTAGCCGAACAGGGTGTCGACCATCTTCGCCGGGACCTTGCGAAGCATCTTCCCCAACGCGGTGTCCATGCCCGGGAACCCGGCGAGCAGCGGGTTGACGACCTTGTTGACGCCCGCCCTCGCGGATGCCGCCATGGTGTCCTTCAACCAGCCGGCACCCTCCTTCACCTTGTTCCACGCCGCGGACCCTGCGCCCTTCAGTGCCGACCCGGCGGACTTGATCCATCCGAAGATGCCGCCGTCCGCGTACTTCAGCGTGCGGTCCGTAGGCACGGGCGCGCTGCCGCCGAGGAGAGGCGCCAGGGCCGCCTTCACCCCCTGCGCCCCCTTGGACTTCGCGAGGCTGTTCATCGACCCGACGAAGCCCGCCCCGACCGCGCGGGTGAACTCCGGCCGGAAGATGGACTCCCCGCCGGACAGCTCCAGCCGGCCGCCAGTCGGCGACATGAACTTGTGCACGTCACGGCCCGGCGTGTACCCGGGCATCACACCGCCCTGGGCGAAGGAGAACTTGCTGAGCTTCGGCGCGCCGAACGCGGAGGCGACCTTGTTCCAGACGCCGACCAGGCCCTTGTTGTAGACCGTGTTGACGACGAAGCTGATGGGCGCCTTTGAGATCGCCTTGATCTTGTCCCACTGCCGCTTGATCGCGGAGACCGCATCCGAGAACGCCTTGCCGAGACTCCCGACGATCGTCTTGAACGCGTTGATCACAGGCTTGATGCTGTGGTCGTAGACGGTCGAGATCCCCGACTTGATGCTGTCCCAGGCGGGCTTGATGGCGTTCTTCCACAGCCACTTCGCCCAGTCGCCGAGGTTCTTCATCCCGTCGACGAACGCCTTGAACACCGGGCGCAGGACGTTGTCCCACATCCCCTTGGCCGCGCCCGTGATGCCGTCCCACGCCGGCTTGATGGCGTTGCGGTACAGCCACTTCGCCTTGTCGCCGATCTGCTGCAGCGCGGGCTTGAAGGCGTGCGCCCACAGCCATTGCGCAAGGTCGCCGATCGCCTGGAACGCGGGCTTCAGCGCGTTCGCCCACAGCCACGTCCCGACGGCCGCGAGCAGCCTGAACCCGGCGACGAGCGGGGCGACCAGCACCACGACCACGATCGTCGCGAGGATCTTCGCGGCGGCAGCGATGAAGTTGAACGCGGGCTTGATCGCGTTGTTCCACAGCCACAGTGCCGCGTTCCCGACCATCTTCCAGTACGCGATCATGAACGTGACGTAGGGCTTGATGATGGTCCGCCACAGCCAGGTGAAAGCGTCCCCGATCGCCGTGAACGCCGTCTTCAGCGCATCCCACACGGCCAGCACAGCCGTCCGGAACCACGTGAAGTGCTTGTACGCGTAGATGACCCCGAGGACGAGCAGCGCGATCCCCGCGATCAGCAGCGGGATACCGGACGCGTCCAATGCCGCGTTCCACAGCCACTGTGCGAGCGCCCACAACTTCGTCGCCACAATCAACGCGTAGATGCCCTGCACCAGGAACGGGGCCTTGTCCGCGACCAGGCTGATGCCCTTGAACAGGCCAGCCAGGAACTGCAGCAGCGGGCCGGAGATCGGCGCCGTCGCCTCCCCGATACTCAGCACAGCATCAGCGATGTTCTTCAGCAGCTGCTTCACGAGCGGCGCCTTGTCGGAGGCGAAGCTGAGGAACCGCTCGAACTCGGGGGACCCCTTCAGGTTCGTGCCCCAGTCGGCGAACCCCTTCGTGATCCCGCCCAGCGAGTCGGAGATGTCGCCCATGTGCGGGAGGAACGCGCCGATCAGGCCGACGATCCCCTTGAAGACGTTCCCGAACGCCACCCCCAGACCAAGGATCGCCGGCTTCACGGACTTCTGCAGGTCCCGCTTGAAGTCCTTCCACCAGGGCTTTTTGAGTCCGGCGGACGCCTTGTCCTGCAGCTTGCCGATCGCGTCCGCCGCACCCCTCACCAACGGTGTCAGCGACGGCAGAGCCTTCCGCATCCCCACCAGGGCCCGAGTGAAGATCGGCATCACCTGCGGCTGCAGGGCCTTCGACCACCCGTTGAACGCGTCCCGCAGGTCGAGGTACGCGCCCATCGTCGTGCGCGCCGCCGGCGACAGCTTCGCCAACTCCGCCTGGTACTTCGCCTGCGCCTGCGCCGCCGAGTCGGTGCTCGTCACGGTCTGCTGCTGCGCCTGCTGCAGCTGCCGTTGCGCGGACGCCGCCGAGTCCGCCGCCGACTGCTGCGCCTGCGCCACATTCGACTGAGCGTCCGCGATGCGCTGCTGCGCCTCCGCCAGCTGCTGGGCGTTCTGCGTCGCCGTGCGCGCCTGGTCCGCCTGCGCGTCCTTCAACGCCTGCGTCCGGTCCGCGACCTGACCCTGCGCCTGCGCCAACTGCTGCTGGGCATTCTTGTACGTGCTGGTGCCCTCGACGCCGGCCTTGTTCGCGTCCGCCGTCTCCGTCTTCAGGCGGGCCGTTGCAGTCGTCTGCTCCTTCAGCCGCTGCACCGCCTGGTCGTACTGGAGCAGGGCCTTCTGCCGGTCGAGGGCCGACGACTTGCTGTCCTTCATGACCGCGTTGCGTTCCGCGGTCGCCTCCTTCAGGCTGATCTCCGCGTCGCGCTGCGACAGGACCGAGTCCGCCAACTGGTCGTTGAGATCCTGCAGTTCCTGCGTCGCCTGCTTACGGGCCGCCGTCAGGTCCAACTGAGCCTGCCGTGCGGACTTCTGTGCGTCCGCGAGAGCGTCTTCCGCGTCCGCGACGGCACGGGCGGCCTGCTGGCTTCTCTGCGCCGCCTGTACGGCCGCCTGCGCCGCGTTGTCGCGTGCCTGCTTCACCGCGGCCTGCGCCTGCGCTATCTGCCGGGCCCCGTTGCGCTCCGCCGTCGCCACCGCCTGCTGTGCGGCCGCGAGTTGAGACGCCCGGGACGCCGCCTGCGCGGCGACCTGCGCCCCGTTGCTCGTCGACTGCGACGCCGCATCCTGCGCCGCCTTCTGCGCCTGCAGCACCGTCCCGATCTGCTTGATAGCGGGCACCGCGACCAGGCCGACCGCACCCACGCCCGCCGCCGCGGCCGTACCCGCCGCGGCAATCGACCCCAACCCCGCAGCGATGACCGCGACCACCGGCACCACAGCCGGGCCGAGCAGCCCGGCCGCCGAACGGAAACTCATCAGCGAAGCCGTCGCCGCCCCGGTGTCCGCGTCGACGTCGACATCGACGTGCTGCCCGTCGAGGCGGTTCACCTCCGCCTGGAACGCCGCCAACTGGGCTTCCGCGGCCCCCGCGTCGACCCGCAGCGCCACATCCGCCGACTCCGCCGACAAGCGGGTAAGACGCTCCTGCAGCGCCTCCAGGGCCGCCCGCGCGTCACCGGACGACACGTCGATACCGATCCGCACATCCCGCAACGCCGTCAGCTGGGCGCGGATGTTGTACAGCTCGCGCTCCGCGTCCGACGAGTTCGCGTTCAGCCGGACTTCCGGCATGTCCGCCAACGCGGCCTCGATGCGCGTCTTGAAGGCCCTCGCGAACGTGGACCCGGTCGACTGCCCCTGACGGGCGGCGCCGGCCTGAGCCTGACGCCCACCAGTCGTCACACCCTGGGCGACCGCGTTCGCGATCTGCGACGTCACGTAACGGCCGATGACACGGCCAACCTCGTCACCTACGGAGTGAGCAGCAGGAAGCAGCTGCTGCTGCAACCGGGCACGAACACCGGTCGCGTTGGGAAGAACGTCGACTTCGACTGAGCCGACAGAGATTGCAGGCACGCGCCAACCCCTCCTCAGGGTTCGTCCGGCGCGGGCTTACATGAGGCAGAGACGAGTGACGAGCAGTCACTCAGCGAGGGTCAGAACAGACCCGGATGACGCTCGGGAGGACGCTCGCGACCAGGGCCACGAGACGCCGCACGGAACGCGGCAGCCTCCTGAGCGGTCTTCTGCCGATGACACGGCTCGCAGCAGCCCTGAAGTGCCTCGATCTCGTGGTTGTCCGTCATCGGCAGGATGTGGTCGACCACCGTCGACTCACGCACTCCGCAGATCATGCAAATCGGCTGGAGCTGCAGTACCTCCTTGCGTCGCTTCTCCCAGTCACGCGGGAGCCGGCTCCGCCTGGTGCTCGTGTGCCAGTTGTTCGACATGGAATCCCTCCTTATCCGGATGATCCACCCTGGGGGGAGATCCTTGATCATGATCCTTTTGGGATCGAAGACGTATAGCTGCTGACCTCGTGTACGGGTCTGGGGGTTTCGGCACTCGTGGCTGGGGTGTTACGGCTACAGGTCGCTGACCTGCGGTGATGCCCATTCGAGACGCACGCCTCCTCCGGGGTGCCTGGCCCTATCCGGGGTTTCCGCAGGTCAGCGCCTTGGAAACCCGGGGGTGATGTCAGGTGCTATACGTCTTCGATCCCCAAAGGGTCATGATCATGGGGTAACCCCCCTGGTGATCTTGACCCGGTTTGATGTTGTTTGGGTGCGGTCCGGCCGGCCTCACTCCGCCGACCGGACCGCGGGGTGGCGCTGGCTGAGCGCTTGCAGTCGCCCCTGGAGGGATGGAACTGCTCGTCAGCCATAGGTTCGCGTCGAGCTGGTAGCCGACTCGCGCGATGCCCTTGACGCCTGCTCATCGGGTCAGCCTCGCAGTGCCGTTGCGATGGCCTTGCGGCTGCGTGCTGACGGTTCCGGTGCGACACCGCGCTCTGCGATGGCCTCGACCCACAGGTCGCGTACTGCCGCTCGTGCCCTCACCTCGTCGGGTGTGGCCAGCTCGATGGTGAGGTGCTGCGAGCGGGCCAGCTGCAGCCAGCGGGAGACAGGCTGGTGCCTCAGCTCCCGCCACTGCTGGATCTCGGGTGAGATGTGGTTCCGCATCACGTGGTCGACGACACCCTGCTCGGTCGGCACGGGCAGCCGTGCGACCGCGTACAGGTCACTGTCGCGCCCGCCTTCGCCCTGCAGGTCCGCTGCTCGCGCCATCACCTTGCGGTCGCTGACGATCTGGTCGAGCTGGAAAGCGATGCCTTCGGCCTTCTCCCACGGCCCGGTGACAGCCGGGTCGTTCCAGTCGAGCCACGTCTTGTCGAGGTTGGCGGGGAGCTTCTTCGCCTGGGCGCGCAGCTGCTTGACGAGCCCGTTGAACTCGGGCTGCAGTGCGCGGATCCAGCCGGGAGCCTGCGCGGCGACGAGCTGGTTGTAGCGGCGGGCGATCGGTTCGAGGAAGTCGGCGCCGACCGCCTGGTGTGCGAGGGCGATCCGGTGTGCGTGGGCCCGCTCCGTGATGAGGGCCTGCAGTTCCTCGGGGGTGGCGGGCACGTCGTCGCGGGTGGGCCGCTCGGGCGGCGCCATGTGGGCTGCGTCGACCGCGACCTGGTGCATGCCGGCGACGTGGTCGATCTCCTCGGGCACGCCCAGCCCGCGGCGGCGCGCGGCCGTGACCGCGGCCTGCGCCTTCCCGGTGTCGTGGTCGAAGCTGATCACGCCGCTTCACCACCGTCGCTGTAGTCGGTCTCAGCGGCGCGGCTGATCTCGTGGGTCTTCATGTGCTCCAACTCCTTGGGCGGGGCCAGGAAGTGGTGCGCGTTCCAGATCACCGGGTCGAGCTGCGGGAGTTCCCGGTACTCGTTGATCAGGCGCATGGAGGCGTCGTTGCTGCCGTCGTGGTTCCACTGGTTGACGACGTCGGTCCAGCCGTTGGAGAAGGCGCGGGCAGCGATGGCCTTGGCGTACTGGGTGTCGCCGTCCTGCTGGGCGCCGCGGAGCGTCTCCATGGCGATGCTGGGGTCGTTGAGGCTGGCGGCCAGCTGGTTGGCCTGGCGCATGGCCATGACGGTCTGGGGGTCGCTGCTGCGGTTGCCGAGGGCGCGGTCGATGAGGCGCTGCCCGTAGGTGTCGAGGGCCTGCTTGCCGCTGACGCTCAGCTCCTCCAGTTCGGCCTGCGCCTCGCGGTGGATGCGGGCGATGCGGCCATCGCGGGCCTGCTGGCTGAGGCCGCGGTGTGCGCGTACCCGGTTGATGGCCTGCGCGGTCTTCGCGTGCACGATCTCGATCTTGCTGGCGTGGTGGTCGAGCATGGCCTGAGCGGCGCTGGCGGGCGTGGTCATGGTCAGTTCCCTTCGGTGGCTGCCTGTTGGGCGAGTTGCTGGGCTTCGTCGATGGCGCGGGCGACGGCATCAGGGGGCAGGAACTCGACGAGGAGTTCGGCGAACGCGGACACCGCGGCAACGGCGACGATCCGAACGTGGTCCGCATGCAGGGTCCCGAGGAGGAGTTGCACCCCCATGTCGTCGCCCCGGAGCTGGGCCGCCACGACCAGCGCAGCCGTGCGGAGTACCTCGGACTCGGTCATGACGCGCGGTACCAGCCCTGAATGGTGATCGTGCCGCCGATCAGGTCCGCGGCCGTCATGTTGCTGTCCCGGTTGGTGCCGTCGTTCGACGACGTGCGCAGCCGGTCAGACGTCGGGCCCGATCCGGAGGTGAAGAAGACGGCCTGCCCGTCGCCAACGTGGGAGCCGTTCGGCCCGGTCGACTCGGTGTGCATGGGGAGGACTTGCCGGGTGCCGCGGTACACGTCCGTCGGCATGTCGACGGTGACGATGTTGGTGCCGCCGGTGCCGACGGAGGTGATCCCGAGGTAGGCGCAGGCGAAAACCAGGGGGCCTATCCGGAAGTACCAGCCGGTACGCACAGACCACACGGTGCCCGGGGCGCCGCCCACGGCCGGCGTGAAGTCAGTGAACGCGTCGCCGCCGGACAGCCGACCCGGGGTGACCCAGTTCCTGGAGGATGCCTGGGAGATGACGATGACGTCGCCGACGAACGGGAAAGGGTACGACTCCAGCCGGCGGACCTTGATGCCGTCCGCGGTGACCGTGCCGTCCGTGTTGACGGCGGAGACCGTGGCGAGACGCCAGTCCGCACCACGCACCGCTGAACTGTTTATGCCCGTCCGCTCCGCGTGCGACTGCAGCGCCGCCGCAAGGTCCCGCGTGTTCTTGTGGGCCGTCATGCCGCCACCTCCGAACCGGTGCACTGCCCGGCGTGAACGTCGGAGCACTGCGGCCGGCGGGGCGCCCGGCACAGGTACTGCCCGCACCCGGCGACGCACGACCGCCCCTTCCCGCCCTTCAACGGCCGGTCGCAGACCGCACACCGGCGGGCGAGCTTCTGCCGCTTCCGCACGACGAGACCCGCAGCCCGCCGCTCCGCGAACTCGGCACGCTCCTCCTGCCGTTGCTGCGCCTTTGTCCGTGCCGCAGCGATACGCGCCTGCACGGTCTGTTCCACGTGAGATGTCACCAGTGCTCCTAGAAGGGCTCGTCGTAGACGGATTGGTCGGTGGGGTTGCGGTAGGGCTGGTAGCCGTTGGCTGCGATCTGCGGCTGGGGTTCTGAGAACTGCTCTGCGAGCTGCATCCAGCCGTAGAAGTTCTTGTCGCCGGGCAGGACTGGTTCCGCCCGCGACCGGTCACTGGGGACGCAGGAGGGGTGGCAGTCGGGGCAGGGGTGGAGGCTTCGGAGTCCGTTGGCGTCTTCGGTTTCGCGGCGCCGGCTGGCGGGGTCGCAGTCGGGGTGGCCGCAGTGCGGCGGCAGCCCTACGGCGGCAGCCTGAGCCTGTCCAGCTTCGGGGAGGTGTTCAGGGTCGAGCCGGTGGAGGTACAGGCCGACCGCCGTCCGGACGCTGGGGTCGTCGCTGATGTCGAGGTAGCGCATAAGGCCGTTGTCCGACCAGCCATCAGCGAGGGCTGCGGCGGTGCGTTCCACGAGCTGCTGCCGCTGCTTCTTTCCGGGCGCCTTGCCCCGGTAGTCGAGCTTGTCGACGAAGGCGGCAGCACGGGTGTGGTTCGGGTCTTGTTCTTGTGAATGGGAGTCTCCGCCTCCGCCTCCCTGGGGGGAGGAGGGGGATTCTTGAGAAGAGATAGAAGAGATAGGAGATGGGGGCCCAACGGTGGTTGGCCCTGCACCAACCACGGTTGGCCCTACCCCCAACGGTGGTTGGGCCATGGCCCAACGGTGGTTGGCCCTACCCCCAACGGTGGTTGGGCCTTCGGTCTCCGTCTCGACGTGAGGGCCAACGGTGGTTGGGCCTTCAAAGTCGGGCACGCGGAACGTCATCGCCTTGCCTGGAACCGCGTACATCAGGTTGCCGTTCTTGTCCTTGCCGATCGGGAGCCGGAACTCCCAGCCGGCCAGCGACAAGCGGCGCAGCATCTCCCGCACGCTCAACTCGTCCTTCGCGGCCGTCCACCGAACCAGGTCGGCGAGACGCACACGGCTGCGGCGGCCCAACTCGGGGCTGTAGTTCCAGTCGTCGTCGTACCGGGCATCGTCGGCGATCTCCAGCGCGACGGCGCGCTGCAGTCCCTTGATGCCCGAGGGCAGCGCCTCCCGCAGCTGGCGGCGCAGGCTGCTACCCACGTGACCGCCCCCTTCGCGGCTGGAGTTCGTAGGTGGTGCCACACGGGCCGCGGACGTCGCCGAGGTGGCGGTGCCGGTGCCAGTTGTCGCACCCGGGGCACTTCGCCGTGTACTCGACGCGTCCCCGGGTGATCAGGACCAGAGGGCGGGCCGACAGGCTTCCTCGCGGGAAGTCAGTGGGCTGCGCTACGGTGACAGCAGACCTGCTGCCGTCTGCCGCCTGGTCTTCGCGATCCCCGGGAGTTAGGGCCTCTCGGGGATCGTTGCTGTTCAGGGTCATGCGGCTTCCTTGACCTCCCCGGAGAGCAGCCGGATCAGGTCTGCTGTGATGACGACGTGGCGGGTGCCGACGCCGATGGTCTTCACGGGGCTGTCGCCGGTCTTGACCCGCTCGTACAGGTGGCTGCGGCTGCATCCGATGGCGCGAGCTGCGTCCGAGACGCTGACGGTGGCGGGCCATTTGCGAACGTCAGCAAGTGTGGGCTGGGTCTTCACGCCGCCCTCCCCGGAGTGACGGTGCACTCGGTCAGGAACTCCTCGATTGCGCTGCGCCGATAGAAGACGCGGCCACCGCGCCCCCGGCCCGTCTTGATGTACGCAGGACCCTCGCCGCGCCAGCGCCGTTCGGCCAGGGCGGACGATCCACCGAGCACGGGATATTCGGTCGCGACCTGCTTCGGCGACAGGAACTCTTCCCTCACCGCGGTTCTCCTTCCAGACTCATGCGTTGCTAAAGTGCATCATCTGTTCCTACAATGCACCTATGGAGACTCTAGCACCGGGGACCGGTTGCGCAACAAGGTCAGGTCTGTTGCTTAACCTGCTCCCTATGGCAGACCAGCAGCGCGGACGACGCGCCATCGAGGTAGGACCCACTGGTAAGACCGTTGCGGCGAACATCGCGCGCCTCCGCGAGCGCCGAGGGCTGACGACTCGGCAGTTGTCCAGCGTTCTTGAGCGGGCTGGTCGCAACGTTCCGGCTTCCGGCATCACCCGCATGGAGAAGGGCGAGCGCGTCGTCACGGTCGACGAGTTGGCGGCGCTCGCAGTTGCCTTCGGTGTCAGTCCCACCGCCTTGCTGCTGCCGCTCACCGACCGCGCCGAAAACCGGGTTGAGGTGACGGGAGGGGGAGAGGTGGACGCGCTTGCCGCGTGGGAATGGGGGATTGGTCGGCTGCCGCTCACCGTCACGCCCGGCAGGGAGAAGACCGAACTTGTCGAACACCGGTTGTTCGGAGCTCCGCAGTGGCTGTCGGAGCACGTGCGGTACAGCGCTCTTGCTGCTGCTGCTGCGCCGGCCGCTCCCACGGAGGGGGGCCGGAAGGCCATGGACGAGATTCGGAAGCGCTACAAGGAGCAGACCGGGGAGGACATCGACCCCGATGTCATGCTGAACCGGCTTCTGGGGGTTGATGAGAAGGACGGTAGCGATGGCTGAGCCGAAGCGGATCGTTCTGCAGAACGGGGCGGTGCGATACCGCACGGTTGTCGACGCCGGCCGCGACGAGAACGGCAAGCGGGTGCAGATCACCATCACTCGCGACACCAAGACCGAGGCCAAGAACGAGCGTTCACGGATCATCGCGCAGAGGACTGCCGGGACGCTGATCGCCCCAAGCAAGATCACGCTGCGGGAATGGCTCGACCAGTGGCTGAAGTACAAGGAACGGGACGTCGAGCCCACGACGATTCGCGCGTACAGGCTGACGCTGGCGAGCGTCTACGACCGGCTCGGGCACGTGCGGCTTCAGGAACTCAGCGAAGACCAGGTACAGGAGTTCATCGACGAGCTGATCGCGAAGGGGCGCCGCATGGGCGGGCAGCCCGGAACCCGCCTTGCCGTGTCGACTGTCGAGGGTGTGCTCACCCGGCTCCGTGAAGCTCTCGGGCGGGCGGTCACCCGGAAGCTGATCGCCGTCAGCCCCGCCCAGTACGTGCGGATCTCGCTCGCTGACAAGAAGGTCGACAAGCGGGAGCGCTCCCGCCCCAAGCCCTGGTCTGTCCAGGAGGTGCAGACCTTCATCAAGGGCATTCAGGAGGACCGCCTCCACGCCCCCATGCTCCTGTCCCTGATGGGGCTCCGGCCGGCCGAGGTCTGCGGGCAGCGATGGACGGACGTCGACTTGCAGCTCGGCACGCTGGAGATCGTGAACACCCGGACCATGGTCGGGAACGTGCGGGTGCTGGAGAAGGACACCAAGACCGCGGCCGGTGAACGCGTGCTGCCGCTGCCGCAATGGCCATGGGAGGCGCTCCGGCGGTTCCGGGCGCAGCAGGCCCGGGAACGTCTCGCCGCGGGGGAGGGGTACACCGACACCGGTTACGTGCTGGTTGACGAGCTGGGCGTAGCCCTGAACACGCGACAGCTCCGCGAGCACGTCTACCGGACGATGCGGCGCCTGGGGCTACGGCAGGTGCGCCTGTACGACGCCCGCCACTCGTGCCTGTCGTACCTCGCGATCAACGGCGTCCCGGATGTCGTGCTTGCCGCGTGGGCCGGGCACACGAACGCGAGTTTCACGAAGCGGAAGTATGTCCACGTCGCCGCCGAGGACATGCGGGCTGCGGCTGCCGCTTGGGACGCGTTCCACGGTGGTGATCCAACACCCCGGAGTGAGGAAATGTGAGAAATGATCTACACGGAGATAGCCGATAGCTGCCCTGACCAGGGGCGTAGCGCTCTCCCGTAGAACAGTGGACAGAGTTTACTGGCGATTCGTGCAGGCCAGAGCCGCGGGTGGTTCGGAGGAACCTACAAGGCCGGCCCCGCGGGGCCGGCCGCGGTCGCGGGGACCCGGCGGACCCGGCGGACCTAGGGGAGCGGACCGGCGGTGCCCCGCTCCTCGTACGGCAGCAGGTCTGGGCGCTTGGCCGGGCGGCCGTCGCCCGACGAGCGGCCGGTGAGACGCCGCCCTATCCACGGCAGCAGGTGCTGCCGGGCGAAGCGGGCATCCGCCACGCGCCGGGTGAGCCAGCGCGGCGGGACGGTCGGCGCCATGGGGTCGCGCCACAGCGCGTCCTCGGCGGGGTGGCCCAGCGACTGCCAGACTGCCTCGGCGACCCGGCGGTGGCCCTCGGCCGTCAGGTGCAGCCGGTCCACGTCCCACATCCGCGGGTCCGCGAGGGAGGGCGCCCCGTACAGGTCGACCACCAGGGCGTCGTGCCGCGCGGCGAGCTCGTCGACGACGCCGAACAGCTCCTCCATGCGCGGGCGGAAGCGTTCGAGGACCGGGCCGTTGCGTCCCGGGCTGTGCATCAGTACCAGTTGCTTGCAGGACGGCGCGAGCCGCTCCACCGCCTCCGTCAGCAGGTCGCGCACCCGCACCATGTCGCACTTGGGGCGCAGGGTGTCGTTGAGGCCGCCGACCAGCGTGACCACGTCGGCGCGCATCTCCGCCGCGATGCCGACCTGTTCGTCGACGATCTGCTGGATGAGCTTGCCGCGCACCGCGAGGTTGGCGTACCGGAAGCCGGGCGTCCGCGCGGCCATCCGGGCCGCGAGGAGGTCGGCCCAGCCCCGGTAGGAGCCGTCGGGCAGCAGGTCCGACATGCCCTCGGTGAAGGAGTCGCCGACCGCGACAAGGCTGGTGTGGGTGGGGTTCGTCTGCATGGCGTGAGCGATGGTATCCCGCGTCCGTACCGGTGGGTCGGTCGGCCTGGGGGCCCCGGCGGGGCATGCGGCGGCGGGCCGTCCGGACGTCGTGTCCGGGCGGCCCGCCGGGTGCGCGGGGCGGTCAGGCCTTCTGCCCGAACAGCTCCCGCAGGACGTCCTCCATGGTCACCATGCCCGCGAGCCGGCCGTCCGAGCCGAGCACCGCCGCCAGGTGCGTACGGCTGCCGCGCATCGCGGTGAGCACGTCGTCCAGCGGCGTGTTCTCCCGTACGCGCGCGATGGACCGCATGTCCTGGATCCGGAACGGGAGGTCCCGCGGCGAGGCGTCCAGGGCGTCCTTCACGTGCAGGTAGCCGGTGATCCGCCGGTTGTCGTCGACCACCGGGAAGCGGGAGAAGCCCGACTCCGCCGACAGGCGCTCCAACTGCTCCGGGGTGACGCCCACGCGCGCGTGGACGACGCGCTCGACCGGCAGCACGACGTCGCGCACGGGCCGCCGGCCCAGCTCCAGGGCGTCCCGCAGGCGCTCCCGCGCCCGGTCGTCGATCAGACCGGCCTCGCCGGAGTCCGTCACCATGCGGGCCAGTTCGTCGTCCGAGAACGTGGCGGCGACCTCGTCCTTCACGTCGACCCGCAGCAGTCTCAGCAGACCGTTGGCGATGGCGTTGATCGTGAAGATCACCGGGCGCAGACCGCGCGCGAGCGTCACCAGCGGCGGTCCCAGGGCCAGGGCGCTGCGCACGGGCTCGGCCAGCACCAGGTTCTTCGGCACCATCTCGCCGAGCAGCATGTGCAGATACGTGGCCACGGCCAGCGCGATCACGAACGACACCGCGTGCCCGGCGCCCGCGGGCACGCCCACCGCGTGGAACACCGGCTCCAGCAGGTGCGCGATCGCCGGTTCGGCGACGATGCCCAGCACCAGCGTGCACAGCGTGATGCCGAGCTGGGCCGCGGCCAGCAGCGCGGACACGTGCTTGAGGCCCCACAGCACGCTCTGCGCGCGGCGGTCGCCCTCCTCGGCCAGGCCCTCGACCTGGCTGCGGCGCACCGAGACCAGTGCGAACTCGCCGCCCACGAAGAAGGCGTTGGCGACCAGGGTCGCCAGGCCGATCAGCAGCTGTACGGCGGTCATCGGGCGTCCTCCTGCCGGCGGCGGTCCGCCCTGGTGGTCTCTTCCGCCCCGGGCGTCGCCTGGTCGACCGGCGCGTGCATCAGCACGCGGGCAGCCCGGTGCCCGGCGGCGTCGACGACGTCGAGCCGCCAGCCCGCGCACTCCAGGGTGTCCCCGACGGCGGGGATGCGGCCCAGCTCGGCGGCGACGAAGCCGGCCAGGGTCTCGTAGGGGCCGTCCGGCGGGCGCAGTCCGACGCGGGCGAGCTGGTCCGTACGGGCGGCGCCGTCGGCCGAGTACAGGGCGCGGCCCTCCTCGTCGGCGCCCGCGGGGGCGATGTCGGGCGTCTCGTGCGGGTCGTGCTCGTCGCGGACCTCGCCGACGACCTCCTCGACGATGTCCTCCAGCGTGGCGACGCCCGCGGTGCCCCCGTACTCGTCGATGACGACGGCCATCGTGCGCTTGTCGGAGAGGCGGTCCAGGAGCCGGTCCACGGTCAGCGACTCCGGCACCAGCAGCGGCTCGCGCATGATCTCGGAGACACGCACCCGGCGGCGCCGCTCGGCGGGCAGCGCGAGGACGTCCTTGATGTGCGCGATGCCGACGACCGCGTCGAGGGTGTCGCGGTAGACGGGGAAGCGGGACAGACCGGTGGCGCGGGTCGCGTTCGCGACGTCCTCGCAGGTCGCCAGGGCGTCCAGGGCCACGACCTGGACGCGCGGGGTCATCACGTTCTCCGCGCTGAGGTCGGCCAGGTTCAGGGTCCGCACGAACAGCTCGGCGGTGTCCGCCTCCAGGGCCCCCTCCTTCGCCGAGTGCCGGGCGAGCGCCGCCAGTTCCTGGGGGCCGCGCGCGGAGGCCAGCTCCTCGGCGGGCTCGACGCCGAAGCGCCGCACCACGCGGTTGGCCATGTTGTTCAGGTGGCTGATGAACGGGCGGAACGCGGCGCTGAACCAGCGCTGCGCGTTGCCCACCCTTCGGGCGACGGCGAGCGGGGAGGAGATCGCCCAGTTCTTCGGCACGAGTTCGCCGACGACCATCAGGAACACCGTGGACAGCGCGGTGCCGACGACCAGGGCGATGGTGGGCGCGGAGGACCGGGGGACGCCCAGCGACTCCAGCGGGCCGGAGATCAGTTTCGCGATCGACGCCTCGGAGAGCATGCCGACCACAAGGTTGGTGACCGTGATCCCCAACTGGGCGCCGGAGAGCTGGAAGGTCAGGTTCCGTACGGCCTTGAGGGCGCCGGCGGCGCCACGTTCGCCGCGCTCGACGGCACGTTCGAGTTCGCTGCGCTCGACGGTGGTCAGCGAGAACTCCGCCGCGACGAACGCGCCGCAGGCCAGCGACAGCACCACCGCCACGAGCAGGAGGAGCACTTCGGTCATCGGGTCACCTCCGTCCCATGATCGGACAGGGGGCGGAGGATCGCGCGGCGTCGACGGCCGCGCGCGGTGCGGGGGCAGGTACGGGGAGGCTCGCCCATGGGCGGACGCTCACACCTTTCAGGAGGTCGGGGCAGGACCGGCCACGCACGTACGGGTGACCGGCCGGCCTCCATGGTAAAGGACGGGCAAAGGGGCGGGTGGGGGCTGTGGACGGAGGCTCCCCGCGCGGAGCCTCCGGCCTCAGTGGTCCAGGGGCTTCACCCAGCGGCGCCACCGCTCCTCGGGCGCGTACCCCGCCGAGCGCCAGGCATGGTGGGCGGTCTCGTTCGCGGTCAGCACCATGGCGTCGCCGCGCCGCCCGCCCAGCCGCACGAACCGTTCCTCGGCCGCGGCGAGCAGCGCGGTCGCGACCCCCTGCCGCCGGTGGCCGGGGTGCACCGCGAGCCGGTAGAGATGGCAGCGCCAGCCGTCGAAACCGGCGACGACCGTGCCCGCCAGCTCGCCGCCGCGCTCGGCGATGAGCAGCGCCTCCGGGTCGCGGCCGTGCAGGCGCTCGATGCCCGCGCGGTCGTCGCTGATGCTCGTCCCCTCGGCGGCCTCCTTCCAGAAGGCCAGCACGCGGTCCAGGTCCTCGGGCCGGGCCGCCCGGACGCTGAGCGAAGTTGTCTCGTTCATGGGGTGATCCGAACACCCGGACGGGCCGCCGGACCCGGGATTCCATCATCCGGACCGGCCGCGGCACGGACCGGCCGCACCGAACCGGTCGCGACGCCGGGCCCGGCCTGGCCTCGGGCCGCTCGTACGCGGCGCGGAGTCACTCGCCGGTGGACCGCCCGTCGGTGGACCGCCCGTCCGCGGGCCGCTCGTCCAGGGACCGCCCGGCGTCCTCCGCGGGCGCCGGCGCCTCCCCGTCCGGTGCGCGCGTGACGTCGAAGCGCTTCATGCGTTCGAGCACGCCCTCCGCGCTCGGACGCTCCATCTCGTCCACGATCCGGCCGTCCGCGAGGAACAGCACCAGGTCGGAGTGGGCGGCCGCCGTGGGGTCGTGGGTCACCATCACGACCGTCTGCCCCAGCTCGTCGACCGCCTCGCGCAGGAACCCGAGGACTTCGAGGCCGGCCCGCGAGTCCAGGTTGCCGGTCGGCTCGTCGGCGAAGATCAGCTCGGGGCGCGAGGCGAGCGCCCGCGCGCACGCGACGCGCTGCTGCTGTCCGCCGGAGAGCTGCGCCGGCCGGTGCCGCAGCCGGTCCCGCAGGCCGAGGGTGTCCACGACCCGGTCGACCCACTCGGTGTCCGGCCTCCTGCCGGCGATGCTCATCGGCAGCGTGATGTTCTCCAGCGCCGAGAGCGTCGGTATGAGATTGAACGACTGGAACATGAAGCCGACCCGGTCGCGGCGCAGCCTGGTCAGCTCGCGGTCCTTGAGCCCGGTGATCTCGGTGCCGCCCAGCCAGACCTGACCGGCGGAGACGGTGTCCAGTCCGGCCAGGCAGTGCATCAGCGTGGACTTGCCCGAGCCGGACGGGCCCATCACGGCGGTGAAGCGGCCGCGCCGGACGTCCACGTCGACACCGTCCAGGGCCACGACCGCCGTCTCGCCCGACCCGTAGGCCTTGGTGAGGCTGCGCGCGCGGGCGGCGGTCGGGTGTTCGGCGGACGCGCGGCCGGACGCGGGGCGGGCCTCGGGCGGCGGCGGTGCGGAGCCCGGTTCGTGGTCCGCGGCAGGTGTGGACACGTCGCCTCCTCGCTCGTGCGGTCCCGGATTCCCCGGCCGGGCCGAGGGTAGTGCGACCGACCCCGCGACCGACATCCCCCGGAAGTCCCGCGCTCCCCGGACACGCCCCGGGGGAGGGGACGCCGCCCGAACCCCCTTGTCGTGCTAGCACTGTCGCGCTAGCTTCGAGGTATGGCGAAGACCCAGTTGAACGTACGCGTGGACGAGGGCACCGCCCGCGCCGCCCGGGAACGGGCCCTGGCGCGCGGCATGAGCGTCAACCGCTACATCGAGGAACTGGTGCGACAGGACACGGGAGAGGCGGGCCACACCTTCGTGGAGGCGGCGGCCGACTTCATGAAGCAGTACGAGAGCGTGTTCGCCGACGAGTTCGGCACGGACCGCGAGGGGCGCGTCGACATCCGGCGCCCGCACCGCGGCGAAGGTCGTTCCTGACCCTTGAGCGATCTGCGCATCGACCTTGCCTGGCTCCTCATGCTCGCCGAGCAGAAGACGCCGGGGGACCCGCAAGTCACCGACTGGGGCGCCCTGGTGGCCGCGGTCGCACGCCACCAGGCGGACATATTCGGCGTCCCCGTGTACGAGACCCCGCACGACAGGGCCGCCGCCCTGCTCCAACTCCTGCTGCACGTCCCCGCGTTGGAACGGTCCAACGCGCTCTTCGCGTCCGCGGTGGCCTATGCCTACCTCGTCGCCAGCGGCCTGAAGGTGGTCACCTCGCCCGAGCAGGTCCGCGACCTGGCCCGCCTGGTGAAGGACGGCGAGGCGAGCGTGCACGACATCGCCGACGAACTGCGCCAGTGGGGGCTGTGAGCGACGGCCGGGCACGCGGCAACTGCCGCGCACCCGGCCCGTGGTGACCGGCCGAACGCCAACCGGCGCTCAGGAAGGGCGTGTTTGCGCCCCCTCCCGTGCCCCGAACGCGGCCGCGTCCCACGTCCCGTCCAGCGCGGGCGCCAGCCATCGCGGCGCCGCCGCGCGGAAGTCGCCCGGGGCACGGGCCGCCGCACCCGCCGGCAGCGCCCCGAGCAGCGGTGCCCCGGCCACCTCCGGCAGGTCGGCCAGGTTGCAGCGGTCGGCGAGGCCGGCTGCGGCGGGCCAGCTCCCGATCACCAGACCGGCGAGGTCCAGCCCCTGGCGGGCGAGTTCACGTGCCGTCAGCTCCGTCGTGTTCAGGGTGCCCAGGCCCGCCGTCGTGACGACCAGGACCGGGGCTCCCAGCAGCCGCGCCGCGTCCGCGAGCGTCCCGCCCGCCTCGTCGAACCGCACGAGCAGGCCGCCCGCGCCCTCCACCAGGACGAGGTCGTGCTCCGTGGCCAGCTTGGCGGCGGCCTCGGCGACCTCGGCGGGCCGTACCGGCGGCCGGCCGCACCGGCGTGCCGCCGTCGCGGGCGCCAACGGCTCGGGATAGCGGGCGAGTTCGACGGAGGTCACCGCGCCGGCGAGCCGGGCCGCCTCGGCCGCGTCGCCGTGCTCGCCGGGCGCGACCCCTGTCTGCGCGGCCTTCAGTACGGCCACCGAACGGCCCGCGGCCAGCGCGCAGGCGGCGACGGCGGCGGTCGTCACCGTCTTGCCGACCTCGGTGCCCGTGCCCGTGATCATGAGGATCCGCATGACTGCCCCTCCGCCTTCCCGTGTTCCGGCTCCGGTCCGCCCCGCCCGGCGCGGGCCGCCGCGCACACCGCCCGCGCGATGCGGGCCACGTCCACGGCCGGCGTCACGTAGGGCGGCATCGTGTAGACCAGGTCGCGGAACGGGCGCAGCCACACGCCCTCCCGCACGGCGGCCCGGGTCGCCGCCGCCACGTCCACCTCGCGGTCGAGCTGGACGACGCCGACGGCACCCAGCACCCGGACGTCCAGCACCCCTTCGAGACCCGCGGCGGGAGCCAGGCCCTCGCGCAGCCCCGCCTCGACGCCCGCGACCTCCGCGCGCCAGTCGCGTTCGAGCAGCAGGCCGATCGAGGCGCACGCGACGGCCGCCGCCAGCGGGTTGCCCATGAACGTCGGACCGTGCGCCAGCACCGGCACCTCGCCGCGCGAGATGCCGGCCGCCACCCCGGCCGTGCACAGCGTCGCCGCCATGCTCAGATAGCCGCCGGTCAGCGCCTTGCCGACGCACATCACGTCGGGCGCCACCGCCGCGTGGTCCGCCGCGAACAGCTCGCCGGTGCGCCCGAAACCGGTCGCGATCTCGTCGAACACCAGCAGGACGCCGTGCTCGTCGCACGCCTCGCGCAGCACCCGCAGGTACGCGGGGGAGTGGAAGCGCATGCCGCCCGCGCCCTGCACCACCGGTTCCACGATCACCGCGGCCAGCTCGCCCGCGTGCCGGGCCACCAACTCCCGCAGCAGGTCGGCGTATCCCTCGTCGTACGCGGCGGGCGGCGCGGGGGCGAACACCTGGCGCGGCAGCAGACCGGTCCACAGGTCGTGCATCCCGCCCTCGGGGTCGCACACCGACATCGGCTGCCAGGTGTCCCCGTGGTAGCCGCCGCGCCAGGTCAGCAGCCGCCGCTTCCCGGGCCGGCCCAGCGAACGCCAGTACTGGAGGCACATCTTGACGGCCACCTCGACCGACACGGACCCGGAGTCGGACAGGAAGACGTGCTCCAGGCCGGCGGGCGTCAGGTCGACGAGGAGCTTCGCGAGCCGCACGGCGGGCTCGTGGGTGAGCCCGCCGAACATCACGTGGCTCATCCGCCCGAGCTGGTCGCGGACCGCCTCGTTGAGCACCGGGTGGTTGTAGCCGTGCACGGCCGACCACCACGACGACATGCCGTCGACCAGCTCGGTCCCCGCCCGCGCCCCCGTCCCGGCCAGCCGCAGCCGCACCCCGCTCGCCGACTCCACGACGAGCGGTTCGGCGCGACCGGGCATCGGGCCGTACGGGTGCCAGACGTGCCGCCGGTCGAGGTCCAGCAGCTCGGTCAGGTACGACTCGGCCGCCGCGTCCGGGAGTTGCAGCACGGCGTTCGGTTCACGCATTGGGCGCGACGTCCGTCCCGGCGCCCCGGCGGCGCACCGCGACGAGGTCCGGGCGCGGCGCCTCTGCGGACGCCGCTGCCTCCGCGGACGCCCCCTCGGCGGCCCCGGTACCGCACCCGGCCGTCCCCGTCCCGCAGGCCGACGCCTCCGTTGCGCACACTGCCCCGTCCGGCTCTCCGCCGTGGCAGCCGCCGTTGGCCCCGGGGGCCGCCCGGTGGGCGGGCAGCGTCACCCGGTCCGCGCCCTCGACCTCGAAGCCGGCGTCCGCGATCATCTCCAGGTCCGCCCGGCCCGCCTGGCCCTCGCTGGTCAGGTAGTCGCCCAGGAACACGGAGTTGGCCAGGTGCAGGGCCAGCGGCTGCATGGTGCGCAGGTGCACCTCGCGTCCGCCGGCGATCCGCACCTCCACGTCCGGGCAGACGAACCGCACCATCGCGAGAATGCGCAGGCAGCGCTGCGGGGTGAGGTTCCACTCCTTGGCGAGCGGCGTTCCCTCGAACGGGATGAGGAAGTTGACCGGAACCGAGTCGGGGTCCAGGGCCCGCAGCGCGAGCACCACGTCGACGAGGTCCTCGTCGCTCTCGCCCATGCCGGCGATCAGCCCGGAGCACGGCGACAGACCCGCCGCGTGCGCCTTGCGCACGGTGTCGACGCGGTCCGCGTACGTGTGGGTGGTGGTGATGCCGCCGTACGTCGCCTCGGACGTGTTGAGGTTGTGGTTGTAGGCGTCCGCGCCCGCCTCGCGCAGCCGTTCGGCCTGGCCGTCGGAGAGCAGCCCGAGGCACGCGCAGACCTCGACGCCCTCGTTGCCGTCCTTGATGGCCCGGATGGTGTCCGAGACCCGGTCCACGTCCCGGTCGGTGGGCCCCCGACCGCTGGCGACCAGGCAGACGCGCTTGGCGCCCCCGGCCAGGCCCGCGGCGGCGGCCCTGGACGCGTCGTCCGGCTTCAGCCAGGTGTACTTGAGGATGTCCGCGCCGGAGCCCAGCCGCTGCGAGCAGTAGGAGCAGTCCTCGGGGCACAGACCGGACTTGAGGTTGACGAGGTAGTTGAGTTTCACCCGGCGGCCGAACCAGTGACGGCGCACGCGGCCGGCGGCGGCCACCACGTCGAGCAGGTCGTCGTCGGAGGTGGCCAGTACGGCCAGGGCTTCTTCGCGGGTCGTCGGCAGTCGCCGGATCCCCTTGTCCACCAGCGTGTTCAGCAGGTCCATGAGGGACGATCCTGGCGCAAACGACCGCCCCCGGCCAAGGAGAACGTCCACAACGAGTACGGTCCGCCGTGTGGGAGTCACCACACAACGGTGCGTGTGGTGGTGTCACCGGGACGGACACGCGGAGGAGCAATGGCGTTCGGCTGGATCGACGAGCAGGCGGCGGTGCGGCGCCGGGCGGGGCTCGTGCGCACCCTGCGCCCCCGCGAGGCGGACACGGCGGCCCTGGACCTCGCGAGCAACGACTACCTGGGCCTGTCCCGGCACCCCGAGGTGACCCGGGCGGCGGGCGAGGCGGCGGCGGTCTGGGGAGCGGGCGCCACCGGTTCGCGCCTCGTGACCGGCACGACCCGGCTGCACGCCGAACTGGAGGCCGCCCTCGCGGAGTTCTGCGGATTCGAGGCCGCCCTCGTGCTGTCCTCGGGCTACGCGGCGAACCTGGCGGCCGTGACCGCCCTCGCGCCGCACGGCACCCTGATCGTCTCCGACGCGGGCAACCACGCCTCGCTCATCGACGGTTGCCGGCTCGCGCGCGGCACGCGGCAGGTGGTCGCCCACAGGGACCCGGGCGCGGTGCGCAAGGCGCTGGGGACGCACGACGGTACGGCGGTGGTGGTCTCCGACACGGTGTTCTCGGTCGACGGGGACGCGGCGGACCTTCCCCGACTCGCGTCCGCCTGCCGGGAGTTCGGCGCCGGACTGCTCGTGGACGACGCCCACGGCCTCGGCGTCCTCGGGGACGGCGGCCGGGGCGCCGCGCACGCGGCGGGACTTGCCGGGGCGGCGGACGTCGTGGTGACGGCGACGCTCTCGAAGTCGCTCGGCAGCCAGGGCGGGGTCGTCCTCGGCACTGCCGCGGTGATCGGCCATCTGGTCAACACGGCACGGACGTTCATCTTCGACACGGGTCTCGCGCCCGCCGCGGCGGGCGCCGCCCTCGCCGCGCTGGGGGTGCTGCGCCGCGAGCCCGGCAGGGCCGCGCGGGTGCGGGAGGTGGCGGGCGAGCTGCACGACAGGCTGACGGCCGCGGGCCTGGACGCGGTGCGTCCCGACGCCGCGGTCGTCTCCGTGCGTGCGCCTTCCCCCGGGCAGGCCCTCGGCTGGGCCGGGGACTGCCGGGCCGCCGGGCTGACGGTGGGCTGTTTCCGGCCCCCGTCCGTGCCCGACGGCGTCTCGCGGCTGAGGCTGACCGCCCGCGCGGATCTCTCCGCCGGGCAGATCGAACGCGCTGTACGGGTGATCGACGAGACGCGGCCATGAGTCGGCGTCACACGGTCGTGCCTCGCGGGTGGACGGAAGGTGTCGGTCGGACGGACGGAACGTGCGTCACGCGTACGGCAGTTCGGACCTCACCGTAACGACGTGACGAAGCCCGACCAGCTGGCGCGGGTGAAGAGGAGCGCGGGACCCGAGGTGTTCTTGGAGTCGCGTACGGCGAGCAGGCCGGCGCAGGGACCGGTGAACGGCCGTGCCGTCTCGACGCAGTTGTTCGCTCCCGTGCTGTAACTGCTGCGCAGCCACGACACATCGTGCAGAGCGGTACTGGAAGGTACGTTCGGGGGCATTGCGGACATGGTGCCTCCTTACGCGCCGTCAGCTATCGCGGCGATGTAGTCCAACGACTCCTCCGGGGAGAGGGCGTGGACCTGAAGGGTGGTGAAGGCCTCCGAATAGGCCTGGAGGTCTTCTTTCCGTTCCAAGTGGAGGCTACTCGTCAAGTGGTCGAGAACAACCACATCCAGATCAGATGTGCTCGAAAATGAGAAGATAACGAAAGGGCCGGTGATACCGATGTGCGCCCCGGCGCGGAACGGCAGTACCTGGAGCCGGACTTGGGGAAGCCGCGCCGCCGCCGTGAGCCGCCTGAGCTGACGCGTCATCACGTCCGGTCCGCCCACCTCGCGCCGCAGCACCGCCTCGTCGAGCACCGCGCTCAGTTCGAACGGGCGGTCCGGGCTCAGCACGACCTGCCGGGCCAGCCGCACCTTCACCAGGGTGTCCAACTGCGCCTCGTCGGCCTCCTCCATCGCCGCCCGGGTGACCGCGCGGGCGTACTCCGGCGTCTGGAGCAGGCCGGGGACCACCAGCGTCTCCAGGGTGCGCATGCCGCTCGCCTGCGACTCCAGGCTGATGAAGTCCCGGTACGTGGGCGGCAGTACACCGCGGTAGGCATGCCACCAGTGGTCGCGCCCGAGGGCGTCCTCGGCGCCGGCGAGGATCATCAGCACCCGCCGCAACTGCTGGTCGTCCACCTCGTAGGCGTCGAGCAACGCCTCGACGTCCGGCGGCTTCACGCCGCTCGCGCCCGTCTCGATGCGGCTCACCTTCGACTGGTGCCAGCCCACACGGGCCGCCGCCCCGCCGCTCGTGAGACCGGCCTGGACGCGCAGCGTGCGCAGTTCGGCGCCCAGCTTCCGGCGCCGTACCGCTGGGCCGTGCTCCATGAGCCGCTCCTTACTCCGTCCGGGATGCCCAAATACGGTCTGCCGTCGCAGAGTTCACCGCTTCGAGCGACAGATATATGCATATCTTGGTGGATCGCCACCCGTGACCGTCGTGGCAATGGCAGTCTGACGGCGAAGCACCAGTCCGGGACCGTACTCGAAGCACTCGCCTCACGTCGGGCTGCGGTCCCGCGGGAAAGGGACGACACCGCCATGGCAGACCACCTGGAAGCCTCCGTCACTCTGCCGAGCGATCCCGCTTCGGTCTCCGCGGCCCGCCGTTTCGCGGCGGCCACACTCGCGGAGTGGGGTCTGCCGGCCGAGAGCGACACCGCGGACACGGTCCGGCTCATCGTCTCGGAACTGGCCACCAACGCGGTACAGCACACTCTGGGGCAGTCGCCCACCTTCACGGTGGACCTGGAACTGGAGCGCGACGAGCACCTGCGGATCGGCGTCACGGACAGCCACCCGCGGTTCCCGAAGCGGCTGCCCGCCGCCGTGCAGCAGGACAACGGCCGGGGCATGGTCATCATCCGCTGGCTGACCGTGGAGAACGGCGGCCGGCTGAGCGTCAGGCCCACGCGCGAGGGGGGCAAGACGGTCCTGGTGGAGCTGCCGTGGACGGTTCCGGCGCGGCCGATGACGGGGGCGCGGCTGCACGAGCCGTCCTGACGCGCCGCGCGGGGGCGGCGGGGCGGAGCCGGGGCCAGGGGCGTCGTGGGGCCCGCAGGGGCGTGGAAGCGGCCGGGAACGCGTCGGCGCGCGCCGTCCCGCGGACGGGACGGCACGCGCGCGTACGGGCCGGGTGGCGGCGCGAGGACGCGCCGCCACCCGGCCCGCCGGGTCACTTCACGCGCCCGTACCAGACGCTCTTGGTCCAGATCTTCTGCAGACGCACCACGTCACCGGTCTTCGGCGCGTGCCAGAGCTTGCCCTTCCCGGCGTAGATGCCCACGTGGTAGACGCTGCTGCCGGAATGGAAGAACACCAGGTCCCCGGCCTTGCGGCTGCCGGCCGACACGTGACGGCTCTTGTTGTACTGCTGGGCCGCCGTGCGCGGCAGCTTCTTGCCCGCCTTCTTGTACGAGTACTGGGTGAGCCCCGAGCAGTCGAACGAACGCGGTCCTATGGCGCCGTAGCGGTAGGGGGCGCCCTTCTTGGAGGCGGCCACCTTCAGCGCCTTGGCGGACGTGGTGCTGGTGGCCGCGGCCGCGTGGGCGGCGGCACCGGGGACCACGAGGGACCCGCTCACGGCGGCGATGGTGAGTGCCGAGGCCGTACCGGCCCTGACCATCAGCGACGGGACACGATCGAGCGCAGTCATGCGCAACCCTTCGTCAGCCGCCTGTGAAGGATGACCTGTCGGATTCGGGCTGGCGAAGTTGCCCGGCCGCTCGCGCGGCTTCACCCCAAGGACTGCTCGGAACGGTCGTTCCGGCGGCCCGTCGTGCTTGGGTCCTCCACTCCTGCCGATCCACTCCTGTCGACCCGTCGTCCGGAACGGCGGCAGGATTCGGCGTCCGCCCGGACCGCCCCGCCGCTTTGGCGGGGTCTTGTCGTCAGACAGGGATCTTGGCGCACGGATGTCTGAAAATCCCAATGGAACAGAGGGTTTGTGTCGTTCCTCACCGATGGCCCGATCGGGTGGACATACGCCACCCGCGTACCGCGTCCAGGCGCCCGACGACCCCTGGACCAGGGACGCAGGGCCCGTGCGCGCACAAGTACCGGCGGAATCGCGCAAGTCGGGTGGTACTGGAACAGGTGCCGATCCTCCGCCGGTTGGTGGTACACCGTTCGGTCGCCCCCGGCGCGTCGCCGGACGCCGACCGGGTGACCGGTCGTCAGGGCGCCCCCGCGGCCGTCAACCGCGTGCCCGGCGGCGCGGGGTGACTCCGAGGGGCGGCCCCGGCGGCCCGCGCGCCGGGCCTGGACGCCGACGCGTGCGGGCGGGGCTGTCGGGCGTCGGCGCCGCGTGCGGGCGGGGCCGTCCCGAGGCCGGGGCCGCCCGGCCCGCCGGACCGGACGCCCCTTTTGTTCGCAGCCCTATGGTGGGGCGCATGGCCTACGAGATTCCGGTGACGCAAGCCAGGGCTGAACTCGCCGACCTGATCAACAGGGTGGTGTACGCGGGGGAGCGGGTCGTGGTGACACGGCACGGCAGACCCCTCGTCGCTCTGGTCTCCGCCGCCGACCTGGAACGGCTCGCGGAACAGCCCGCACCGGCGCCGGAACGGGAGCCGACGGGCGGCCCGGCCGCCCCCGCGGCACCCTCCGCCCCGCGCCCCGCCCCGCCCGTCCGCGGCACCGCGCCCGGCCCCCGCGAGGAGCGGCGCCTCGGGACCGTCGCCGAACACCGGGCGCCCGACGGCCCGTAGCCCCGCGGGAGGGGCGGCACGAGCGGCCGACGGGTCCGGGCGCCGTATACGGTCATGAGCCGATCAAGTCCTGGTTAACGTCGTCGAAACTCCGGCGAACTAGCCTTCCGATCCACGCCACCAGGGGTTTTCGTGTCCCGGACGACCGGGGCCGCGCGATCTGTGGGTGTGTTGGCCCTATCCCAGGCCGCCTGACCGCGGCACCCGGACCCCGCACGGTCCGGCGCGAGGACTGTGAGGTGGGACGTGCAACTGACGCCGCACGAGCAAGAGAGGCTGCTGATCCACGTCGCGGCCGACGTCGCGGAGAGGCGCCGCGCCAGGGGGCTCCGGCTGAACCACCCCGAGGCGATCGCGCTCATCACGTCGCACATCCTCGAAGGCGCCCGCGATGGCCGCACCGTCGCCGAACTGATGTCCAGCGGGCGGAAGATCCTCACCCGCGAGGACGTCATGGAGGGCATCCCCGAGATGATCCACGACGTGCAGGTCGAGGCCACCTTCCCGGACGGCACCAAGCTCGTCACCGTCCACGACCCGATCGTCTGACGGGGGAGACCGCGTGATTCCCGGAGAGATCCTGTTCGCCGACGACCCGGTCCGCTTCAACGAGGGCCGCGAGGTCACCGCGCTGACCGTGCTCAACGCCGCCGACCGGCCCGTCCAGGTCGGCTCCCACTACCACTTCGCCGAGGCCAACCCCGGCCTGGAGTTCGACCGGGCCGCAGCGCGCGGCAAGCGGCTCAACGTGGCCGCCGGCACCGCCGTCCGGTTCGAGCCCGGCATCCCGGTCGACGTCGAACTCGTCCCGCTCGCCGGGGCCCGTGTCGTGCACGGCCTGCGCGGGGAGACCGGAGGTGCCCTCGATGCCTGAGCTCTCGCGTGCCGCCTACGCCGACCTGTTCGGCCCCACCACCGGGGACCGCATCCGGCTCGCCGACACCGACCTGCTCGTCGAGATCGAGGAGGACCGCAGCGGCGGACCCGGACTCGCCGGTGACGAGGCCGTGTTCGGCGGCGGCAAGGTCATCCGCGAGTCCATGGGCCAGTCCCGCGCCACCCGCGCGGAGGGCACCCCGGACACCGTGATCACCGGCGTCGTCGTCATCGACCACTGGGGCGTCGTCAAGGCCGACCTCGGCATCCGGGACGGCCGCATCACCGGCATCGGCAAGGCCGGCAACCCCGACACCATGGACGGCGTCCACCCCGACCTGGTGATCGGCCCGGAGACCGAGGTCATCGCCGGCAACGGACGGATCGTCACCGCCGGAGCCATCGACGCCCACGTGCACTTCATCTGCCCGCAGATCGCCGACGAGGCGCTCGCCGCCGGCATCACCACCCTCGTCGGCGGCGGCACCGGACCGGCCGAGGGCTCCAAGGCGACCACCGTGACGCCGGGACCCTGGCACCTGGCCCGGATGCTGGAGGCGATGGAGGGCCACCCGGTCAACTTCGGTCTGCTCGGCAAGGGCAACACCGTCTCGCACGAGGCGATGCTCTCCCAGATCCGCGGCGGCGCCCTCGGCCTCAAGCTGCACGAGGACTGGGGTTCGACCCCCGCCGTCATCGACGCGTCGCTGACCGTCGCGGACCGCACCGGCATCCAGGTCGCCATCCACACCGACACCCTCAACGAGGCCGGTTTCGTGGGCGACACGCTCGCCGCGATCGCCGGCCGCGGCATTCACGCGTACCACACGGAGGGGGCCGGCGGCGGGCACGCGCCGGACATCATGTCCGTCGTCTCCGAGGCGCACGTGCTGCCCAGTTCGACCAATCCGACGCGGCCGTTCACCGTCAACACCGCCGAGGAACACCTCGACATGCTGATGGTGTGCCACCACCTCAACGCGGCCGTCCCCGAGGACCTGGCCTTCGCCGAGTCGCGCATCCGGCCCTCGACCATCGGGGCCGAGGACATCCTGCACGACCTCGGAGCCATCTCGATCATCTCCTCGGACTCGCAGGCCATGGGCCGCGTCGGCGAGGTGATCATGCGGACCTGGCAGACCGCCCACGTCATGAAGCGCCGCCGGGGCGCGCTGCCCGGCGACGGCCGCGCGGACAACCACCGCGTGCGCCGCTACGTCGCCAAGTACACGATCAACCCCGCCCTCGCCCAGGGCCTGGCCGCCGAGATCGGGTCCGTGGAGACGGGCAAGCTCGCCGACCTGGTGCTGTGGGAACCGGCGTTCTTCGGCGTCAAGCCGTACCTCGTCATCAAGGGCGGCCAGATCGCCTACGCGCAGATGGGCGACGCCAACGCGTCCATCCCGACACCCCAACCGGTGCTGCCCCGGCCGATGTTCGGCGCGATCGGCCGTGCGCCCGCGTCGAACTCCGTCAACTTCGTGGCCCCGCTGGCGATCGAGGACGGGCTGCCGGAACGTCTCTCGCTGGGCAAGCGGTTCGTGGCGATCGAGTCGACGCGCGGCGTGACCAAGGCCGACATGGTCGAGAACGACGCCAGGCCCGACGTCCGGATCGACCCCGACAGCTTCGCCGTGCACATCGACGGCGAACTCGTCGAGGCCACCCCGGCCGCCGAACTGCCCATGGCCCAGCGCTACTTCCTGTTCTGATGGACGGGATCGCGAAGGGCCGGACCCGATGAGCCGCGCCGCGCTGCTGGTCCTGGCCGACGGCCGCTTCCCCGCCGGAGGGCACGCGCACTCCGGCGGGGCCGAGGCCGCCGTCCGGGCCGGACGGATCACCTCGGCCGCGACCCTGGCCGACTTCTGCCGGGGCCGCCTGCACACGACGGGCCTGGTCGCCGCCGCCCTCGCCGCGGCGGCCGCCCTCGGCACCGACCCGGTGACCCTGGACGCCGCCGCCGACGCCCGGACCCCGTCGCCGGCGCTGCGCGTCGCCGCCCGCAGGCTCGGACGGCAGCTGACCCGGGCCGCCCGCGCGACCTGGCCGTCCGATGAACTCGACGTCCTGGCACGGGAGTTCCCCAAGGGGGCCCATCAGCCGGTGGTGCTCGGGCTCGCCGCCCGGTCGGCCGGACTCGACGCCGAGGACGCCGCCCACTGCGCGGTGTACGAGAGCGTCAGCGGCCCCGCGACGGCCACCGTGCGGCTGCTGAGCCTGGACCCCTTCGACGCGACGGCCGTCCTCGCGCGGCTCGCGCCGGACCTGGACCGGGTGGCCGCCCTCGCGGTCCGTGCCGCCCGCCGGGTGCCCGACGACGGCGTCGGCGCACTGCCCTCCGCCTCCGCGCCGCTCCTGGAGATCGGCGCGCAGGACCACGCGGCCTGGCCCGTCCGCCTGTTCGCGTCCTGACCCTCTCCGGCGCCGGTGCCCCGCCTGCCCGACGCCCCCGAACGGCGCCCCCGCGCCCCGCAGTTGATGGAGCCGCCCCATGCATCTCGACCACTCCCACGACGGCCCGGCGGCCGTCGGCGCCGACGCCCGCCGCCCCGACGGCACCCGCCGCGCCCTGCGCGTCGGGCTCGGCGGTCCCGTCGGCTCGGGCAAGACCGCGACGGTCGCCGCGCTGTGCCGGGCGCTGCGCGACGAGTTCTCCCTCGCCGTCGTCACCAACGACATCTACACCCGCGAGGACGCCGAGTTCCTGCTGCGGGAGGCCGTGCTGCCGCCGGAGCGGATCACCGCGGTGGAGACCGGGGCGTGCCCGCACACCGCGATCCGCGACGACATCTCCGCCAACCTCGAAGCGGTGGAGGACCTGGAGGACGAGGCCGGGCCACTGGACCTGATCCTGGTGGAGTCGGGCGGCGACAACCTCACCGCGACGTTCTCCAGGGGACTCGTGGACGCCCAGATCTTCGTGATCGACGTCGCGGGCGGCGACGACATCCCCCGCAAGGGCGGCCCCGGCGTCACCACGGCCGACCTGCTCGTCGTCAACAAGACCGACCTCGCGCCGTACGTCGGCTCCGACCTGGCCCGCATGGCCGCCGACGCGAAGGCCGCCCGCGCCGAACTCCCGGTCGTCCTCCAGTCGTTGCGCGGCGAGGACGGCGTCGGGGAGGTCGCCGACTGGGTACGCGCGCGGCTCACCGCGTGGACGGCGTGACCGTGACCGCCGCGCCCCCCGCCGGGCGCGAACCGGTGACCCCCGCCGGGCGCGAACCCGCGCCCCCCGCCGGTGCCGGGGTCCGCGCCGCCGCGCGGATCGTCGCGACGCCGGACGGCAGGGGAGGCACGTCCCTGCCCACCCTGGAGGGCGAGGGCCCCCTCGCCCCGCGGCGCGTGCGGTCCACCGGCGCCGAGGCGCGCGTGCTGCTCGTCGGGGCGATGAGCGGACCCCTCGGCGGCGACCGCTTCACGGTCGCGGCGAGCGTGGCGGGCGGCGCCCGGCTGCGCGTCGGCTCGGCCGCCGCGACCATCGCGCTTCCCGGGCAGAGCAAGAGCGAGACGCAGAGCCACTACGACGTCCGGCTCACCGTGGCCGACGACGCCGAACTCCAGTGGCTGCCCGAGCAGTTGATCTCCGCCGCCGGCAGCGACCTGACGGTCACCACCCGCGCCGACGTCGCCCCCGCCGGCCGCCTCGTGCTGCGCGAGGAGCAGGTGCTCGGGCGCACCGGCGAGGAACCGGGGCGCCTGACCAGCCGCCTGGTCGTGCACGTCGGCGGAGTCCCGGTCCTGGACCAGGAGTTGGCGTGCGGCCCCGGAGCCCCCGGCGGCTGGGACGGCCCGGCCGTCCTCGGAGGACACCGGGCCGTCGGTCAACTGGTGCTGGTCGCACCGGAGTTCGCCGCCAACCCGGTCGAGGCGCGGATGCTCGGCGCGGGCGCCGCCCTCGTCCCGCTCGCGGGCCCGGCGGCCCTCGTCACCGCCGTCGCCCCCGACGCCCGCCTGCTGCGCCGCGTCCTGGACGAGGCCGCGGCGGCCCTGCACTGACGGGTCCCGGTGCCTCAACTCAGGGGCATACGGGGAAACCTGCGCACCCGCGCGGGCGACCCCTGCTCCAGCTCGGCCTTCACGACCGACGCGTAGGTGTCCACGTACTCCTGCTCGGACAGCGCCAGGATCGCGTACATGATCTCGTCGGTGACCGCGCGCAGGGCCGTCTTCTCGTTCTCCATGCCCGCGAAGCGCGAGAAGTCGAGGGGTTCGCCGAACCGGATCACGACCGGCCGCACCACGTGCGGGAACCGCTGTCCGGGCGGCTGCGCCTCGAAGGTGCCGATCATCGCGCACGGGACGACCGGCACCCCGGCCCGCAGCGCCATCACCGCGACGCCGACCCGGCCCTTGTAGAGGCGCCCGTCGTGCGAGCGGGTGCCCTCGGGGTAGACGCCCAGCAGTTCGCCGCGCCGCAGCACGTTGACGCCCTCGCTGATCGCCGGCCGGCCCGCCTGCTTGTTCGCGCGGTCGACCGGGATCTGGCCGATGCTGCGGAAGAACGCGGCGGTCAGCCGGCCCTTGACGCCGGGACCGGTGAAGTACTCGGCCTTCGCCAGGAACGTGATGCGCCGCTTCAGGATGGCCGGCATCAGGAAGTGGTCGGAGAACGACAGGTGGTTGCCCGCGACGATCGCCCCGCCCGTCGCCGGAACATGGTCGAGCCCCTCGATCCGGGGCCGGAACAGCAGCCGCAGCCAGGGGCCCAGCACCACGTACTTGAGCAGGTAGTACAACGGTCGCTCCTTGTTCGGGCGGACGCCTGGGACGCGGCTCGCGCACACCGCCCCGGACACCGTTTTCCAGCAGGTCGGAGGGTGCCGGTGAGGTTGGCAGTGTAGGGCCGTGACCGGCCCGGCAGAACCACCGCGGCAGGCCGGATGCGGGGACCCGGCACCGTACTGATTACTAACACTTGGTTGAACAGTCCAGACTGCGGAATCTAGGCTCGTACGACGTGGCCACTTCCCCGACTTCCCCAACTCCCGCTCTTTCCACGGAATCCGCGTCGCTCGCCGCCGCGCTGCGGCCGGCCGTCGCCCGCATCACCCGACGACTGCGGCAGGCGCACGCCGTCGGTGACGTGACCCTCGCCGGTGTCTCGGTACTCGCCCGGCTCACCGCCGACGGGCCCGCCTCGCCCAGCTCCCTCGCCGGGCTGGAACGGGTCCGCCCGCAGGCCATGGCGACCACCGTCACCGGACTCGAACAGCGCGGCCTCGTCCGGCGCACCCCGGACGTCGTCGACCGGCGCCGCTCGATCGTCGCCGTCACCGACGAGGGCCGGCAGGTGCTGGAGGCACGGCGCTCCGCCTCCGTGCGGCGGCTGACGTCCGTGCTCGACGACTTCACCCCCGAGGAGCGGCACGCGCTCGCCGCCGCCCTCCCCCTTCTCGACAGAGTGGCGGAACGCCTGTGAGCACCAACCGGTTCGTTCCCGGCGGCCTCGGGGCACGCCTCGCCCGGCGCCGGCAGGCCCCGATGGGCCCCGGCTACAAGTGGGTGGCGCTGTCCAACACCACGCTCGCCGTGCTGATCGCCACGATGGACGCCTCGATCGTCATCATCTCGCTGCCCGCCATCTTCCGCGGGATCGGTCTCGACCCGCTCGCGCCGGGCAACATCGGCTACCTGCTGTGGATGATGCTCGGCTACCTGCTGGTGTCCGCCGTGCTCGTCGTCGCCCTCGGCCGGATCGGCGACATGTTCGGCCGCGTGCGGATCTACAACCTCGGGTTCCTGATCTTCGCCATAGCCTCCGTCGCGCTCTCCCTCGACCCGCTCAAGGGCGGGGCGGGCGCGCTGTGGCTGATCGTGGGGCGGGTGGTGCAGGCGTTCGGCGGCGCCATGCTCACCGCCAACTCCGCCGCGATCCTCACGGACGCGTTCCCCGCCCGGCAGCGCGGCATGGCGCTCGGCATCAACCAGATCACCGCGCTGGCGGGCCAGTTCCTGGGTCTGCTGGCGGGCGGCCTGCTCGCCGCGATCGACTGGCGCGCGGTCTTCTGGCTGAGCGTGCCGATCAGCGTCACGGGCACCGTCTGGTCCTACCTCAGCCTGCGCGAGACACGTCCGGGACGTCCCGGACGCGTCGACTGGTTCGGCAACATCACCTTCGCCGCGGGCGCCGGCATCCTGCTCGCCGGCATCACCTACGGCATCCAGCCGTACGGCGGCAGCGCGACCGGGTGGGGCAACCCCAAGGTCCTCGCCGGCCTGTTCGGCGGGGTCCTCCTGCTCGCACTGTTCTGCTGGATCGAGACGCGCGTCGCCGAACCCATGTTCAAGCTCGCGCTGTTCAAGGCGCGGGCGTTCGCCGTGGGCAACCTGGCCGCCCTGCTCACCGCGATCGCGCGCGGCGGACTCCAGTTCATGCTCATCATCTGGCTCCAGGGCATCTGGCTGCCGCTGCACGGCTACGACTTCAAGGACACCCCGCTCTGGGCGGGCATCTTCATGCTGCCGCTGACGTGCGGCTTCCTGCTGGCGGGGCCGGTCTCCGGCTATCTCTCGGACCGGTTCGGGGCGCGCGTCTTCTCCACCGCCGGGCTGCTCGTGGTCGCTGCGTCCTTCCTCGGGCTGCTGGCCGTGCCCGTGAACTTCGACTACGGGGTGTTCGCGGCCCTGCTGCTGCTCAACGGACTCGGCCAGGGCATGTTCTCCTCGCCCAACACGTCCTCGATCATGGGCAGCGTGCCACCGGAGTACCGGGGCGTCGCCTCCGGCATGCGGTCCACCTTCCAGAACTCCGGGACCGCCCTGTCCATCGGCGTCTTCTTCTCGCTGATGGTCTCCGGCCTCGCCACGACGCTGCCCTCGGCCCTGCGCGACGGCCTCACGGCGCACGGCGTCTCCGCGCACGCCGCGGCCCGCGCGGCCGACCTGCCCCCGGTGAGCACCCTGTTCGCGACGTTCCTCGGCAACAACCCGGTGGAGCACCTGCTGGGGCCGGGCGGCACGGACGCTCTGACGGCGACGCAGCGCGAGACGCTGACCGGGCACGCCTTCTTCCCGCAGCTGATCTCCGGGGCCTTCCACCACGGGCTCACCATCGTGTTCGGCGTCGCGGCCGGGATGGCCCTGGTCTCCGCGGTCGCCTCCGCGCTGCGCGGCGGTCACCGGCGGGCGGAGGAGGACGGGACGCCCGCCGCCGGTCAGGGGGAGAAGGCGCAGCCGAGCAGGACGAACTCGACCCCGTCCTGACCGGCCGGACGCAGGACGCACCCACACCGACACCGGGCGGGGAGCGGGCCGCCGGCAGGACGGGACGCCCTGCCGGCCCGCCGCCCCCGCCCGCACCGGACGGTGCTCAGCCCGCGGCCAGCACCCGCCCCAACGCCCCCAGTGCCGACCGCAGTTCCTCGGCCGAGATGGTCAGCGGCGGTGCGATCCGGATCGTCGAGCCGTGCGTGTCCTTCACCAGCACGCCCTCCCGCAGCAGCCGTTCGCCGATCTCGCGGCCGGTGCCGACCGCCGGGTCCACGTCGACGCCCGCCCACAGCCCGCGGCACCGGAACCCGAGCACGCCGTGCCCGACCAGCTCGGTCAGCCCGTCCCGCAGCACGACGCCCAACTCCTGTGCCCGGCGCTGGAATTCCCCGGTCTCCAGGAGCTCGACCACCGCCGTGCCGACCGCCGCCGCGAGCGGATTGCCGCCGAACGTCGAGCCGTGCTGGCCGGGCCGCAGCACGCCGAGCACGTCCCGGCCCGCCACCACCGCGGACACCGGTACGATCCCGCCGCCCAGCGCCTTGCCGAGCAGCACCACGTCGGGCACGACCCCCTCGTGGTCCACCGCCAGGGTGCGGCCGGTGCGCCCCAGCCCGGACTGGATCTCGTCCGCCACGAACAGGCAGCCCGCCCGCCGGGTCAACTCCCGTACGCCTGCCAGATATCCGTCGTCCGGCACGACCACGCCGGCCTCGCCCTGCACCGGTTCGATCAGCACTGCCGCGGTGGTCGCGTCCACGGCGGCCTCCAGCGCCGCCAGGTCGTTGTACGGGACGACCCGGAAGCCCGGCGCGAACGGTCCGAAGCCGGCCCGCGCGTCCTCGTCCGTCGAGAAGCCGACGATCGTCGTCGTACGGCCGTGGAAGTTGTCGGCGGCGACCACGATCGTCGCCCGGTCGGCGGGCACGCCCTTCACCTCGTACGCCCACTTGCGGGCCACCTTGATGCCGCTCTCCACCGCCTCCGCGCCCGTGTTCATCGGCAGCACCATCTCCTGCCCGGTCAACGCGGCCAGCCGCTCGGCGAATTCGGCCAGCCGGTCGTGGTGGAACGCCCGCGAGGTGAGGGTGAGCCGGTCGAGCTGGTCGTGCGCCGCCGCCAGCAGGGCGGGGTGCCGGTGGCCGAAGTTGAGGGCCGAGTAGCCGGCCAGCAGGTCCAGGTAGCGGCGGCCCTCGACGTCCTCCACCCACGCGCCCTCCGCGCGGGCGACGACCACGGGCAGCGGGTGGTAGTTGTGCGCGAGGACGGGCTCCTCGGCGCGGATCAGGTCGTCCGAGGTGCGGGTACGGGCGGGAGCGGTCATGAACGGATCTCCTGGGTGCAGCACTTGATGCCACCGCCGGCCTTGTGCAGCTCGGACAGGTCGACGGGGACGGGGACGTAACCGCGCCGGGCGAGCCGGGCGGCGAGCGCACGGGCGTCCGGCGCGATGAAGACGTGACGGCCGTCGGAGACGGAGTTGAGGCCGAACGCGAGGGCGTCCGCCCGGGTGGCGAGCACCGCGTCCGGGTAGAGGCGGGCGAGCACGGCCCGGCTGCCGGCGGAGAACGCCTCCGGGTAGTAGGCGATCTCGGCGTCGGGCCCGTCGCTGTCGCGCAGCACGAACAGCGCGGTGTCCAGGTGGTAGAAGTACGGGTCCACCAGATGCAGGCTGATCACCGGACGGCCGAAGAACTCCTGCGCCTCGCGGTGCGCCTCGCGGCTGGTCCGGAACCCGGTGCCGGCCAGGACGTAGCGCCCCGCCGGGACGAGGTCGCCCTCGCCCTCGCAGACCGCGGCCGGTACGCGGACGTCGAAGCCGGCCGCCTCGAACCAGCTCGTGTAGTGCGTGGACTCGGGGCGCCGCTCGGGCGCGTGGAAGAGGGAGCCGAGCACACGGCCGTCCACGACGACCGCGCAGTTCGCGGCGAACACCATGTCGGGCAGCCCGGGGACGGGTTCGACCGTCTCGACCTCGTGACCGTGCGCGCGGTAGGCGCGGACCAGCGACCGCCACTGCTCGCGGGCCAGGCCGGTGTCCACCCGGGCGTCGGGCCGCATCCAGGGGTTGATGGCGTACTCGACGGCGAAGTGCGCCGGTTCGCAGACGAGGAAGCGGCGGGGCCGCGGCGTACGGGAGGCGCGGGCGGCCGGGGGAGGGTCGGTCGCGGTGAGGCTGTCGGGCACAGAGGGATACCTCCGTTTCCAGCGGGGATCGGCCGGGATCTTCCGGCTCGACACAACGGTAGGAAATGACGGAGACGTCCGACAAGGAACGGAAGCTGCGTGTCCGCGCAGGATTGCTGCGTCTTCAGCCCGGTCCGCGCAGCTCTGCTGCGTCCTCCGGGGCCGGCTGGCTCGCGCCCGCCTCCGGGCTCTCGGGCAGCAGGTGGGACAGCACCAGATAGCTGATCGTCTTCCGGATGAACGGCTCGGCGCGGATGCGTTCGAGGACCTCCTCGAAGTGCTGGACGTCCGTGGCCCGTACGTGCAGCAGCGCGTCGGCGCCGCCCGTCACCGTCATCGCGGCGGCGATCTCGGGATGGTTGCGCACCACCTCCGCCAGCCGTCGCGGCGGCGCAGCCCCCTCGCAGTACACCTCCACGTACGCCTCCGTGCGCCAGCCCAGCGCCGACGGCTTCACCTGGGCGGAGAAACCGGTGATCACGCCGCTCTCGCGCAGCCGGTCCACCCGCCGCTTCACGGCGGTCGCGGACAGCCCCACCGCCGTCCCGATCTCCGCGAAGCTCGAACGGGCGTTGGCCATCAGCGCGGTGACGATCTGCCGGTCGAGCTCGTCGAACGGCGCGGGCCTGCTGTTCATGGCGGCACTGTATCCAGCGGAGTCTCTCCGCGACGGTGCCGCTCCCCGCGCCCCGATTGCTTCTAGACTCCACGACCATGCTGCGCGCCCTCGCCGTCGACGACGAACGCCCTTCCCTGGAGGAGCTGTTGTACCTGCTGCGCGCGGACCCGCGCATCGGCGCCGCGGAGGGCGCCGACGACTCGACGGGGGCGCTGCGACGCATCAACAGGGCGCTGGAGTCGGGCCCGGACGGGCCCGAGGCCGTCGACGTGGTGTTCCTCGACATCCGCATGCCGGGCCTCGACGGACTCGACCTGGCGCGGCTGCTCACCGGGTTCGCGCAGCCGCCGATGGTCGTCTTCGTCACCGCCCACGAGGACTTCGCGGTACGGGCGTTCGACCTCAAGGCCGTCGACTACGTGCTCAAGCCGGTGCGCAGGGAACGGCTCGCCGAGGCCGTGCGCCGCGCCGACCAGCTCCGCACCGACCGGCTGCGCACCGCGCGGCTGCGCGGCGAGGCGCCGCGGATCCCCGTGCACGAGCCCGATCCCGACCAACTCCCGGTGGAACTGGGCGGAGTGACCCGCTTCGTGGCCGTCGACACCATCACCCACGTCGAGGCGCAGGGCGACTACGCCCGGCTGCACACCGCGCAGGGCAGCCACCTGGTCCGCATCCCGCTGTCCACGCTGGAGGAGCGGTGGCGCTCGCGCGGCTTCGTCCGCATCCACCGCCGCCACCTGGTCGCCCTGCGGCACATCGGTGAACTGCGCCTGGACGCGGGCACGGTGAGCGTCCTGGTCGGCACCGAGGAGCTCCAGGTCAGCCGGCGCCACGCCCGCGACCTGCGCGACCTGCTGATGCGCCGCACCGCCAACTGAGCGCCGCGCGACCGCCCGACGCGTTCACCGCCCGACGCGCCGCACCGCCGACCGAGGAGACGCCGCCGTGCCCCACGACCCCGCAGAACGCCGCGTCGTCGTCACCGGACCGCCCCGCCGCACCCGCCGCACCTCCGGCTACTACCGCCCGCGCACCGAGATCGACGAACAGACCACCCTGGGCCACACCTACGTGCGCTCCCTGATGCGCACCCAACTCCGTTCGGGACTGGCCGGGTTCGCGTTCCTGGTGCTGCTCGTCGGCCCGCTGCCGCTGCTGTTCGCCGCCCTCCCCGCCGCCCGCCGGCTGGAGTGGACCGTCCTCGGCTTCTGCCTCTACGCGCCGATGGTCCTCGTCGCCCGCTGGTACGTGCGGCGCGCGGAGCGGGCCGAACGGGACTTCGTCCGGCTCGTCGAGGACCGCTGACCGTGCACACCGGCTACGCCGTCACCGCCGTCGTCCTCGTGGTCCTGGCGACCGTCCTGGTCGGCGCGTTCGGCCTGCGCGTCTCGCGCACCACCTCCGACTTCTACGTCGCCTCCCGCACCGTCGGCCCGCGTCTGAACGCCGCCGCGATCAGCGGCGAGTACCTCTCCGCCGCGTCCTTCCTCGGCATCGCGGGCCTCGTCCTCGTGCAGGGCCCCGACATGCTCTGGTACCCGGTCGGCTACACCGCCGGGTACCTCGTCCTGCTGCTGTTCGTCGCCGCCCCGCTGCGCCGCTCCGGTGCCTACACACTGCCGGACTTCGCCGAGGCGCGGCTCGCCTCGCAGCCCGTGCGGCGGCTCGCCGGCGCCTTCGTCGTCGGGGTGGGCTGGCTGTACCTGCTGCCTCAACTCCAGGGCGCCGGGCTGACGTTGGCCGTGCTGACCGGAGCGCCGGACCAGCTCGGCGCGGTCGTCGTGGCCGTCGTCGTCGTGGCGACCGTCGCGGCCGGCGGCATGCGCAGCATCACCTTCGTGCAGGCCTTCCAGTACTGGCTGAAGCTGACCGCCCTGCTGGTTCCCGTTCTCTTCCTCGTCCTCGTCTGGCGGGCCGACGGCGCGCCGCACCCCTCCTTCGGGGAACCGCCCGCGCTGCGCGCGCAGCGCGTCGTCGTCGTGCCGGACACCCTCGACCTGCGGCTGGAGAAGCCGCTCACGGTCACCGTCCGCGGCACGGTCGACGGCCGCCCGTACGCGGCCCGCGAGGTCCGGCTCCCGGCGGGCACCCACCACGTGGCCGGCGGCACCCGGCTGACGCTGGGGCGCGGCGCGCGGGTGCCGGCCGCCGTCCACGGCACCGGGGGCGGCATGTCCGTGCAGTCGGCGTCCCTCACCACGAGCCGCGAGGAGCGCCCGCTGTACGCGACGTACGGCCTGATCCTCGCGACCTTCCTCGGCACCATGGGCCTGCCGCACGTCGTCGTGCGCTTCTACACCAGCCCGCACGGCGTCGCCGCCCGCCGCACCACCGTCGCCGTGCTCGGCCTGATCGGCGTCTTCTACCTGCTGCCGCCCGTGTACGGCGCCCTGGCCCGCGTGTACGCGCCCGAACTCACCCTCACCGCCGACGCGGACGCCGCCGTGCTGCTGCTGCCCGACCGGATGATCGGCGGGCCCGGCGGCGACGTGCTGGGCGCGCTGGTCGCCGGGGGTGCCTTCGCCGCGTTCCTGTCGACCGCGTCCGGGCTGACGATGGCCGTCGCGGGCGTGCTCGCCCAGGACGTGCTGCCGGCCCGCGGGGTGCGGCACTTCCGGCTCGGCACGGTCCTCGCGATGGCGGTGCCGCTCGCCGCGGCCGTGCTCGTCGGCGGACTGCCGGTGGCCGACGCGGTGGGTCTCGCCTTCGCGGTCTCCGCGTCCTCGTTCTGCCCGCTGCTGGTGCTCGGCATCTGGTGGCGCCGGCTCACCCCGCCCGGCGCCGCCGCGGGCATGCTCGTCGGCGGCGGCTCCGCGCTGCTGTCCGTCGGCGCGACGATGGCGGGCGCGGCCGGCACCGGCACGGCGCACGCGCTGCTCGCGTGGCCGGCGATCTGGTCGGTGCCGCTCGGCTTCCTGACGATGACGCTCGGCTCGCTGCTCACCCCGAAGCGGGTCCCCGCCGCGACGGCGGCCGTCCTGGCCCGCTTCCACCTCCCGGAGGAACTCGCCGGGGCGCAGCCGAGGACGGAGGCCCGCCCATGACGGTCCGGCCCGCGTGCCCGGCCCGGGGGGCCCGCCCGTGAGCGGCTTCCTCGCCGGCCTCTGCGTGGCCGTGCTGCCGCTGCTCGCCGCCGGGTTCTGGCTCGGCAGGCGCACCGCGCGGCCCGAGAGCCTCGGCGGTCTGGGCACCGACGTGGAGCACGCCACCTTCCGTACCCTGCACACCGCGTCGCTCGCCGCGCCCCCGCTGCGGGCCGGGCTGACGGAGGAGACCGCCCGCCGTTCCGCACGGCGGCTGCGCTCGCTGCTCGGCACGGACGCGCTGTGCCTGACCGACGACCACGACGTCCTGGTGTGGGACGGCGCGGGGGAGCACCACCGCGCCGAGATCATGGAACGGCTCGCGGGGGCCCTCGACACCGGCCGCGGCGAGGCGTTCCGGCTGGCCTGCGACGCCCCCGACTGCCCGCTGCGCTGGGCCGTCGTCGCCCCGCTCACCGTCGACGACCGGGTGCACGGCGCGCTCGTCGCCTGTGCCCCGCGCGAGTCGGCCGTCCTGGTGCGGGCCGCCGGGGAGGTCGCGCGGTGGGTGTCGGTCCAGCTCGAACTCGCCGACCTCGACCAGTCGCGCACCCGCCTCATCGAGGCGGAGATCCGGGCCCTGCGCGCCCAGATCTCCCCGCACTTCATCTTCAACTCACTGGCCGTGATCGCCTCGTTCGTGCGCACGGACCCGGAGCGGGCGCGTGAACTGCTGCTGGAGTTCGCCGACTTCACGCGCTACTCGTTCCGCAGGCACGGCGAGTTCACCACCCTCGCCGACGAACTGCACGCCGTCGACCAGTACCTCGGACTGGTCCGCGCCCGCTTCGGCGACCGGCTCGCGGTCACCCTGCAGATCGCCCCCGAGGTGCTGCCCGTCGCGCTGCCCTTCCTGTGTCTCCAGCCGCTGGTGGAGAACGCCGTCAAGCACGGCCTGGAGGGCAGCACCGGCACCTGCCGCATCCGGATCACGGCGCAGGACGCGGGCGCCGACGCGCTCGTCGTCATCGAGGACGACGGGGGCGGCATGGACCCCGCGCTGCTGCGCCGCATCCTGGCGGGGGAGGCGGGCCCCTCGGGCGGCATCGGTCTGTCCAACGTGGACGACAGGCTGCGGCAGGTCTACGGCGACGACTGCGGCCTCGTCATCGAGACGGCACCGGGCGCCGGCATGAAGATCTCCGCCCGGCTGCCGAAGTACCAGCCGGGCGTGCACTCCGCGGGACCGGCGTGAGCGCCGGCGCCCCGGCCCCGGGGCCGGTCAGGTGCTGCGGGTCGCCAGCATCCCCACGGTGATCATGCCGAGCACCACCCAGCCGAACCAGAGCCATCCGTTGCTGCCGATGGCCACCGTGTAGGCGGTCACCACGACGAGACCGCCGACGGTGATCACCCCCATCGCCTTCGTGGAACCGGGCATCGCGACACCCTCCTCGTGGTCCGTTGCCACCATGGTGCCCCCGATCCACCCGGCGTGGGAGGTGAAGGGCACCGGGAGACCGCCGAACGCGCACGCCCGGGGAAGGAGGAGGACCGGGACGAGGCGGCCGGTTCAGTTCCCGCGGGTGTTCAGCGAGGCGAGGTAGGCGTTGTACGCGTTGAGCTCCTGGTCGCCGTCACGGTCCGCCGCGCGGTCCTGGCGCTTGGCCTGCCGCTGCTCGGAGCCGTACCACTGGAACAGCAGGGCCAGCAGGACCAGGACGGACGGGACCTCGCTGAAGGCCCACGCGATGCCGCCCGCCGCGGTCTGGTCGGACAGGGCGTCAATGGCGAGGGAGGCGGGCGGGTTCTTGTACGTCGACACCATCGGCTCGGACGCCATCATCAGCGCGATGCCGAAGAACGCGTGGAACGGCATTCCCGCGAACAGTTCCAGCATCCGCATCAGGTAGCCCGGCCGGTGCGGCCCCGGGTCGACGCCCATGATCGGCCAGAAGAAGACGACACCGACCGCGAGGAAGTGCACCATCATCACGGCGTGCCCGGTCTGCGAGCGCATCAGGAAGTCGAAGATCGGCGTGAAGTAGAGCGCGTACAGGCTCGCGATGAACAGCGGGATGGTGAACGCCGGGTGCGTGACGATCCGCAGGTACCGGCTGTGCAGCAGCATCAGCAGCAGCTCGCGCGGCCCCCTGCTGCCCCGCGCCGCCACCGGCAGTGCGCGCAGCGCCAGGGTGATCGGGGCACCGAGCAGCAGCAGGATCGGCGACAGCATGCTGATCACCATGTGCTGCACCATGTGCACGCTGAACATGACCATGCCGTAGTCGTTGAGCCGGGTGCACATCATCAGCGCGACCGTCAGGACCCCGACGGTGAACGAGATCGTGCGGCCCACCGGCCACGCGTCGCCGCGCCGCACCAGACGTGCCACGCCCCAGCCGTACAGGGCGAGACCCAGCAGGCAGGCGACGAGGAAGAACGGGTCGAGGGACCAGTGCAGGCCCCGCGCCAGCGTGAACGGCGGCAGATCCATCGTCATGCCGTGCCCGCTGTGATCCATCCGCCGGCTCCTGGTTCGTGGGGGTTGTACGCCGTCTGTCCGGACCCACACTAGAACCGCCCCCGGCGACCGCGGTCACCGGGGGCGGCGCGGCGCGCTGTGCGTCAGAGCACGCACTCCGCCTCTTCGTACCTCTCGTCCGGCACCGTCTTGAGCGTCTCGACGGCCTCCGCGAGCGACACCATCACGATGTCGGTGCCGCGCAGCGCGGTCATCCGCCCGAACTCCCCGCGGTGCACGGCCTCCACGGCGTGCCAGCCGAAGCGCGTCGCGAGCACCCTGTCGTACGCCGTCGGCGTCCCGCCGCGCTGCACGTGCCCGAGGATGACCGGGCGGGCCTCCTTGCCGAGCCGGTGCTCCAGTTCCAGGGAGAGCTGACGGGCGATGCCCGCGAACCGCTCGTGGCCGTAGACGTCCTTGGCGCCCTCGTCGAAGGCCATGGAACCCGCCTTCGGCTTCGCGCCCTCGGCCGCCACGACGATCGCGAACCGCTTGCCCGCGGAGAAGCGCTCGCCGACCTTCGCCGCCAACTCCTCTATGTCGAAGGGCCGTTCGGGCACGACCACCGCGTGGGCGCCCGCGGCCATGCCGGAGTGCAGCGCGATCCACCCGGTGTGCCGGCCCATCACCTCGACGATCAGCACCCGCTGGTGCGACTCCGCGGTGGTCTTGAGCCGGTCCAGCGCCTCCGTGGCGACGCCCACCGCGGTGTCGAAGCCGAACGTGACGTCGGTGACCGCGATGTCGTTGTCGATGGTCTTCGGGACCCCGACGATCGGCAGGCCGTTGTCCGACAGCAGCCGGGCCGCCTTCAGGGTGCCCTCGCCGCCGATCGGGATGATCGCGTCGAGCCCCAGCTCCTCGACGTGGCCGCGCGCCCGCTCCACACCGTCGCGCAGCTGCTCGGGGCGTACCCGGGAGGAGCCGAGGATGGTGCCGCCGCGCGCCAGGATGCCGCTCACGGCGTCGAGGTCGAGCTTGAGGTAGTCGCACTCCAGGAGGCCCTTCCAGCCGTCCCGGAAGCCGATGACCTCGTCACCGTGGTCGACCACGGCGCGGTGCACGACGGACCGGATGACGGCGTTGAGGCCGGGGCAGTCACCGCCGGACGTGAGGACACCAATGCGCATAGCCCGGACTACCTTCTCGACGGGGGTCGGGTACCGGACCTCGTCGTCCGGCTCGAATCCCCGCCACCCTAGCGGCAAGGCACCCCGGCCCAGCACCGTGCGTCCGCTGGCTGGACACCCCCGCTCACCTGTGCGGATGCCCCTTCAGACGGGCCGGTTGCGCGGGGCGGAACACCCGGTGTACGACGACGCCCGGACGCCCCCCGGCACCTGGCCGGGGGCGTCCGGGCGTCGGACGGGTGCGCTCAGGCTGGCTGCGTCGCCGAGGCGATCCGCTCGCTGCGCAGCGCCTCGTACCAGCGGTCGTCGACCGGCGGCAGCGCGTTCACGTCGAGGGCCAGCTTCAGCAGCAGGTCCGCGATCTGCGGGTTCCGGGCGAGCACCGGACCGTGCATGTACGTGCCGAACACCGTGTCGTTGTACGCGCCTTCGGTGCCGTCGCCCGTGCCGTTGCCCTTGCCGAGCTTGACCCGGGCGAAGGGGCGGGCGGTCGGGCCCAGGTGCGTGACGCCCTGGTGGTTCTCGAAGCCGGTCAGCGGCGGCAGGCCGAGCCGGGGGTCGATGTCCCCGTACACGTCGCCGACGCAGCGCTCTCCCTCGCCGCGCACCGACACCACGTCCAGCAGCCCGAGGCCGGGCTCGCGCTGGCCGAGGTCGTTGATGAACTCGTGCCCGAGGATCTGGTAGCCCGCGCACACCGAGAACAGGATCGCGCCGTTGCCGGCCGCCCGGTGCAGCCCGCCGTCGCGGCGCAGCCGCTCGGCCGCGAGCCGCTGCGGGCGGTCCTCGCCGCCGCCGATCAGGTAGATGTCGCCCGACGTGGGGACCGGCTGGTCGCTGCGCACGTCCAGGCGGGCCACGTCGAGCCCGCGCTGGCGTGCCCGGCGCTCCACGACGAGGGCGTTGCCCTGGTCGCCGTAGGTGCTCAGCAGGTCCGGGTAGATCCACACCAGACGCAGTTGGTTGTCACTCATGCCCATAGTCCTTCCCGATCCGATCAGTTGCCGACTCGGCGGCGGAGGTCCTGGAACGCGGTGTAGTTCGCGATGACCTCGATCCGGCCGGGAGGAGCCTGCTGCACCGCCTGGTCGAGGCTGTCGCAGACCTGGAAGGACTGGTTCGCGACCTCCAGGCGCACGGCGAGGTCGAGCTTGCGGTCGCCCAGCACGAAGATGGGGTGACCGGTGAGCCGCGTGTAGTCGACGTCCCACAGCCAGGAGGTGTCGGTGCCGTCGGCGCCGCGCGCGTTCACCGACAGGATGACGGGGGTCGGCGGCGGGTCGATCAGGGAGAACGTCTCCAGCCAGCCGGCCGGGTTCTTGGCCAGCAGCAGCCGCAGGTCGCGCTGCATGAACTGCACGACGTCGTAGCGTCCGGCGACCGCCTGCACCCGGTACATCCGCTCCAGGGCCACCTGGGGCGGCACTCCGAAGACGGCGGCGACGGCCGCGGAGCTCGCGGCGTTCGCCTTGTTGGCGCGGCCCGGGAGCTGGAGGTGGATCGGCCAGGCCGAGCCGTGCGGGTCGAGGACGTGGTCGCCGGAGAGCGCCCAGCTCGGCGTCGGGCGGCGGAAACCGCACTCGTTGCAGAACCAGTCGTCGCCGGGGCGCTGCATCACGCCGCCGCACGACGGGCACGACCAGGCGTCGTCCTTCCACATCTGGCCGGCGGCCACCCACACCACGTTGGGGGAGGAGGACGCGGCCCACACCACCAGCGGGTCGTCGCAGTTGGCGACGACGACGGCCTTCGAACCGGCAAGCCCCTCGCGCCAGTTCTCCGCGAGCATGCGGGTCTCGGCCGCGCGGTCGAGCTGGTCGCGGGAGAGGTTGAGCAGGGCGATGCACTTGGGCGAGGTGTCGCGGGCGACCCCCGCCAGGTACTTCTCGTCCACCTCGATGACGCCGTACCGGGCGTCGGAACCCCCGGCGAGGGCCGAGGTGATGCCGGCCGGCATGTTGGCGCCGAGGGCGTTGGAGACGACCGGTCCCGCCGCGCCCAGCGCCTCCGCGATGAGCCGGGTGGTCGTCGTCTTGCCGTTGGTCGCCGAGACCAGGACACAGTCCAGGTGCGTCGCGAGCCGGGCGAGCAGGTCGGGGTCGAGCCGGAGCGCAACCTTGCCGCCGATCACCGAACCACTGCCGCGTCCCGCGGCACGCGAGACGGCCGCGGCCGCCTTGCCCGCGGTCACGGCCAGCTTGGCCCGCGGCGTGAGCGGGTCCGAGTTGCCTGCCATCAGTTCTCGATCCTCCTTGCGTACGCGCCGCGCCTGAAGCCTCCGGCAACGTGGTGTGGCCTCAGCCTATCGAGATCCACTCCGGTACCGAATCCCGGCACCGGCCACGGTGGCCGTGCCCGCATGGCGTTCCTTCCAGGACCGTACCCTTGCCGCCATGCGACACGGCCCGATCCCGGGCGCCCACGGGCGCGTCCGGCCCCTGACCCTGCTCGGCGATCCGGTGCTGCACGCACCGTCCGCCGAGGTCACCGACTTCGGTCCCGGCCTCGCGCGGCTGGTCGAGGACCTGTTCGCGTCCATGTACGCGGCCCGCGGTGTGGGCCTGGCCGCGAACCAGGTCGGCGAGGCACTGCGGGTCTTCGTCTTCGACTGTCCGGACGACGAGGAGGTGCGGCACCTGGGTCACGTGGTGAACCCGCGGCTGGTGGCGGCCGACGGGATCGTGCTGCGCGGCCCGGAGGGCTGCCTGTCGCTGCCGGGCCTGGAGGCGCCGACCGAGCGGTTCGACCGGGCGGTCGTCGAGGGGTTCACGGCGAGCGGTGAACCCGTCGAGGTGGAGGGCACCGGTTTCTTCGCGCGGTGTCTCCAGCACGAGTACGACCACCTGGAGGGCCGGGTCTATCCCGACCGGCTGACCGGGCGGCGCCGTCGCAAGGTGCTGCGGCAGGCCGCGAAGGCGTCCTGGGGGAGCGGCCGGACGGTCTCCGGCTAGACCGGAGGGCCCGCGCGCGGCCGGGCCGGTGGCGGGCCGTCAGAAGACCGGGCCGCCCGTCTTGTCCTCGGCGGCGGCCAGCCGCCCCCACAGCAGGTCGGCGAGACTGCGCACCAACGCGGCCCGGGGGAGCGGGCGTTCGCCGAGCCACCAGTCGCCGGCGGCGTGCATCATGCCCACGATCCCGTGGCCCCAGACGCGGGCGATCTGGTCGTGCTCGGGGCCGAGGTCGAGCCGTTCGCCGATGACCTGGGCCAGTTCCTCGCCCATGCGGCGCAGCAGCGGCGCCGACTGGCGGCCGGCGTCGAAGCCCTGGTCGCCCGTGGGGGCGCCCTCCGAGGGGTGCATGAGGAAGCGGTAGACCTGCGGCCGCGCGGCGATCGCCGCGAGGTAGGTGTCGAGGGTGGCCTCGACGCGCTCGCGCCGGTCCTCCGCGGGTGCGTCGAGGGCGGCCCGCAGCGAGTGCAGCAGGGCGTCCGTGTGGCGCTGGGCGAGCGCGGCGTACAGTCCGCTCTTGTCGCCGAAGTGGCGGTACAGGATGGGCTTGGTGATGCCCGCCTCGGCGGCGATGGCGTTCATCGAGGCCTGCGGCCCGTCGCGCAGCACCACCCGGTCGGCGGCCTCCAGCAGTTCCTGCCGTCGGCGGTCGGCGGACCGCTGCTGTTCGGTCCGCGGTGTGGTGTCCATGATCTCTCCCCACCCGTGCTGATTCGGTGACGCAAGCGCAAACTAACACTCGCCGTGAACCGGACATCGAACGGGCTACCGGCTGGATGTCGGGAGTTGACTTTTCCTACCAGCCGGTAACAGACTCGCGTTACCGTTAGTAACAAGCTGGTGTGCCACTGGAGGGGTCATGGCCGAGTTCACCATGGAGCTCAACGACGAACAGAAGGAGGTCCGCGACTGGATCCACGGCTTCGCCGCCGACGTGATCCGTCCCGCGGCCGCCGAATGGGACGAGCGCGAGGAGACTCCCTGGCCGGTCATCCAGGAGGCCGCGAAGGTCGGCATCTACTCCCTGGACTTCTACGCCCAGCAGTACTTCGACGCCACCGGCCTCGGCATACCCATGGCGATGGAGGAGCTGTTCTGGGGCGACGCCGGCATCGCGCTCTCCATCGTCGGGACGGGACTCGCCGCCGTCGGCGTGCTCGCCAACGGCACCGAGGAGCAGATCGGCACCTGGATCCCGCAGATGTACGGCGACGCCAACGACGTGAAGGTCGCCGCCTTCTGCTCCTCCGAGCCCGACGCCGGTTCCGACGTGGGCGCCATGCGCACCCGCGCCGTCTACGACGAGGCCAAGGACGAGTGGGTGCTCAACGGCACCAAGACCTGGGCCACCAACGGCGGCATCGCCAACGTCCACGTCGTCGTCGCCGTGGTCGACCCGGAGATCGGCTCCAAGGGGCACGCCTCCTTCATCGTGCCGCCCGGCACGCCCGGCCTTTCCCAGGGCCAGAAGTTCAAGAAGCACGGCATCCGCGCCTCGCACACCGCCGAGGTCGTCCTGGAGAACGTGCGCGTGCCCGGCTCCTGCCTGCTCGGCGGCAAGGAGAAGCTCGACCACCGCCTCGCCCGCGCCCGCGAGAAGGCCGCGAAGGGCGGCGAGCGCGTGAAGAACGCCGCCATGGCCACCTTCGAGGCGTCCCGCCCTGCCGTCGGCGCCATGGCGGTGGGCACCGCCCGTGCCGCCTACGAGGTCGCCCTCGACTACGCGAAGACCCGCGAGCAGTTCGGCCGCCCCATCATCGACAACCAGGGCGTCGCCTTCCAGCTCGCCGACATGCGGACCCAGATCGACGCCGCCCGCCTGCTGGTGTGGCGCGCGTCCTGGATGGCCGTCAACGGCAGGCCGTTCACCGCGGCCGAGGGCTCGATGTCGAAGCTGTTCGCGAGCGAGACCGCGAAGAAGGTCACCGCGCAGGCCGTGCAGATCCTCGGCGGCAACGGCTACACCCGCGAGTACCCGGTGGAGCGCATGCACCGCGACAGCGCCATCTACACGATCTTCGAGGGCACCAGCGAGATCCAGCGTCTCGTGATCGCGCGCACCCTGGCGGGCGTGCCGATCCGGTAGCCCCCGGAGCACCACGCCGGCGGGGCGGACCGCGCGCCGACGGCGCGCGCTCCGCCCCGCCGGCGCGCGGTCAGCGGTGCCGCAGCGGCGTGAGCTGCTCGATGTCGTAGCGGGCCCGCAGTTCCTCGATCGCCGCGTGGTCCGGCGGGCCGCCCCGGTCGAGGATGGCCAGCAGCTCCTCGAAGTACCGCTCGTGGTCCGGCGGCGGCGACGCCTGGAAGAACATCTTCGCCGGCTCGTCGGTCGGGTTCGCGAACGCGTGCGGGCAGCCGGGCGGCACGACGATGACCGTGCCCGGTGTCGCCCGCACCACCCGGTTGCCCGAACCCGACTCCCAGCGCTGCCAGTTGTCGGGGGTGCGCACCAGCGGCTCGAAGGCGAGCACGTCCAGCTCGCCCTCCAGCACGTAGAACAACTCCTCGCTGCGCGTGTGCACATGGGCGCCCACGTCGAACCCGGGCGGCACCAGCACCTCGAAGGTGGACGCCATCCGCGAGTGCGACCCGGTCACCTTGAACGTCACGTGCTGCGCGGGGGTCCGGAGCACCCTGCCCTGCCCCGGCGGCACCAGCAGCCCGTCGGTCCCCGTCACCGGCCGCTCACCACGTCACGGGCAGGGCCTCAGGGCCGCGGATCAACGCGCCCTTGCGGAACGGGACTTCCTCCGGCGGGACCGCGAGCCGCAGCCCCGGCAGCCGGTCGAGCACGGCGTCGACGAGCAGCTGGGACTCCAGCCGGGCCAGCATCCCGCCCACGCAGTAGTGCGGCCCGAAGCCGAACGAGACGTGCGGGTTGGGACTGCGGTCGAAGTCGACCGTGTCCGGGTCCGCGAAGACCTCCGGGTCGCGGTTGGCCGACAGGTACGACACGTAGACCGCGTCGCCCGCGCGGATCGTCGAACCGGCGATCTCCACGTCCTCGGTGGCGATCCGGGACAGGCCGACCGCGTTGCGGTGCGGGATGTACCGCAGCAGCTCGTCCACGGCGCGCGGCCTGATCTCCGGCTGCGCGCGCAGCCGTTGGACCAGATCCGGGCGGGTCAGCAGCAGGTAGAACATCTGCCCGCTGTTGTTGGTCACCGCCTCGCCGCCGATCTGCACGAGCACCGCGAGCCCGACCGCCTCCTCCAGGGTCACCTCGCCCCGGCCGACCGCGGCGCCGAGCAGGGACGTCACGTCCTCGCCGTCGCTGCCCTCCCTGCGGCCGATCAACTCCGCGAAGTACGCGCCCATTTCGTTCTTCGCGCGCTCGCTGACGTCCGCCCCGTGCGACGAGGAGAGGATGAGCTGCGTCCAGCTGTGCATGCTCGCCCGGTCGGTGGCCGGCACCCCCATCAGCTCGCAGATCACGGCGATGGGGAACGGGCTCAGCACCAGTTCTGTGAGGTCGGCGGGCGGTCCCTGCCGCAGCAGCTCGTCGATCATCTCGTCGAGCAGCAGCCGGGACCGCTCCCGCACCCGCTCCACCCCGCGCGCGGTGAACGCGGCGGCGACGGAACGCCGCAGCCGGGTGTGGTCCGGCGGGTCGAGGAAGCCGACCGCGCCGCGGGCCGGGATGAAGTGCGGCGCGAGCCGGGTGACCGACGACCGGTCCATCACCGCCTCGCGGCTGAACCGGGGGTCGTTGGTGACCGTGCGGACGTCGTCGTAGCGGGTCACGAGCCACGCCCAGCCGTCGCCGTTGGGAAGTTGGATGCGGGTGACCGGACCCTCCCGCATCAGCTCGGCGAGCACCGGGTCGAAGTCGACCCCGGCCAGGTCGAGCGCCGGCCAGTGGCGTACCGGCGGAAGGGTCTCGGTCAGGGTCTCTTCGGTCATGCCGCCTCTTCTTCTCGGCGCCAGCGGCCCAGGGCCATCTCGGCGGTGATCCCCGGGCCGAACCCGGCGAGCAGCCCGCGCGCGCCGTCCTCGGCGCCGCCCTCGTCGAACAGCCGGCGCAGCGCGTCCAGCACGACGGCGCTGGCGATGTTGCCGTACTCGGTGAGGGTGGCCCGGCTGAACCGGAACGCGTGCGGGTCGACCTTGAGGAACTTGCTCAGGTCGTCGAGGATGCGCGGCCCGCCCGCGTGGATGATGTAGAAGTCCAGGTCGGCGGCGTCCCAGCCGTGCAGCCCCGCGAGGTCCTGGAGCGCCGGTGCCAGCGGCTCCATCGTGCCGGGCACCCGCTTGTCCAGCAGGAAGTGGAAGCCGGTGGCGCGCACGTCGTACGCGATCCAGTCCTCGGTCTTGGGGATCAGGTACGAGCCGTTGCGCTCCAGCTCGATGCCGTTGCCGCCGCGGCCGCGGACCACGGCCGCGGCGATGCCGTCGCCGAACAGGCCGTTGGACAGCAGCGAGCCGATGCCGAGGTCGGTGGGCTGGTAGCACAGCGAGCAGAACTCGCAGGCCACGATGAGGGCGTTGGCGTTCGGGTACGCGTTGCAGAAGTCGTGCGCCCGGTTGATCGCGGCGCCGCCGGCCGCGCAGCCGAGCTGGGCGATGGGGAGCTGCCGGGTGGTGCTCTCGAAGTCCATCTCGTTGATCAGCCAGGCCGTGAGCGACGGCATCATGAAGCCGGTGCACGAGACGTAGATGATCACGTCGATGTCGCTGGTGAGGAGCTCCGCGTCGTCGAGCGCGCGCTGCACGACGGCGGGCACCCGGGCCTTCGCCTCGTACTGGTAGAGCCGGTTGCGGTCCTCGAACCCCGGGTGCTTCAGGGTCTCCTCGATGGGCTGGACGATGTGCCGGGTACGGACCCCGGTGTTCTCTATCAGCCTGAGCGCGAGCGGGAGTTGGGGGTGGTCCGCGTGGTGGAGGCGCGCCAGCTCCAGCGTCTCCTCCATCGTGATGACGTGTTCCGGGACGGACACCGAGGGTCTGCACAAAGTCGCCATGAACCGTGCCTGCTTTCGCCGTCCGGTAGGGCCTTCGCCCCCCGGTCAGAGGGTGGTGCGTCCACGATCACCCGGTACGGCGCCGATCTCGCGCCGGACTACTCCGTCTCGGGGACGACCGTGCGGGGCCCGGCCGCGGGCACGGTGCGGCGGGTGCGGACGCGCCGGACCCGCCCCCTCGGGCGGAGGGGGCGGGTCCGGTGGGACGTCCCTAGGATTTCTGGCCGCTGCTGTGCGCGATGCAGGCGACGTCGATCCGGTCGGCCAGCTTGGCGAGTTCGATGGTCAGCGCGGCGACGGTGTCCTCGTCGAGGCCCTCCTCGCCCGCCTCCACCAGCCGCAGCCACCGGCCGCCCATGGTGCGCAGCAGCTTGCTCACGTCGGCCGCCGTCACCTGGAGGATGCCGCGGTCGTCGACGATCAGAGGCAGAGTCACTTCGCGGTTCACACAGGGGATCGTAGTCGCGGAACGCTCATGCCCCGTGCCATACCGTGGTGATGTTGCAGAACTCGCGGATTCCGTGGCCGGACAACTCGCGCCCGTAGCCGGACCGTTTCACCCCGCCGAACGGGAACGCCGGGTGCGAGGCCGTCATCCCGTTGAAGAACACGCCGCCCGCCTCCAGGTCCCGCGTGAACCGCTCGGTCTCGGCCTCGTCGCGGGTCCACACGTTCGAACTCAGGCCGAACGGCGTGTCGTTCGCGACCGCGACGGCCTCGTCCAGGTCGTGCACCCGGTACAGCGTGGCCACCGGGCCGAACGCCTCCTCGTGGTGGATGCGCATCTCCCGGGTGATGCCGGCGAGCACGGTCGGCGGGTAGTACCAGCCCGGCCCCTCGGGCCGTTCGCCCCCGCACAGCACCTCGGCGCCCGAGCGCCGGGCGTCGTCGACCAGCTCCTCCAGGTCGCCGCGGCCCTGCTCGGTCGAGACCGGGCCCACCTCGGTGTCCTCCGCCATCGGGTCGCCGACCCTCAGCTCCGCCATCCGCCGCGCGAACAGCTCCGCGAAGCGGTCGTAGACGTCGGTGTGCACGATGAACCGCTTCGCGGCGATGCAGGACTGCCCGTTGTTCTGCACGCGCGCGGTGACCGCGACCTCGGCCGCCCGCTCGACGTCCGCGGAGGGCATCACCACGAACGGGTCGCTGCCGCCCAGCTCCAGCACCGTCTTCTTGATCATCTCGCCGGCGGTGGACGCGACCGCGCGGCCCGCGGGCTCGCTGCCGGTGAGCGTGGCCGCCTTCACGCGGTCGTCGCGCAGGATCTCGTCGACCGCGCCCGACCCGATCAGCAGGGTCTGGAAACAGCCCTCGGGAAAGCCCGCCCGGCGGAACAGGTCCTCCAGGTAGAGGGCGGTCTGCGGCACGTTCGAGGCGTGCTTGAGCAGGCCCACGTTGCCCGCCATCAGCGCGGGCGCGGCGAACCGCACCACCTGCCAGAGCGGGAAGTTCCACGGCATCACCGCGAGGACGGGGCCCAGCGGCCGGTAGCGCACGAGGGCGCGGGAGCCGCCCGAGTCGGTCACGTCGGCCTGCGCGGGCCGCTCGTCGGCGAGCAGGTCCGCCGCGTGCTCCGCGTACCAGCGCATCGCCTTCGCGCACTTCGCGGCCTCGGCACGGGCCTGCTTGACCGGCTTGCCCATCTCGGTCGTCATGGTGCGGCCGATGTCCGCCTGTTCCGCGTCGAGCAGGTCCGCCGCGTGGTTCAGCAGCCGGGCCCGCTCGGCGAACTCCGTGGTGCGGTACGCGCGGAAGGCGGCCTCGGCGAGCTGGAGACGGCGTTCGATCTCCTCGTCGCCCATGGCCTCGTACGTCTTGACTGTCTCCCCGTTCGCCGGATTGACCGTTGCGATGGGCATGCCTGACCTCCTCGGGCGGACTGTGCTTCGACCTTCGCGCGCCGCTGCGGGGGCCGCAACGCGGACGGCTCCCGGCGCTCTAGCGCTCCGAGTGCTCAGCCAGCCGGTCGAGAAACGCGGCCTGCGCCGTGACGATCACCTCGCGCGCCCGGTCGGGCGTCAGCCACGCGACCCGGTCCAGCTCCGGGAACTCCTGGACGCGGCCCGACCGCGGCGGCCACTCCATGGTGAACGTGCCCGGCCGCATCTCCGCCGGGTCGAGGTCCGCCTCGACCGCCCAGGCGGTCACGATCTTCCCGCCGGCCTGCCTGACCTCGCCCAGTTCGAGGGCGGGCCCGTCCGGCGGCGCCAGCCCCACCTCCTCCCGGAACTCCCGGCGCGCCGCGTCCCAGGCGGTCTCCCCGGGCTCGTACTCGCCCTTGGGGACCGTCCAGGCGCCCGCCTCGCGCCGGGCGAACAGGGGGCCGCCCATGTGACCGAGCAGCACCTCCACTCCGTCGCCGGCGCGCCGGAACAGCAGCAGTCCCGCACTGCGCCTCTGCCGTTTCTCGCTCATGCCCGGATGCTTCCCCGTGCCGCCCGCTCCCGCACGCGCGCGGCCGGGTCCGTCACGGGGCCACCTCCGGGTGCGCGGCGAGCAGGGCGGCCACGGTGTCCGCGTCCTCGGGGCGCTTGTCCTCGCGGTAGCGCAGCACGCGCGCGAAGCGCAGGGTCACCCCCGCCGGGTAGCGGGTGGAGCGCTGGAGCCCGTCGTAGGCGATCTCGACGACCAGCTCCGGCCGTACGGTCACCACGTAACCGCTCTCCCCGACGGCCAGTTCGCGCAGCCGTTCCGTCTGCCAGGCGAGCATCACGTCCGTCATGCCCTTGAACGTCTTGCCCAGCATCACGAACGAACCGTCCTCCCCGCGCGCGCCCAGGTGCAGGTTGGACAGCTTGCCCGTGCGCCGCCCGTGGCCCCACTCGGCGGCCAGCACCACCAGGTCGAGCGTGTGCACCGGCTTCACCTTCAGCCAGGACGCGCCGCGCCGGCCCGCGCTGTACGGGGCGTCCAGCGCCTTGGCCACGATGCCCTCGTGACCGAGCGCCAGCGTCGCGGCGAGGAACTCCTCCGCGCGGGGCGCGTCCTCGGGTCCGTCCGCCAGCACCCGCCGCACGCGCAGGGGTTCGGGCACCAGCCGGGCCAGTTCCGCGTGCCGCTCGGCGAACGGCAGGTCGAGCAGGTCGCGCCCGTCGGCGGCCAGCACGTCGAAGAACACGGGGGAGACGGGGACCGCCTCGGCCGCCTTCGCCACGTCCACCCGCGAGCCCACCCGGCCCGCCGTCTCCTGGAACGAGCGGGGCCGCCCGTCCGGGCCGAGGGCCAGCACCTCGCCGTCGAGCACGAACCGGTCGCCGGGCAGCGCGAGGGCCGCCGCCGTCACCTCGGGCAGCCGGTCGGTGATGTCGTCCAGGGTGCGCGTGTACACCCGTACGGTGCCGCCCTCGCGGTGGACCTGGACACGGATCCCGTCGAGCTTCTCCTCCACCGCCGAGGCGCCGAGCCGCTCCACCGCCTCCGTCACCGAGGCCGCGCTGTGCGCCAGCATCGGCAGCACGGGCCGCCCGACGGTGAGCCGGAACCGCTCCAGGGCCGCGGGGCCGTCGGCGAGCAGCGCCTCGGCCACCGGCTGCACCGAGCCGGCCAGCATCACCGCCCGCCGCACGTCGGCCGACGGCGCCCCGGTGGCCTGCGCCAGGCCCTCCACGGCGACCGCGTCGAGCGCGCCCTGCCGCACCTCGCCGGTCAGCAGCCCGGTCAGGAACCGCTGCTCGTCCTCGGTCGCCGCACCCATCAACTCGCCCACCAGGCGCGCCCGTTCGGCCTGCGATCCGGTACCGGAGACCGCCGCGAGCGCGGTCAGCCGGGCGTCCGTGCCGAGCACCGTCAGGGACGGCTCGGCGGCGGGCTCGACGCCGCGGCCGAGCACCTTCCAGCCGACGCCGATCCGGCCCTGGGGCAGGCGTCCCGCCAGGTACGGGACGAGGACCGGCACGTCGTCCGGTCCCGCCTCCCGGAACAGTTCGGCGAGCAGGGCGATCTTCCGGGACCGCGCCGAGGTGGCGGCGACCTCCCGGGACACGTGGGCCAGCCGGGTCAGCAGCATGCAGCCATGGTGCTACGGCGGCGCCGCTTCTACACCCGCACGGCGGCCTCCAGGTCGCTCATCAGCAGTTCGCCGTTGAGCGCGGAGGCGGCCCGGTAGCCGCCGCCCGCCGCGTTCACGACCTGTTCGGCGAAGCCGAGCGCGTTGCCCGCCGCCCACACGCCCGGCACGGTGGTCAGGCCGCGCTCGTCGGTCACCGGGTAGGTGCCGAACGGCGTCTCGCGCAGTTCGGCGCCCAGTTGCGCCATCAGGTCGTTCGCGACGACCGGCCGGGGCGCGACGAACACGACCGCGCGCTCGTGCACGGTGCCGTCGGCCAGCCGGACGCCGGTCAGCCGGTCCCCCTCGACGACCAGCCCGGCGACCCTGCCCGGCACGACGTCGACCCCCGCGGCCGCGAGCAGCCGCAGGTCGTGGTCCGGCAGGTCGTCCTCGGCGACCGTGTGCGCGAACAGCGTCACGTCCTTGGACCACTGCGACACGACGAGCGCCTGGTGCACCGCCGCCGGCGACGTCGCCAGCACCCCGAACGGCCGGTCGCGGACCTCCCACCCGTGGCAGTACGGGCAGTGCAGCACGTCCCGCCCGAACCGCTCGGCGACCCCGGGCACGTCGGGCAGCTCGTCCCGCAGGCCGGTGGCGATCACCAGCCGCCGGGCGTGCACCCGCGCGCCGCCGGCGAGCGTCATGTCGAACTCGCCCGCGCGGTCCGCGACGGCCCGCACCACCAGGTCCCGCACCAGCTCGACGCCGTACCGGGCGATCTCGGCGCGCCCGGCGGCCAGGAACTCGGCGGGCGGCATGCCGTCCCGCGTCAGGTAGCCCTGCAGGTGCGCGGCGGGCGCGTTGCGCGGTTCGCCCGCGTCGACCACCAGCGTGTGCCTGCGGGACCGGCCCAGCACGAGCGCGGCGGACAGCCCGGCGGCGCCCCCTCCGACGACGACGGCCTCGTACGAGGCGGCGGCGGGAGCGGTGCTCCGCGTGCCGCGGATGTTCTCGGTCATGGTGACCACCTCCGCCATCACCGTCGCGCCTGCCCGTTCGGTTGACAAATGCGTTTGCCGAAACTGCAATGAACGCATGAGATGCGAGAACGGACACCCCTCGGACGACGCGAACCGCGAGGCCGCCGCCCCCGCCCCGGACGAGGGCGACGGCGTCGACGGCGTGCTCGCGGGCGTCGGCCCCCGGCTGCGGCGCATCCGGCAGGAGCGCGGGGCGACCCTCGCCGGGCTGTCGGCCGCGACGGGCATCTCGGTGAGCACGCTCTCCCGTCTGGAGTCGGGCCTGCGCAGGCCCAGCCTGGAACTGCTGCTGCCCATCGCGCGGGCGCACCAGGTCCCGCTGGACGAGCTCGTCGGCACCCCGCCGGTGGGCGACCCCCGGGTGCGGGCGGAGCCGGTCGTGCGGGACGGCCGTACGCACTGGCCGCTGACCCGGCAGCCCGGCGGACTCCAGGCGTTCAAGGTGCGCGAGCCGCGCCGGCTGCGCGAGCCCGACCCCCGCACGCACGAGGGCTACGAGTGGCTGTACGTGCTGTCCGGGCGGCTGCGGCTGGTCCTCGGCGAGCACGACGTGGTGCTGGGGCCGGGGGAGGCCGCGGAGTTCGACACCCGGGTGCCGCACTGGTTCGGGTCGACCGGCGAGGGCCCGGTGGAGTTCCTGAGCCTGTTCGGGCCGCAGGGGGAGCGGATGCACGTACGGGCGCGGCCGGCCCGCGCGTCCTGACGCGGCGCCGCGCGCGGGGGCGGGACGTGGCCGTCGTCACGGGTCGGCGTCCGGCTGTTCCCCATCTACAAGCGACCGCTTAGTATGCGGAGAGCCCGCTCAGACGACGCAGTCCCGTGGAGGCCCCGCATGCAGGCATGGCACGTGCACGAGAACGGCGAGCCGAGCGAGGTGATGCGCCTGGAGGAGGCCGAGCGGCCGACGCCGGGCGACGGCCGGATCCTCCTGAAGGTGCGGGCCGCGAACATCAACTTCCCCGACGCGCTGATGTGCCGGGGCCAGTACCAGGTCAGGCCCGCGATGCCGTTCACCCCCGGCGTGGAGATCTGCGGCGAGACCGAGGACGGCCGGCGCGTGATCGCCGGCTCCGTCCTGCCGCACGGCGGCTTCGCCGAGTACGCCCTCGCGGACGCCGCAGCCGTACTGCCCGCCCCCGACTCCCTCGACGACGCCGAGGCCGCCGCGCTGCACGTCGGCTACCAGACCGGCTGGTTCGGCCTGCACCGCAGGGCACGCCTCGAAGCGGGCGAGACGCTGCTCGTGCACGCGGCGGCCGGCGGTGTCGGCAGCGCGGCCGTCCAGCTCGGCAAGGCCGCGGGCGCCACCGTCATCGGTGTCGTGGGCGGCCCCGACAAGGCCGCGGTCGCCCGCCGACTCGGCTGCGACACGGTGATCGACCGGCACTCCGAGGACGTCATCGCCACCGTCAAGGAGGTCACCGGCGGCCGGGGGGCCGACGTGATCTACGACCCGGTGGGCGGCACCGCGTACACGCAGTCCACCAAGGTCGTCGCCTTCGAGGGCCGCATCGTCGTGGTCGGCTTCGCGAGCGGCACCATCCCGAGCGCCGCGCTCAATCACGCCCTGGTGAAGAACTACGCGATCCTCGGCCTGCACTGGGGCCTCTACAACACCAAGAACCCGAAGCTGGTCCAGCACTGCCACGAGCAGCTCACCGAACTGGCCGCGCGGGGCGCCGTCAAGCCGCTGGTGAGCGAGCGGGTACCGCTGTCCGGTGCCGCCGCGGCCGTCCAGCGCGTCGCCGACGGCGTCACCACCGGCCGGGTCGTCGTGCTGCCCGGCGCGGAGAACGGAGCCGCCGCATGACCGCGACCACCCTCGACGCCGCCGAACTGGCGCGCCGCACCAAGGAGTTGCTGGCCGCGCACCCGCCGGCCACCACGTCCCGCGAGGACTTCCTGGCCGCCCGCTTCGACGCGGGACTCGCCTGGGTGCACTACCCGGAGGGCCTCGGCGGCCTCGGCGCGTCCCGGTCCCTCCAGGCCGTCGTGGACACCGAACTGGCCGCCGCCGGCGCCCCCGACAACGACCCGCGGCGCATCGGCATCGGCCTCGGCATGGCCGCCCCGACCGTCCTCGGCTTCGGCACCGACGAGCAGAAGCGCCGCTTCCTGCGCCCGCTGTGGCTGGGGGAGGAGGTGTGGTGCCAGCTCTTCAGCGAACCCGGCGCCGGCTCCGACCTGGCGGCCCTCGGCACCCGCGCCGTGCGCCAGGACGACGGCGACTGGATCGTCGACGGGCAGAAGGTGTGGACCTCCAGCGCGCACCTCGCCCGCTGGGCCATCCTCATCGCCCGCACCGACCCGGACGTCCCCAAGCACCGCGGCATCACGTACTTCGTCTGCGACATGACCGACCCCGGTGTCGAGGTCAGGCCGCTGCGCCAGATCACCGGCGAGGCGGAGTTCAACGAGGTCTTCCTCACCGGCGTCCGCGTCCCCGACGCGCACCGCCTCGGCGAGGTCGGCGACGGCTGGCGCGTCGCGCAGACCACGCTCATGAACGAGCGTGTCTCCATCGGCGGTTCGCGCCTGCCCCGCGAGGGCGGCATGATCGGCCCGGTCTCGCGCACCTGGCGCGAGCGGCCCGAACTGCGCACCCACGACCTGCACCAGCGGCTGCTGCGGCTGTGGGTGGAGGCCGAGGCCGCCCGCCTCACCGGGGAGCGGGTGCGCCAGCAGCTCGCCGTCGGCGAACCCGGCCCCGAGGGCTCGGGGCTGAAGCTCTCCTTCGCCCGCCTGAACCAGGAGATCAGCGGCCTTGAGGTCGAACTCCTCGGTGAGGAGGGCCTGTTGTACGACGACTGGACCATGCGCCGGCCCGAACTGGTCGACTTCACCGGCCGTGACGCCGGTTACCGCTACCTGCGCTCCAAGGGCAACAGCATCGAGGGCGGCACCAGCGAGGTCCTGCTCAACATCGTCGCCGAACGGGTGCTCGGCCTGCCCGCCGAACCCCGCACCGACAAGGACGTCGCCTGGAAGGACCTGTCCCGATGACCGACCTGCTCTACTCCGAGGAGGAGGAGGCGCTGCGCGCCGCCGTCCGGGACCTGCTCACCGACCACTGCGCCGCACCGGACGTGATCACCCGTACCGAGTCCGGCACGCCGCACGACCCCGCCCTGTGGAAGTCGCTCGCCGAGGGCATGGGCCTGGCCGGGCTGCTGGTGCCCGAGGAGCGCGCTGGCCATGGCGCCACCCACCGCGAAGTGGCCGTCGTGATGGAGGAGTTGGGGCGTGCTGTCGCCCCCGTGCCCTATCTGGCGAGCGCGGTGGTCGCGACCGAGGCACTGCTCGCCTGCTCCGGCGACGACGCCGGGGCCCTGCTCGCCCGACTCGCCTCCGGACGCGCGGTCGCTGCCCTCGCGGTCGCCCAGAACACCGCCCCGGGGGGCCACTTCAAGACCGTCCGGTACGAAGCGGGCGCCCTGCACGGCGAGTTGACCGGCATCGCCGACGCGACCGCCGCCGACGTCCTGCTCGTACCGGCGTCGGACGGCGCCCTGTACGCGGTCGAGACGCGGGGTGCGGACACCGTGGCGGTGCAGGCGCAGGTCTCCCTGGACCTGACCCGGCCCGTCGCGACGGTCCGGTTCGACGGTGCCCCGGCCCGTCTGCTGGGCGACGCGGAGCCCGCCGTGCGGCGGGCGCTGCGGGCCGGGGCCGCGGCCTTGGCATCCGAGCAACTCGGCCTGTCCGAATGGCTGTTGACGGAGACCGTGCGCTACCTGAAGGAGCGCAGGCAGTTCAACCGGCCGGTCGGCGGCTTCCAGGCGGTCAAGCACCGCCTCGCCGCACTGTGGCTCGACGTCGTCAACCTGCGGGCGGTGGCCCGCAACGCCGCCGACGCCCTCGCCACCGACAGCGCCGACGCGGACGTGGCGGTCGCCGTGGCCGCCGCGTACGCGGCACCCGTCGCCGTGCGCGCGGCGGAGGAGGCCCTGCAACTGCACGGCGGCATCGGCATGACGTGGGAACACCCGATCCACCTCTACCTCAAGCGGGCCAAGGCCGACTCGATCGCCCACGGCACCGCGGGCGCCCACCGGGAGGCCCTCGCCGAACTGGTGGACCTCCGGGCACCCTGACCCCCTCCGCCCGCTCCCCGTCCGGCCCGCACCCGCACTCCCGGGTGCGGGCCGGACGCGCGTCCCCTGCGCGACCTGCCGGAGGGCCCGCAGGGCCCCGATCTGCGAAAACCACACGTTCGGCGGGCGGGTCGGCGCCCCCGGAGCGGCCCTCGCCGCGTCACACTTGCGGCCGATTGCCGCGAAACGGGCGCGGCCTAGGGAGGTAGTCGATGGCCGTGTCCATCTCTGTGGTCGTGCTCCTGCTGGTCCTGGTGGCGGTGTTCGTGCGCAACAAGGCACTGAAGGCCGGCCATGCGCTGCTCTGCGTGCTCCTGGGGTTCTTCCTGGCGGGATCGGCGGTGGGTCCGGCCATCGACAACGCCGCGACCGCGACCGCTGACCTCGTCGCCGGGCTCAAGCCCTGACCGGCGGTCCCTCCCGTCCGGAGGCTCCCGGGTCCGCCCCGGGGCTCCGGACAGCGGGGCCCGCGCCGGCCCTCGTGCGGCGAACCGTTCAGGACTCCAGAACCCGCGACCGGATCAGGAAGCGCACCCCCTCGGGCGCCTCCAGCGAGAAGCCGCTGCCCCGCCCGGGAACCACGTCGACGATCAGCCGGGTGTGCGCCCACGCCGCGTACTGACTCTTGGACATCCAGAACGGCACCGTCTCCGCCACGCCCTCGACGGCCAGCTCGGCGAGCAGGATGTCCGAGCCGCCCGTGCGGAACTCGCCCTCGGGGTAGCACATCGGCGCGCTGCCGTCGCAGCAGCCGCCGGACTGGTGGAACATCAGCGGCCCGTGCGCGTCCCGCAGCCGGCGCAGCAGACCGGCCGCCTCCGGAGTCAGCTCGACGCGGGGGACTTCCTCGTACTCCTCGTGCATGGTCATCATCCTGAGGTCGGGGCCCGACGGTGGTCCGGCGGACCGGACCGTCGCGGGGCCGCTCCCGGGCCCGCGCGATCCGGTTCGCCGATCGTGCCATTGTCCGCCAAAAGCGGCTTTCGGGATACGAGTTGAACGGGATGTCACCGGGGCGGGGCCGAGCCGGGGCCCCGCCGGGACCGGGGCCCGCTTCCGGAACCGGGCCGCGTCAGGCGGAGTCGCGGACGATGATCCGGGCCGGAGTGGGGGTCAGCCCGCTCGCGTCGAGGCCCAGGACCGCCCGCGCGGCGAGGCGGCCGTGGGCCTCCGCGTCGATGTGCACGGTCGTCAGCGCCGGCGTGACGAGCGCCCCGTACTCGGTGTCGTCGAACCCGATCACGGCCAGGTCGTCCGGCACGGCGACGCCGAGGTCGTGCAGGGCGGTGAGGGTGCGCAGGGCGACGTCGTCGTTGTACGCGGCGACCGCGGTCACCCCGGGGTGCGCCGCGCGGAACTCCGCCAGGGCGTCCGCGCCCGCCTGCCGCGGCCGGGGCACGACCAGGGACACCGGCGCCGCGAGCCCCAGCGCCTCGGCGCTGTGCCGGGTGAAGCGCAGCCTGGTCTCGGCGAGCGGCGTGTCCGCGGCCGGCAGGGCCAGCGCGACACGCGTGTGTCCGCGCGAGGCGAGATGGCCGACCTGGAGCGCGGCGTGGGCGGCGAGGCCGTCGCGCCAGCCGCCGCCCCCGTCGTCGAGGTCGTGCCCGGTCAGGTACGGGTCGCCGAACCGCAGCACCGCGCGCGGCACGATCGCGTCCAGCACCTGCTGGGTCGCCGCGGCCGTGTGATGCCCGTGGCGCACGAGCAACACGTGCTCGTGCGCGGCGAGTTCGGCGTCCAGGCCGCGGACGTAACTGCGCGAGTAGTTGCCTTCGAGGCCCCAGTCGACGTTGAGCACGACGACCCGGGAGTTCCCCTCGCGCAGCGCCCTCGCCACGCCGTGCGGCACGTACCCGAGGTCGCTCGCGGCCTGCCGAACGCGGTCGCGGGTGGCCGCCGAGATGGTCTGACGGGGGTCGTTGTTGAGCACGAAGCTGACCGTGGCGCGGGAGACGCCGCTGGCGGCCGCGACGTCGCTGAGGGTGACTCTTCCCGATCCGCCCATCGACCCCGCTCCAGCCTCGACGTCCCGGGCCCGGCCGCCCGGCCGGACCGAACGCCCAGTCTAGGCCGTGTCCGCGGGCCGTGACCGGGGGCACCGACCCCGGTTCCGCGTCCGTGAGCACCGCCGGGTTGCCCGGATGGCCCAACTGAGCACGGCACGCGACCGGCTCCGCGCCCAGAGTGGTGCACATGGCAGAGAACGGCGAGCGGCGGCGAGGGTCCGGCACCTCCACCCGGCAGCGGACACGCGAACCCCGGGTGCGCGGCGCCCAGGACGCGGCGCGCCGCGCGGGGGACGCGCTGCGCGAACTGGTCGACCACCACCTGGAGGGCGTCTCCGGCGTCCGCAAGAGCAAGGACGGCGGCTGGATCGTCGACGTGGACGTCCTCGAAGTGGCACGCATCCCCGACACCACCAGCCTGCTCGCCACCTACGAGGTCGAACTGGACGCCGACGGCGAGCTGTCGCAGTACCGCAGGACCGCCCGCTACCGGCGCGGCGGGGCCGACCAGTGACAGGCGCACCCCGGCGCCGGCAACCTGAGAGGACCGCCGCATGACCATGACCACGTACAGCGACGAGATAGTCTGCGCGCCGCGCTCCGGCAATCTCTACGACGTCCTGGAACTCATCCTCGACCGCGGCATGGTCATCGACGTCTTCCTGCGCGTCTCCCTCGTCGGCATCGAGATCCTGAAGATCGACGCGCGGATCGTGGTGGCGAGCGTCGACACGTACCTGCGGTTCGCCGAGGCGTGCAACAGGCTCGACCTCGACCACGACGCGCGCAGCAAGACCGTCCCCGAACTGTTCGGCGGCTCCGTCGCCGGGAGCGTGGCCAAGACCGGCGCGAAGAAGACCGCGCGGTCCCTCACCGACAAGGTGAAGGACGTCCTCAGCCCCGGCGACGACGAGGACGACGCCGGCGAGGACTACGAGGGGTACGAGGACGACGGCGACGAGCGTGCCGACGCCGAGCGCAGGCAGCCCGCCCGCCGCTCCGCCCAGCGCCGCGAGGCCCCCGCACGCCGCTCGTCCCGCTCGTCCGGCGACCGCGACGACGACGGCCGGCACCGCTCCCGCCCGCGCCGCCGTGCGGAGGTGGACGGCTGATGGCCGCGACGCCACCCACCGCGGACGGCTCCCTGTACGTGTACGGCATCGTGGCGAAGGGGACCCGCGCGCCCCGCGCGAGCGGGGTGGGCGGGGCCGCCGTGCGGCTGGTCACGGGCCTCAACCTGTGCGCCGCCGTGTCGGCCGCCCCCGAGGGGCTGCGCGCGCGGCGCCGCGACCTGACGGCTCATCAGGCCGTGCTCGACGAACTGGCCGAACAGGGGCCCGTGCTGCCCATGCGGTTCGCGACGCTCGTACCCGGCGAGGACGAACTGCGTCACCAACTCCGCGACAGGCGCACGTACTTCGGCGAACAGCTCGAATCCCTCCGAGGCTGCGTCGAGATGAACGTCAAGGGCGACAGCGTGCCCGGCTTCTTCGAGCAACTCGTGCGCACCGACGACGAGTTGCGCGCCCTGGCCCGCCGCACCCGGCAGCGCCCCGACTACGAGGCGAACGTCCGGCTCGGCGAGGCGCTCGCCCAGGCGGTGCGCCGCGAGGCCCGGCGCGCGGCCGACGACGTGCTCTCGCGGCTGACCCCGCTGGCGCGGCGCGTCACGCACGGCACCGTCGACGGCGCCCAGGTCCTCAGCACCTCCTTCCTCGTCCCGCGCGAGGAGCTGGTCCGCTTCCGCAAGGCGGTCGACCGCGGTGCCCGGCGCTACGGCGACCGGCTCGCGCTCCGGGTGACGGGCCCGCTGCCCTGCTACAGCTTCGTCGACACCACGGCCGCGGCACCCGCGTCCCTGTCCACGCCGGCACCGGTCTCCGTGTCCGCGCCGGCCGGGGCGTGACGCCGTGGGACTCGTGACCGGGCTGCTGCTCCTGCCGCTCGCCCCCGTGCGCGGCACGATGTGGATCGCCGACCGCCTCGTCCAGGAGGCCGAGCGGCAGGTCCGCGACCCACGCGTGGTGCAGGAGCAACTGGCCGCGCTCAACCGGGCGTTCGACGAGGGACTGATCGACGAGGACGCCTTCGAGGCGGAGGAGGACCGTCTCCTCGACCTCCTCGCGCCGCCCGTTCACCGGGCGGTCCGTCCGGTTCCGTCAGAGGTCTCCTCCCAGGAAGGGCTTTCATGAACGACAGCTGCAAGGCGGCCCTGGCCGCCGCCGTGGCCGGCGGATACATCCTCGGCCGTACGAAGAAGGCCAAGCTGGCCTTCGCCGTCGGAACGTACCTGGCGGGGCGCCGGTTCAGCCTCTCGCCCCAGCAACTCGTCCAGCAGGGGCTGGCGAAGCTCCAGGAGACGCCGCAGTTCCAGGAGCTCAGCGACCAGTTGCGCGGCGAACTGCTCACCGCCGGCCGGGCCGCGGTCTCCGCCGCGGCCAACCGCCGCCTCGACTCGGTGACCGACCTGCTCCGCGACCGCACCGACGCGCTGAACGGCGTGGCGAAGGGCGGCGACGACGGCGAGGACGACGACGCCGACTCCTACGACGACGAGGCCGACGACTCCTACGAGGACCAGGACGAGGACGAGGACGAGGCGTACGACGCCGAGGACGACGAGGGCGCTCCCCGCGACGATCGCGACGACGACTTCGACGACGAGTACGACTACGACGACCACGCCGCCTACGACGAGGACCAGGACGATTACGACGACGAGGACGAGGGCGGTCCTGAGCCCTACCCGGGCGACGAGGGACGCGGGCACCGCGGTCCGCACACCCGGGAGAGCCGCGGCGAGAAGCGTCCCGAACACGGCCGCGGCGCGCGCAACCGGGCCCGGACCGCGAAGCGGCGGACGGGGCGGCACACCAAGCGCGCCGCCCGTTCCGCCCGGGAGGGATCCGCAGACGGACCGCCCGGCAGGGGGGCCGGTTCCCGCCCGGCGGGAGACGCGCGGCAGCCGGACGCGCGACGGGCACCGGAGCAGGGCGAGAGGCCCGCCCGGAGGGCGCTCGCGAGGAAGGTCGCCACGCGGCAGGAAGCAGCTCCCGAGCAGAGGGCCGCGCAGAAGAAGATGGCGGCGAAGAAGAGCGCCGCCGAGAAGACGGCCGCGAAGAAGGCTTCCGCCAAGGAGGCCCGCGCGTCCCGGAAGGCCGCGGAGTCCGGCGGTGAATCCGCGGTGACGAAGCGCTCCGCGGCGAAGAAGGCGCCCGCCAAGGCTCCCGCGAAGGCGCCCGCGAAGAAGACGGCGGCGAGCGGCTCTCCCGCGAAGAAGGCGCCCGCCGAGAAGTCGGCGGCGAAGAAGGCTCCGGCGAAGAAGACGGCGGCGGGCGGTTCTTCCGCGAAGAAGGCTCCGGCCGGCGGCTCCTCCGCGAAGAAGGCGTCGGCCAGTAGGGCACCCGCGAAGAAGACCGCCGCGAAGAAGACCGCCGCGAAGAAGGCGCCCGCCAAGGCTCCGGCGAAGGCGCCCGCGAAGAAGACCGCAGCCAGTAAGAACACCGCAGCCGGTAGGAACACCGCGAAGAAGGCGCCCGCCAAGAAGACGGCGGCGAAGAAGACTCCGGCGAAGAAGAGTTCCGCGAGCGGTGGCACCGCCAGCAGGAACACGTCGAGCAGGACCGCCGCGAACAAGTCGGCCGCGAAGAAGACCGCGTCGGCCGCCAAGTCCGCGCCGGGCAGGAAGACCGCCGCCAAGAAGTCGGCCGGTCCGTCGTCGCGTACGCGCAAGGCGTCGCAGACCCGTGAATCCGCCAGCGGCCGCCGGACGGCCGGCTCGCGGCGGGGGAGGTGAGTGGGCATGGCAACCACGCAGGAGAAGAAGAAGCCGAGCGGCTCCGACAAGAGCGAGGAATCGCCCTTCGACGACGTCAAGGACGCGCTGGGCGAGTACATCTCGGCGATGGGCAGCAGTCTCGCCGACAAGGCGAGTGGGGCCGTCGGCGACCTGGCCGGACACCTCACGGGCTCCGCGGACGGACCCGGCGGCACGCTGGGCCGTGTCGCGCAGCGGGTGCTCAAGGGCGACTCGCCCCTGAAGTCCCTGGTCGCGGAGAAGGCCAAGAGCGTCAAGGACAACGTGGTCGAGAAGGTCACCGGCGGCTCCGGAGGCGGTGGCGGCTCCGGCGGCAGCAGCATCAAGGCCACGAACATCGTGGAGATCGTCGACGTCGGCGTGCCCCTGCGCACCGCGTACGCGCAGTGGACGCAGTTCGAGGACTTCAGCGGCATCACCAAGGGTGTCCGCAGCGTCAGCATGTCCGACGAGACGGAATCGGACTGGAACATCAAGGTCGGCCCCTCCAGCCGCAGTTGGAAGGCGACCGTCCAGGAGCAGGTGCCCGACGAGCGGATCGTGTGGACGTCGGAGGGCGCCAAGGGCAGCACCAACGGCGCCATCACGTTCCACGAACTGGCGCCCTCCCTCACGCGCATCGTCGTGGTCGTCGAGTACTACCCGGCCGGCTTCTTCGAGAAGACGGGCAACCTGTGGCGGGCCCAGGGCCGCCGACTGCGCCTGGACCTCAAGCACTTCGCGCGGCACGTCACCCTGCACTCCGACGACGAGCTGGAGGGCTGGCTCGGCGAGATCCGCGACGGCGAGGTGGTCAAGAGCCACGAGGAGTTCCTGGAGGACGAGGAGAACGAGCGCGACGACGAGGACTCCTACGACGACGACCCCGAGGGCTACGACGACGGGGACGACGAACCGGCCGATGAGGACGAGGACGACGGCCCGTACGACGAGGAGGACGAGGACGAGGAGGAAGCGGACGAGGACGAGGAAGCCGATGACGACGACGAGGACGAGGACGACGACCGACGCGGCCGCAGGCGGTCGTCCGGCCGCGGCCGCCGTGCCCACGCTCGTCGCTGATCCCGGAGGAGCACGGTGACGGACGTCAGCACCTGGGGTGCCGGGCCGGGCGAGCAGCACCCGGCACCCCTCAGTGGAAGCCTCGCCGACCTGCTGGAACGCGTCCTCGACAAGGGGATCGTCATCGCGGGCGACATCAAGATCGACCTGCTGGACATCGAACTCCTCACCATCCGGCTGAGGTTGTTCATCGCGTCGGTCGACACCGCGAAGAAGGCGGGCATCGACTGGTGGGAGACCGACCCGGCGCTGTCCTCCCGGGCGGCCCGCGACGCCCTCACCGAGGAGAACGCACAACTGCGCGCCCGTCTGGACGCGCTGGAGAGCGGCACGTCCCGCACCGCACAGGAGACCTCGTGAGCACCGACAGCGCGGAGCTTCCGCACGCCGAACGACGCACCGCCGAGGGCGACTTCGTCACGTACGTCTTCGTCGTCACCGACTCGCCGCCGTCCGCCGGCGAACTGGCGGCGGTCGCCGGTCACGAGGGCGGCGGTCCGCTGCGCGCCGTGGCGGCGGCCGGAGGGCTGAGCCTCGTCGTCCAGGACGTGCCCGCCGCCCGGTTCGACGAACAGGCCCTCGCCGCGCGCCTCAACGACCCGCAGGAGCTAGAGCGTTGTGTCCTCGCCCATCATCGCGGGGTGGAGGGTTCCGGTGGGCGTGGCGCGGTCGTCCCGCTGCCGATGGCCACCCTGTACCTCAGCGACGCCAACGCCGTCGAGGCGGTGGAACGCCGGGAGGCCGACCTGCGCGCGGTCCTCGGCCGGCTGCGCTCACGCACCGAGATGGCGGTCAAGGTGCACATCAGCCCCTCGGGACCCGCGGCCGGGGACGCGGCGGACGCGCCCGGCGGCGCGCCCGCGCCGCCCGACGGCCGCGGCTACCTGAGCCGCGCCAGCGCGCGGCAGCGCGAGAGCCGGGACCGGCACGAGATCGCCCGTTCCGCCGCGCACACCGTCGACCTGGTCCTGCGCCGGCACGCCGTCGCCGCCACCCGGCACCGGGCGCAGAGCGAACAGCTCACGGGCCGCCCCACCGCCCAACTCCTCAACGCCGCCTACCTCGTGGACGACGAGCACCTGCGGTACTTCCGCTCCGCGCTGGACCGGCTGCGCGCGGACGAGCGGTGCGCCGGTGTCGAGATCGTCGCCTCCGGCCCCTGGATCCCGTACTCCTTCGCCGGCCTGGACGCCCCCTTCGACCGGGTGGCGACGGAGGTGCGCGTATGACGACGCCCCGGGCGCGCAACGCCCCGCACCCCGTCCCGTGGGACGGGTCCGCGCCGTACGCCCCCGTCGGGGTGCCGTTCGTGGACCTGCTGGACCGGGTGCTCGCCACCGGTGTCGTGATCAGCGGGGACCTGGTCCTCGCCGTGGCCGACGTGCCGCTGGTGCGGATCTCCCTGCACGCCCTGCTGTCGTCCGTCAACGACAAGGTGCCCGCGCCCTGGTCCGACAGCGGGCCGCTGTGACGGCGCCCCGTTCCGCCTCCCTGGACCTCGATCCGGAGCGCGTCGCGAACGACCTGGCCGCCCTGGTCCTCACGGTGGTCGAACTGCTGCGCCAGCTCATGGAGCGCCAGGCCGTGCGCCGCTTCGACGAGGGCACCCTGAGCGAGGAGCAGGAGGACCGGCTCGGCACGGCGCTCATGCTCCTCGACAGCCGCATGGACGAGCTGTGCGCCCGGCACGGCCTTCAGCGGTCCGACCTCAACCTCGACCTCGGCCCCCTCGGTTCACTGCTCGCCGACCCCTGCCCGTAGCCGCACCCCGTCCGCCCCCCGGCCCCCGCGGGCCGGCCGGGGGCGCACGGGTGGACCATGGGAGGCGGAGAGTTCACGGCGAACGCCGTCGCGGCGGCGGACAGGAGGACGGCAACCGATGAGGATCGCGCTGAGCCAGCTCACCTCGGGAACCGAGCCCGCGAAGAACCTGGAGCTGGTGCGGGAACAGACCCGCCGTGCGGCGGCGGGCGGCGCACGCCTCGTGGTCTTCCCGGAGGCGACGATGGCCCGCTTCGGCATCCCGCTCGGCCCGGTCGCCGAACCTCTCGACGGGCCGTGGGCGCAGGCGGTCAGGGCGGTCGCCGCGGAGTGCGGGATCGTGGTCGTCGCCGGGATGTTCACCCCGGCGCCCGACGGACGCGTCACGAACACCCTGCTCGCCACCGGGCCGGGCGTCGAGGCCGCCTACGACAAGATCCATCTCTTCGACGCCTTCGGCTTCGCCGAGTCCGACACCGTGGCGCCCGGCGCCGAGGTCGTCACCGTCGACGTCGACGGCGTCCGCACCGGCCTCGCGACCTGCTACGACGTGCGCTTCCCCGAGCTGTTCCGGGCGCACGCCGACGCGGGCGCCGTGCTGAGCATCCTGCCCGCCTCCTGGGGCGCGGGCCCCGGCAAGCGCGAGCAGTGGGAACTGCTGGTGCGTGCCCGCGCCCTCGACGCCACCCTGTGGATCGCCGCCGTCGACCAGGCCGACCCGGAGGCGAGCGGCGGCACCCGCTCGGGCCGGGCGCCGACGGGCATCGGGTACAGCCTCGTGGCCGGCCCGGACGGAACCGTGCGCGACGTGGCGGGTCCCGGGCCCGAACTCCGGTTCGTCGACGTCGATCCGGCCGAGGCGGGATCCGTGCGCGCGAACATCCCGGTCCTCGCCAACAGGCGGCTCCCGCTGGGCTGAGCGCCCCTGATCCGCCCCCTTCACGCGCCCCTGTGACGTGGGCTTTCTCATCCGCGGGCGTACCCGGCACGAGCGTGGACAGGTGGATGATGCGGGTTTCGGCAGGCAGACCCGCCAGGTACCCCGCGGCCGGGCCGTTCCGGCTGCGGTCCTCCCGCGACGCCCGCACGCCGTGCCGGCGTGCCGCGCGCGGGGGCCGGACCTGGAGAACTGGAGAAGATGAGGCGGGCACCGGCCCGGCGTCATCACAAGCCCCGGAACCCGGTGAAACCACCCATGACCTTCTTCGCGCTCTCCACGAACCCGCTGCGTCTCGACTCCACGTCCGACCTCGCCCGCGAGATCGAACGGCTGCGCACCGAGAACGCCCAACTGCGCCGCGCGGTCGACTCGCACGCGCTCGCGGACCAGGCCATCGGTGTCCTTGTCGCCCTCGCCCGGGTCACCACCGAGGACGGATGGAACGTGCTGCGCGAGGTCTCCCAGCGCACCAACACCAAACTGCGCACGGTCGCCGAGAACGTCCTCGCCTTCGCCCGGGACGGCAGGCTGGACGAGCGGCTGCGCACGGAACTGGACGCGGCGCTGCGCCGGCGGGTGCCGGAGGGACCGCCGGGCCCCTAGCGCGGTCCGGCGGGGCGGCGCGCGGGCGGCCGGGCGCTCCGGCACACGGCTGCCGGGCGTGCCCCCACCCGGGGCACGCCCGGCACGGACGCCGTCACCGCCGCGCGTTCCGGCGGGCTACACGCTCACGACTTCTTCTTGCGCCACAGCAGCCAGGTGAGGACCGCGACACCGCCCGCCACGTACAGCGCGGACCGGTTGTCGCGCGCCACCTGCGCGCCCTGCGCCGCCTTCTGGCGCACCGGCTCGGGTGCCTTGTCCTCCCAGACGGCCTCCGCCTGGGCGACCTTGGCCTTCGCCTGGACGGCGGCCTGCGCCGCCCTGTCCTTGACCGGCTCGGGCAGCCGGTCCTTGACCTGGTGCGCCGTCTCGGCCGCCTTGGCCTTCAACTCCGTTGCCTTGACGGTCGCTTGCTCCTTGGCCTCGACAGCCTTCACCTTCGCCTCGGCCGCCTTCTCCTTGGCGCGGGCCTTGACGTCCGCCTTGGCCGCGAGCGCCTCGACGGTCTGCCCGAGCTCCTCGCGGGTCTCCTCCACCTGCCTGCGCAGTTCCTCGGGGGTGGCGGCGGACCGGTCTCCGTCGGACGGATTGCTCATCGGTGCGCACTCTCCTTGATCTCGGCCACGTCGGCCTTCACGTTTTCGATCGTCTGCTCGGGGGCGGGCGGTGCCGCCCTGCCGATCTCCTTCTTGCCGGTCAGCGCCATGACCGCCGTGACCAGCGCGAGCACCGCGGTGACGATCAACGCCGCCGCCCACAGCGGCAGCGGGACGGCCAGCGCCGCGATCGCCGTGGCCACCAGCGCCTGGAGGGTCACGAAGCCGAACAGCCCGGCGCCGCCGAACAGGCCGCCGCCCTTGCCGTACCGCTTGCCCTTCTCCTTCATCTCCGCCTGCGCCAGGCGCAGTTCGCCGCGGACCAGCTCCGTGAGCTGCTGCGAGGCCCGCTGCACCAGCGCGCCCACCTGCTCGTCACCGGCCGCCGGCCCGTCGCCTCGTACGCTCGTGGAGTGCGGTGTCGTACTCGACACGGCAACCACCTCCCGTTTCTCTCCGTTCCGTCTGTCCCGCCGACGCGTCGCGAGGGCGTCGGGGGTCGGCATCAGGCCGGGTACCCCCAACCGGGCCTTTCAGGACGGGCGGACGCGATCCGGCACACCGTTTTCACCACTCGGTGCCCAACTCCCCCTCGGGGGCTCAGTGCAGGACGCTCACCGCGCGCTCGCGCCCACCGGCTCGTGCCCGGTCGCGGGTGGGCACGGCCGGCCGGAACGGGTGCGGTGCGCCGGGGCCGGGGCGCCGCGGAACCGCCCCGCCGCAACCGGGACTCAGGCGCCGCCCCGCTCCCGGGGGATCTTCTGCCCCGCCTCGACCGCCACCGGCAGCCGGTTCTCCGCGGGCGGAAGCGGGCAGGTGGCGAGGTCCGTGTAGGCGCAGGGCAGGTTCGCCGCGCGGTTGAAGTCCACCAGGACCGTGCCGTCCGCGCCCGGCGCCTCCACGGTGACGGAGCGGTTCGCCGCGTAGGTGGTGACGCCCGAGGTCGCGTCGGTGAACAGCACCGAGAGCCGGCCCTCGCCGTGGCCGGGGAACGCGGTCAGGGACAGCGGACGCCCGTCCAGTTCGAACTCGATCCGGCCCGGCGCCTCGTACACGTGCTCAAGTCCCTCGACCGCGGCGCCCACCGTCGTCGGCCGGGGCTCGTCGAACGCGACGTAACGGCCGGTCACCGCCCAGCGGGGATGCGGCGCGTAGGCGGGAGTCCCCGTGAACCCGGTGCGCAGGGGTGCGTCCGGGTGCCGGGGGCGCACGATGTCGTTGCCGCCGCGCTTGGCGACCTCGATGACCGCGTCGCCCCAGACGGCGTTCACGCTCGCCCGCTCCGGGAGCACCCCGAAGCGGTGCTCGCCGCGCACGGGGGTGCCGTCCACGACCAGTTCCTCGCCCTCGTCGAGCACCACGGTGATCCCGTCGGGCCCGGTCCGCCAGGTTCCGGGGGCGTCGGGGAAGCGCTGCGGGCTCTCGTCGAGCCAGTGCAGGCCGGTGATGGCGAGGAAGCCGTGCGGGTCGGCCAGGCGCTCCTCCTGCGCGCGGTACCAGTCCAGCCAGTCGTTGGTGAACGCCTGGAGCTCGGTCGTCGTGACCTCGGTCGTCATGCCTACTCCTTTGTTCCGCTGTTCTGCTGTTTCGCTGTTCCGCGTGCGCGGGCGTCGGACGGTGCTGTGTCAGATCGATGCGGGGGAGGACGGCGCTCAGCCGGCGAGTTCGCCGAGCAGCGCCCAGGTACGCCGGCGGTCCGCCTCGCCCGCGATCTCCGTGCCGGTGAACACCACCTCCGTCGCGCCCGCGTCCCGGTAGCGCCGCACCTCGGCGGCGACGGTCTTCTCGTCGCCGATCACCGCGACGTCGGACGCCCGCCGGCCGCCGGAGAGTTCCACGACGCGTGCGTAGGAAGGGATCTGCTCGTAGAACGCGAGCTGTTCGGTGGCCCTCTCCCGTACGGCGTCGACGTCGTCCGTGACCACACCCGACACCAGGGCCACGATCCGCGGTGCGGGGCGCCCCGCGGCCTCGGCGGCGGCCGTGACGGCCGGCACGATGTGCTCCTCCAGCGCGCGCGGGCCCGCGAGGTACGGCAGGATCCCGTCCGCCAGTTCGCCGCTGACCCGCAGGGCCTGCGGCCCCATCGCCGCGACCAGCAGCGGGACCCCGTTCTCGGCGCCGGGCACACGCGCGGGGACGGGGGTGACGGCGGTGAGCAGTTCACCGTGGAAGTCGGCCTCGCCGTCCTGCGTCAACTGCCGCAGCGCGGTGAGGAATTCACGCAGCCGCGCGACGGGCCGCTCGAAGGGCAGGCCGAAGCCGCCCTCGGTGAGGAACTTGGTGCCCAGGGCCAGCCCCAGGTGGTAGCGGCCGTGGGTCGCCGCCTGGGCGGTCTGCGCCTGGCTGGAGACCAGCAGGGGGTGCCGGCCGAAGACGGGGATCGCGGAAGTGCCCACGTGGAGCCCGGGGACCTCGCGTCCGACGATCGCCGCGAGCTGCGGCGAGTCCGCACCGAAGGTCTGCCCGAACCAGGCCGAGCGCAGCCCGGCCTCGGCGGCCTCGCGGGCCAGTTGTACGGAGGCGTCGACCTGGTTCCCGGCGTCGGACGAGTTGAGCGCTACTCCAACAGTCATGACTGTGCGAACGGCCCGCTCCGGCCCCCGCATTCCGGTCCTTGTGTGACAGGTTCTTGTCCATCTTGTGTACCGGGGCGGGACCCCGCGTCCGGTGGCGTGGGGCCGGCGGAGTCAGGAGACGGCGCCGAGCCCCCGTGCGAGGGGCGGCGGTGAAGCTCGGCGCCGACGCTCGGCCAACTGGCCTGGCGTGCAACCGCGTTGAGAACGGCGGGGGAGGCCGTGCCGTCCCCGGCCCGACGAGCACCCGGCCATGCTCGTACTCGTGCTCGACGAGGGCGGGTTCGCGGCGACGGGGGATGTACACCCCGCGCCGGGGACGGTGACACCGCCCCCGTCCCGGCCCCGCCCGCCGGGCCCGCGCTTTCCCGCGGGCGGTGGGGGAGTTAGCCTCGGCAGCGTGTACGAAGCCCTTCTGCCAGGTCACGGCACATGGTGACCCTCGTCGACCGCGCCGCCCGGTTCCCGCTCGGTGCCGCGACCAGCCTCGCCGAACTCGCCCGGGACCCGCATCCGCGGCTCGCCCTGCTGCGGGAACGCGAACCCGTCTCCTGGATTCCCGAACTGGACGGCTGGCTGGTGACCCGGCGGGATCTCGCGATGGACGTGATGCGGGACGCCGGGACCTTCACCGTCGACGATCCCCGGTTCTCCACCGCCCAGGTCGTCGGCCCCAGCATGCTGTCCCTCGACGGCGACCGGCACGCGCGCCACCGCGAGCCCTTCACGGCACCCTTCCGTCCCCGGGCCGTGCACGACGGGTTCGCGGAGTTCATCGAGCGGGAGACCGACCGGCTGATCACCGGGCTCGGGCACCGGGGGACCGCCGACCTGCGGCGCGCCTTCGCCGGGCCGCTCGCGGTGGCCGTCGTGACCGAGGCCCTGGGGCTGGCCGGCGCGGGCGGCGACACGGTGCTCGCCTGGTACGACGCCATCGTGCGGTCGGTCTCCGACATCACCGCCGGCCACGAGGCGGGCGCCGAAGGAGTCGCGGCGTACCGGGAGTTGCGTGCCGCCGTCGAGGCGACCGTCGCGGACCGGGACTCCGCCTCCCTCCTCCTGTCCGCCGCCGGCCGGCTGACCGTGCCCGAAGTGGCCTCCAACGCGGCGGTGTTGATGTTCGGCGGCATCGAGACCACCGAGGCGATGATCACCAACGCGCTGCTGCACCTGCTGCGCGACCCCGGTCAGCTCGCCCTGGTCCGGGCCGACCCGGCGCTGCTGGACGGCGCGATCGAGGAGTCGCTGCGCCTGGAGCCCGGGGCCGCGGTCGTCGACCGGTACACCACCCGCGACACCGATCTCGGCGGGACCCGGATACCTCGCGGCGACCTCGTCACCGTCTCCCTCGCGGGCGCCAACCGTGACCCGGAGGTCTTCGCCGACCCCGACACCTTCGACGTCCGCCGCGACAACGCGCGCCTCCAACTGGCCTTCGCCCACGGCCCGCACTACTGCCTCGCCGCCCATCTCGCCCGGCTGGAAACCCGCATCGCCCTGCGGCACGTGCTCGCCCGCCTCCCGGGCCTGCGCCTCGACCCCGACCGCCCGGCGGCCCCGTACGGCCTGGTCTTCCGCAAGCCGGCCGCGCTGGACGTCCGTTGGGACCCCACGGGCCCCGCCCGGCAGGACTGAGCGAACGCCGGGCGGCGAAGTACCCGTCCGTACCGAGGAGCCGGGGCAGGCAACCGGGACGGGGACTTCATCGTCTTCCGGGTCGGGGAAGGCGCCCCGCGGACCACCGCGACAACCCCCGCCCGTCCGCTCGGAGGAGGGCGAAGCCTGGCTCTCAACTCCGTTGCTGCGTAGGCCATTTGAAGGACATCGAAGCGTAACTTCCGACTGTGGAGATTTATTTGGCGGCGTCCGAAAGTGATCGATGCGCATTTCGGGCGACAGGTCTGGTCCACTGACGCCGTCCCGGGCGGACTGGCGCCGTCCGTATGCCTGCCGACCCGTGCGGCGCACGGGTGGGAGCAGATTCTCCGCACGGCGGGCAGCCCCTGCCGGTCCGTCACCGAAGCGCCGGAAGGTGCCGATCGCGACCATTTGGACGCCTGCGCTTTTCCGTCACGTGCCGCAGCGTGACCGCGAAAGCTACACAGAGCCCTCACTATTGGTGCGACGGATGCGTGCGACCGGCTTCTGAGGGGGACGCCGGCGCCGCGCCAGGGGGTGCGTCCGCTCCACAGCTGTGCCCGGAGCCGTACCCACCCCTGCCCGGGGAGGGACAACAACCGCATGAAGCGGACCATACGCACGGCCGCGCTCACGGTCTGTGCGCTCATAGCCGCGGTCGGCCTGCCGGCCGGAGTGGCGCAGGCCGACACGACCACACCCCGAACAGACCTGAGGGTGCTCGTGGTCAGTGACGGCGGTCCGGCGACCGCGGCCGTGGAGGCCGAACTCGCCGGTGAGGGAACGCCCTACACCGAGGTCGACCTGAATTCCGCGAGCCGGCCCACCATCGACGCGGCCTTCCTCTCGGACACGCTCGACGGCCGCCCGCGTGCGAAGTTCCAGGCGGTCGTGCTGCCCAACGACAACCCGTTCGCGACCGGTTCGGCCGAAATGGCCGCGCTGGCCGCGTACGAGCAGACCTACGCGATTCCCCAGGTGGACGCCTACACCTACGCGCGTCCCGAGGTCGGGCTCCAGTACTACGTGTACGGCGGTTACGCCGGCAGCCTCGACGGTGTCACCGCGGGGGTGACCGACGCGGGCAGGGCGGGGCCGTTCGGCTACCTCGACGGATCCGTGCCGTTCGAGAACAACGACGCCTCGGTGAGCGAGAGTTACGGCTACCTGGCCGTGCCCGTGGTGGGCGCCGACTTCACCACCTACGTCGACGCACCCGTGCCCGGCTCGTCCGGGCGGGCCTCGCTGGTGGGCGAGTACAAGCACGACGGGCGACGCGAACTGGTCGTCGGCTTCGTATACAACCAGTATCAGGAGCAGTTCAGGCTGCTGGCCCGCGGCATCGTGGACTGGATGACGGACGGCATCCACCTCGGGGCGTCGCACAGCTACCTCGCGGTCCACGTCGACGACGTCTTCGCCGCCGACGACCGCTGGAACAGCACCTACAACTGCACGCCCGGAGACGTCGACTGCACCGACCCCGGCGCCACCGAGTCGACGATCCGCATGACCTCCGCCGACGTCGACTACGCCAAGTCCTGGGAGGAGTCGCACGACTTCACCCTCGACCTCGCCTACAACGGTGTCGGCAGCGAGGACTACAAGGAGGAGCACGGCGGTTCCGATCCGCTGACCACATCGCTCGTGGCCGACAAGAACGACTTCCGCTGGATCAACCACACGTACTCGCACGAGTTCCTCGGCTGCGAGCAGAACACCACGGTCGTCCCGTGGGTGTGCGCCACCAACGCGGACGGCTCCACCAAGTGGGTCTCCCAGGCGGAGATCTCCGGCGAGATCTCGACGAACGTCGCCTGGGGCCAGGCGCAGGGCCTGCCCATCGACACTGACGAGCTGATCACCGGCGAGCACTCCGGGTTCTTCGTCACCCCGCAGCAGCCGGTCGACAACCCGAACCTCGGCCCCGCCCTCACGGCCAACGGCATCCAGTGGGCCGGTTCCGACAACTCCCGCGACCCGCAGCAGCGCCAGGTCGGCTCCGCGCTGACCGTGCCCCGCTACCCGCTCAACGTCTACTACAACGCCGGCACCGAGGCCGACGAGGTCGACGAGTACAACTACATCTACGGCAGCCGGGCCCAGGGCGGCAGCGGCATCTGCGACGACAACCCCGCCACCACCACCTGCCTGGCGTCCCCGCTGTCCACCACCACCGGCTACGACGACTACATCGTGCCGCTGGAGAGCCGCCAGGCCCTCGGCCACGTCCTGAGCAACGACCCCCGGCCGCACTACGTGCACCAGTCCAACCTCACCGAGGACCGGCTGCTCTACCCCGTCCTGAACTCGGTGCTCGCCCAGTACCGGGCGCTCTACGCGGACAACGCCCCGGTCGTGAACCTGCGGCAGAAGGACATCGGCGCCGAGCTCCAGCGCCGCAACGCATGGAAGAGCGCCCTGTCCGCCGGCACGGTGACCGCCTACCGCATCGGTGACGACGTGACCGTCCAGGCGCCCCCGGGTACCCAGGTCACCGCCACCGTGCCGAACGGCACCACCCTCGGCGGCACCGCGTACGGATCGGCCTACGCCGGCGAGCGTTCCGGCTGGACGGCGTCGACGGGCTCCGCGCTCGTCCTGACGCTGCCCTCCGCGGCCGTCGCGGCGAGCGGAACGGCGGCCTCGGCGGCCACGGTCGACACCACGTCCACCGCTCCCAGGACCACGGTGCCCGCGGGTGTCACCGAGTAGGTCGCGCACGTCCGCGAGGACCGACCGGCGCGACACGTCGCCGGTCCCGGCCGACTCCGTCGGCCGGGACCGGTTCGAACCCACCTCACTCTTCGGCCGTGGAGCCACAGCCATGCACGCTCATCAGGGCGGGCGCCGTACCGGCGCGACGCACGTCACCCTGCTCACCGAGGGCACCTATCCGCACAGTCACGGCGGCGTCAGTGTCTGGTGCGACCAACTCGTCCAGGGAATGCCCGACATCGACTTCGACGTCATCGCCGTCACCGGCACCGGACGCGAGGCCCTCGTGTGGGACCTGCCCGCCCACGTGGCGACGGTCGCCTCCGTCCCGATGTGGGGCGACCCCCCGCAGGGGCGGGCCCCGCGCGGACGGGCCCGCGCCCGGCTCGCCGAGGCCTGGGAACGCTTCCTGACCGCGCTCGTCGACCCGTCCGCCGAGGACGGTTTCGCGCCCGCCCTCTACACCATGGCGCGGGCCGCCTCGGCAGGCATGCTCAGCCCGTTCCTGCGCGGCGACGCGGCCATCGGCGTCCTTGCCTCCGTGTGGAACCGGCGCGGCCTCGCCGTCCGCGAGTCCGGCCCGACCCTGCACGACGCGCTGACCGCCGTGTCGCTCCTGGAGCATGCGCTGCGCCCGCTGTCCGCGGAGCCTCCCCGGCACGGGGTGTCCCACGCGGTCAGCGGGGGAGTGGCGGTCCTGCCCGGCCTCGCCGCCCTCGACCAGTACGGCGTCCCGCTGCTGCTGACCGAGCACGGCGTCTATCTGCGCGAGCGCTACCTCGGCTACCGCACCGCCCCCTACCGCTGGCCGGTGAAGGCGGTCGTCCTCGGGTTCTTCCGGCTGCTCGCGGCCGAGACCTACCGGCGTGCCTCCCTCGTCACCCCCGGCAACCGGTACAACCGGCTGTGGGAGGAGGAGGGCGGCGCGGCCCCCGAGTCCATCCGCACCGTCTACAACGGGGTCGACCCGGCCGCCTTCCCGATCGCCGGACCGGAACCGCACGAGCCCACCCTCAGCTGGGCCGGCCGTGTCGACCCGATCAAGGACCTGGAGACGCTGATCCGGGCGTTCGCCCTGGTCCGCGAGCGGGTGCCGGACGCCCGGCTGCGGCTGTTCGGCGGCACCCCGCGCGGCGGCGAGGCGTACCGGGAGCGGTGCGAGGCGCTAGCCGCCGAACTCGGCCACGGCGACGCGGTGGTCTTCGAGGGCCGGGTCGACGACATCAAGGACGCCTACGCGGCCGGGAACGTCGTCATGCTCTCCAGCATCAGCGAGGGCTTCCCGTTCACCCTGATCGAGGCCATGTCCTGCGGACGGGCGACCGTCTCCACGGACGTGGGCGGGGTGCGGGAGGCGGTCGGCGACTCCGGCCTGGTGGTACCGCCGCGCGACCCGGAGGCGATGGCCGCCGCCGCGCTCGAACTGCTGGGCGACCCCGCCCGGCGCCGCAGGATGGGCGAGGCGGCCCGGCTGCGGGTGGTCGAGCAGTTCACCCTGCGGCAGACCGTCGACACCTTCCGGGCGATCTACCTGGAACTGCCCGCCCTCGCCCCGCGCGACGGGGCCGGCCGGCCGGACAGCGGAGAGACAGCCGTGCCCGCCGCCGCACCCCGGCCGGAGGGCGGGCGGGGCGCTCACCGCCGCACGCGCTCCTCCGTCCCCACCGGCCCGAGGAGCATGGCCGGATGAGCGGTCCGATGTCCCTCGAACCGGGCGGCTCCGAGCAGGAGACGCTCGCGATACGGCTCGCCGGCACCGGACGCAGCGTCCGCAAGGTGTCGGACGACCACACCGTGGCCCTCGACACCCGCCGCATCGCCCGGCGGGTGTCCGAGGAGTACACGATGGCCCTGCGGGTTCCCCGCTACCGGCCCGACGAGGAGGCCGTCAGCATGCTGGCGGCCGAACTCGCGGACCGGGTCGGGCCCGCCGTCCACCCCTACGAGGTCGCCGCGCTGCTGGAGTCGGAGGGCCTGACCGCCGCGCTGATCCAGGAGCGCTACGGCCACCCCAACCTGTTCTCCCTGGCGACCGCGCTGTACGAGCGGGTGCCGCGGACCTTCCCGGAACCGGCGCTGCCGGCCGATCCGTGGCGGCCGGACACCGTGCGGTGCCTGCTGCGCGGCGCGCTGTTCGCACTGCCCGGACTGGCGTTCCTGCTCACCGCGCCGCTGTGGGACGCGGGCAGGCACACCGCCGTGCTGGTGGTCGCGGGGCTGGTCTCCTGGGCCTGGGGGCAGGCACTCGGCCACCGTGCGCATCTGCGGATGGCGGCGGGCCGCCGCGAGGCGGGCCGCACCCTGCTGGTCGGGGCGCCCCTGGGAGTCGTCCTGGCCACGGCCGCCGCCGGAGTCCCGGTCGGCTACGGCAGGGTGACGCTGGTGGCGGCGGCGCAGTCCGTGTACCTCGCGGCGGCCGGCGTACTGCTGGTGCTGGGCCGGGAACGGCTGCTGCTGGCCGCGCTGAGCCCGCTCGTCGTGGGCGCCCTCCTCCTGCCGTGGTGGGACCCGTCGAGCGAACTGCGGGCAGGACTGCCGCTGTTGGCGCTGCTCGGCACGCTGGTGGTGTGCGCAGCAGCCCTGCGCTCGTGCCTGCGCACCCCGCCCGCCGCGAAGGGACGCAGCCCGAGGCTGGCGTGGTCGTTGCCGTACGGCCTGTTCGGTCTGTCGGCGGGCGCGCTGGTGCTGCTGGAGGGCACGGTCAACGCCTACGCGGTGATCCTGCTGACGGTGAGCATGGGCCCGGCGGAATGGCTGCTGTACCGCTACCGGGGCATGTCCGTGGCGGCACTGCGCGCCACGGCGACACCCACCGGGTTCCTGCTGCGCTCCACCGGCGTGCTCGCACTGTGCCTGTTCATCTACCTGGGCCCGCTGTTCCCGGCCGCGATCCTCACCGGCGCGGACCCGGCCACCCTGCTCACCCTCGCGGCCACGCTGTGGACGGCCCTGCTGCTCCAGGCGTTCGGCGCGGCCTGGTCGTCCGCGACGATCTGCGTCCTCGCGGCCGGCACCGCGGCACTCGTCACCCGGCTCGGACTCCCGCCCGGCGCGGCGGTGTTGCCGCTGAGCTGTTGCGCCGCCGCGCTCCTGCTCGTCGTCTGCGCCCTGCGGATGCTCGGCCGTCCCTCGCCCCATGTCTGACGGGCCGTCCGTCTCCGTGCGACGTCGCGCCACCCGCACCATCGCCACCCGCACCATCGCCACCCGGACCAGCGGCGCCCGGCAAGGCGCCACCTGAGAAGGCGCCGCCGTCCCGCGCACCAACGCCGCAGCCAACGGCGCCACTTGAACCAGCGCCGTCCGCAACAGGCGCCGCCCGGAACATCACCGCCCCGGAGGACCGACCCGGGGCGGACCGGACACGCCCCGACGCACTCCGGCCCGTCACGGGCCCGCACCACCGTCACCGGTCGGCACCTCGACCCAACACACCGGAAGGAACGCTCAGTTGACCTCCCCACCGCTCGCCGCCGTCACCGGGGCCGAAGGATTCATCGGCTCCCACCTCACCGAGGCACTCGTCGCCCGGGGGTACCGGGTGAGAGCCATGGCGCAGTACAACTCCTTCTCCTCCTACGGCTGGCTGGAGACCCTCTCCGCCGACGTCCTCGACCAGGTCGAGATCGTCCTCGGCGACGTCCGCGACCCGGGTTCGGTCCGCGGCCTCCTGGAGGGTGCCGACGTCGCCTTCCATCTCGCGGCGCTCATCGCGATCCCGTACTCCTACCGGGCGCCGCACAGTTACGTGGACACCAACGTCACCGGCACGCTCAACGTGCTGGAGGCGGTGCGCGCCCTCGGCACGCCGCGGCTGGTGCACACCTCCACCAGCGAGACGTACGGCACCGCGCAGACCGTGCCGATCACCGAGGACCACCCGATCAACACCCAGTCCCCGTACGCCGCTTCGAAGGCGGGAGGTGACCGGCTCGCGGACAGCTATCACGCGAGCTTCGGCACTCCGGTGGTGACGCTGCGCCCCTTCAACACCTTCGGCCCGCGCCAGTCGATGCGCGCGGTCATCCCCACCGTGATCGGCCAGGTCGCCGCCGGCGAGACCACCATCACGCTGGGCGACCTGCGCCCGACCCGCGACTTCACCTTCGTCAAGGACACCGCGCAGGCGTTCCTCGCGGTGGGCACCGCGCCCGCCGAGCAGGTCGTCGGCCGGACGCTCAACGCCGGTACCGGCGGGGAGATCTCGGTCGGCGACCTGGTCGGCCTGATCGGCAAGGTGATGGACACCCCGCTCGACGTCCGCGAGGACACCGCCCGCATCCGGCCGGCCAACTCCGAGGTGATGCGGCTGGTCGCCGACGCGAGCCGGCTGACGGCGGCGACCGGCTGGCGGCCCGCGCACACCCTGGAGGAAGGGCTCGCGGACACCGTCGAGTTCTTCCGCGAGCCGGCCAACCTGGCCCGCTACAAGACCGGCATCTACAACATCTGACCGCTCGCACTTCCGGACAACAAGGGGAATGACCCATGCATGGTGTGATCCTGGCCGGTGGCAAGGGCGTTCGGCTGCGGCCCTACACGACCGCGCTGCCCAAACCGCTGGTGCCCATCGGCGACCAGCACGCGATCCTGGAGATCGTGCTGCGTCAGCTTGCCAACGCCGGCTTCACCTCCTGCACGATAGCCATCGGCCACCTCGGCGAGATCATCCGCGCCTACGTCGGCGACGGCTCCCAGTGGGGCCTGCGGATCGACTACGCGACCGAGGAGAGCCCGCTGGGCACGATGGGCCCGCTGCTCAACCTGCGCGACCGGCTGCCCGAGACGTTCCTGGTGATGAACGGCGACGTCCTGACCGACCTGGACTTCGCCGACGTGCTCACCACCCACCGGTCCGCCGGTGCCCCGCTGACCATCGCCACGTACGCCCGCAAGGTGCACATCGACTTCGGGGTGCTGACCACGGACGACAGGAAGGTCGTCGCCTTCACCGAGAAGCCCAGCATGGACTACCGCGTCTCGATGGGCGTGTACGGCCTGTCCCGGTCGACGCTGGACGGGTACACCGCCGGTCTGCCGCTCGGCTTCGACGAACTCGTCCTGGACCTGCTGAAGACCGGAAACCCGCCGCACGCCTACGACTTCGACGGATACTGGCTGGACATCGGCCGCCCGGACGACTACGACCGGGCCAACGCCGAGTTCACCAGCCGCAAGTCGCTTCTGCTCAAGGGAGCCTGAGCCCCGCCATGCGCATTCTCGTCCTGGGCCCCACCGGCTTCCTGGGCGGCCACGTCGCCGAGCACCTGCGCACCCTCCCGGGTGTGCGGGTGCTCGGCGCGGGCCGCTCCGCGGCCGCGGAGTTCGATCTCGACCTGGCCGGCGACAGCGTCAAGCGGCTGGCGAAGACCCTGGAGGCGGCGGCACCCGATGCCGTGATCAACTGCGCGGGAGCCACCGGCGGTGACGCGGTCACCCTCGCCGAGGTCAACTCCCGTGGTACCGCCGCCCTTTGCGCCGCGATGCAGCTCGCCGCCCCCGCCGCCCGGCTGGTCCACCTCGGGTCGGCCGCGGAGTACGGGCCCGGCATCCCGGACGTCCCCGTCACCGAGTCCGACCCCACCCGCCCGTCGGCCCCGTACGGCGCCACCAAACTCGCCGCCACCGTCGCGGTGACCGCCTCCGGCCTCGACGCGGTGGTCCTGCGGGTGGGCAACCCGGTGGGCGCCCGCGCCCCGCTGGCCGGACTGCCCGGCCGGATCGCCGCCCTGCTGCGGGAGGCCGCCGACGACCCCGGCGCGGTGCTGCGGCTCGGCGACCTGTCCGCGTACCGGGACTTCGTGGACGCGAGGGACGTGGCACGGGCCACCGCCCTCGCGACGACCGCCGAAGGGCCGCTGCCGCCGGTGCTGAACATCGGCGGCGGCCGGGCCGTGCCGGTCCGGTCGCTGGTGTACCGGCTGGCCGAACTGGCCGCGTTCGAGGGGCGGATCGAGGAGACCACCGACGGCTCCGCCGGTTCCGCACGCTCGGCGGCGGTGTCCTGGCAGTGCTCCGACATCTCCCTGGCCGCCTCGGCACTGGACTGGCGGCCGGTCCACCCGCTCGGCGACTCGCTGGCCGCCCTGTGGGCGGCCTCCGCGCCGCACGCCGGGGACACACCGGGCGGGGAGGGCGACCGCACGCCGTGAATCTCCTCGTCCCCCTGTACGTGCACCCCGCCGAGGACCCGGGCGCCTGGCACCGGCTGATCACGGCCGCCGACCGGACCTACGGCGTGGTGCTCAACCCGGCGAGCGGGCCCGGAACCTTCCCGGACCCCGCGTTCGCCGCCGCCGCCGACGCGCTGCGCGCGGCGGGCACGCTGCTGCTCGGGTACGTCGACACCGACTACGGCACCCGCGACGCGGACCGGGTCCTCGCCGACGTCGAGCTCCACCGCGAGTGGTACGGGGTCGACGGGTGCTTCCTGGACCAGGTGACCTCCACCTCGCAGGACCTGCCGGCCTGCCGCCGGCTGGTCCGCCGGATCCGGCGGACGGGGGCCCGGACGGTGGTGCTGAACCCCGGTGTCCAGCCCGCCCCGGGTTACACCCGCCTCGCCGACCTCACCGTCACCTTCGAGGGCCCCTGGTCCACGTACGTGTCGTCCTTCACCCGCCCGCCCCGGACGGCGAAGGAGACGACCGACCGGCTCTGTCACCTGGTCTACGGGGTGCCGGAGGCGCTCGTGCCCCTCGCGGTACGCACCGCGGCCGAACGGGGAGCGGCGGTGTGCGGGCCCGTCACGGGTGAACCGCCCAACCCCTGGGCCGCGTTGTCGCCCGCGCTGACCGGGAAGGAACGATGAGGAAGACCACGGCGACCTGGCCGGCCGCCCTCGTGGCGCTGCTGACGGCGGCGGCCCTGACGGCATGCTCCGGCACGGCAGGCGCCGACAGGGCGGCGGGCGGCGACGTGCGTCGGTCCGCCTCTCCGAGCGCGGACGCCTCCGCGCGGGCCTCCGGTACGCCCACGACGTCCGCGACCCACCGCCCCGCGCCCGCGTCGTCCCCGGCGTCCCGCGCGCCCGCCGCGTCGGCGTCCGCGAAGGGCGGCGGCACCCGCTCCGCCGGCTGGTGGCGGCCGAGGCCGGGGCTGGACTGGCAGTGGCAGCTCGACGGCCGGGCCGACCAGTCGGTCGACGTCGCCGTCTACGACATCGACGGCTTCGAGAACTCCGCCGCCGACGTGGCCCGCCTGCACCGGGCCGGCCGCCGCGCGATCTGCTACGTCAACGTCGGCGCCTGGGAGGACTTCCGCCCGGACAAGGCCGCCTTCCCCGCCTCGGTACTGGGCTCCGGCGACGACTGGGACGGCGAACGCTGGCTCGACATCCGGCAGACGGCGGTACTGCGGCCGATCATGGCCAAGCGGTTCGACATGTGCCGCGACAAGGGCTTCGACGCGGTGGAACCGGACCTGGTCGAGGCGTACAGCAACGACAGCGGGTTCGACCTCACGGCCGCCGACCAGCTCAGGTACAACAGGATGATCGCGGACCTGGCGCACGAACGGGGGCTGGCCGTCGGCCTGAAGAACGACCTGCCGCAGATCCCCGCGCTGCTGGAGGACTTCGACTTCGCGGTCAACGAGGAGTGCGCCCAGTACGACGAGTGCGGCGAGCTGACGCCGTTCGTCAAGGCGGGCAAGGCGGTCTTCCACGTCGAGTACGACGTGCCCGTCTCGCGGTTCTGCGCGGACTCGCGGCGGCTGGGCCTGTCCTCCATGGAGAAGAAACTGGAACTGGGGGTGTGGCGGCAGCCGTGCTGACCGTCGTGCGCCGCGGGGCAGCGTCGCCCGCGTGCGCCGCTGCCGCGTTCAGTGCGCGAGCCGCAGCGCCGGGCGCAGGAAGGGCGGCAGCAGTTCTCCGGCGACGTGGACGACACCCGAGAGCGTGGCCTCCGAGTTGACGGCCCGTACCGCGAGCCCGTCGGCGTCGGGCGGGTAGGCGTACTCGCGCAGTGCCCCGGCGAACCGGTCGACGAAGAGCGTGCTGGCGTCGGTGAAGGGGTTCCCCCCGAGGTAGACGACGGCCGGGTTGATGGTGTTCACCAGCCACGACGCCGCCAGGGCCAGCCGGTCGGCGGCCTCGTCGACGACCTCGGGCAGGCCCCCGCCGGTGTGCCGCTCGATGTCGGCGAGCGTGGCCCCGGGGTCACCGCCGGCCAGACGGGAGTACTGCCGCCGCAGATGGCCGGCCGAGGTCACGGTCTCCAGACAGCCGACCCGGCCGCAGCGGCACACGGTCGTCAGCCCCGGCAGCCGGCAGTGCCCCAGTTCGCCCGCGCTGCCGGTGGCACCGTCGACGAGCTTGCCCCGTACGGCGGTTGCGCAGCCCACCCCTGCGCCGACGTAGACGAGACAGGCCGACGCGGGCGGCACCGGCTCCCGGGTGACGCTCCCGATGAGGGCGGCCGCGACGATGTTGACCACGCCGACCGGCACCCCCAGCAGCTCCGAGAGCCGGGGTCCGACGGGCAGGTCCTGCCACCCGTCGCGCCGGGGCCTGGACCACCGGCCGTGCACGCGGTCCACCGAACCGGGCAGGCCCAGCGCGAGGGCCGCCAGCGGCCCCGCCTCGGGGTGTGCCGCACGCAGCTCCGTCAACTGCCGTACGACGGCTTCCGTCAGCGCGGTCCACGGGGCGTCCTCCGCCGGACGGGCCGCGACGGACCGGGCTACCACCGTTCCGGTCAGGTCCACGAGGACGGTCTCCAGCGCGCCCGCCCGGAACCGGACCGCGCCCAGCACCCGGGCCCCGGCGCGGAAACGCAGCAGCGAGCCGGGGCGTCCGCCGCCCGCGGGGACGCGGATCTCGCCGGGTTCCGTCACCCAGCCCTGCGCCAGCAGCCGCTTCACCACCGCCATGACGGTGGGACGGGTCAGCCCGCTGGCCCGCCCGAGGTCCGCCCGGGTCATGTCCCCGTTCTCGCGCAGCAGCGTGCACAGCGCGGCGACGTTCGCCTCCCGGATGTCGGAGGTCGAGATCCGTTCGGACACGGCGGTGGGGGCCGGGGCGTTCTCGTCCACCGGGAAAGCCTATGCCGGTCGGCGGCCGGGACGACGCACGGGGGAGGCCGCCGGCACCGGCGGCCTCCCCCGTGCGGTCGCTTGTGCGGCCTCAGCCCGCCAGGGGCGGGAAGAACGCGACCTTGGTGAGGAAGTCCTTGATCCCGACCCGCCAGGCGTACCACTCGTGGCCGCCGTTGGTGTAGTCGGGCAGGACGGGGACGCCGACCTGGTTGAGGGTGGCCACCTCACTGGCGTGGTAGTAGTGGCTGGGGTCCTGCCAGCCGCCGCCGACCAGGATCTGCACCTTCTTCAGCGCCGCGACCTGGTCGTCCGTGAGCTGGTCCGCGGTCGGCAGCACGTAGTTGCCGTGCAGGCCGGGGCTCAGCACGCCGTAGTAGCCGAACTCGGCCGTGTCGTCGAAGAGGAACGAGTTGGCGATGGAAGCGCCGTAGCCGAGACCGCCGATCGCCCGCTGCGAGGCGGCCGTTGAGACGTGGTAGTGCTTCTCCACGTACGGGATCACGCTGTTCACGACGTTGGCGTCGAAGGTGTCGTAGGTCGTGGAGTCGCCGAACCCGGTGGTGTTGGGCATCACGACGACCATGGGCTGGATCTCACCGGTGTCGATGAGGTTGTCGAGGATGTTCCCGACGGAGCCCTGCGTGCTCCAGTCCAGCTCGTTGCTGCCGCCGCTGTTGAGGTAGACGGTCGGGTACGCCTTGGCCCGCTTCGGGTCGTAGCCGGGCGGGGTGTAGACGGCCAGATAGTTCTTCCCGGCCGGGGTGACCGAGGCGGGCGCCGGGTACGTGACGTCGGCGAGCGTGCCGTGCTTGGCCGCCGGGGCCTGCCAACTCTCGTCGACCGTACCGAACTTGGGGTCGGAGGGGACGTACACCTGGCTCACCGGCTCGACGGAGCCGGTCACCTTGCCGTTCTTCACGTTCCACGCCGGGTTGGCCGGGTCGGCGACCTCGGTGCAGCCGCTCTGGTCGGAGGTGGCGCAGTCCACGTAGAAGCCGTAGTTGAAGGTGCCGGACGGCAGCGGCACGGTGTAGGACCACACGCCGGTGCGCCTGTCCTGCTTCATCGACACCACCGGCCAGTTGGCCGCCGAGGAGTTGGGCGAGCCGATGGGGATGTCGCCCGGCTTCCACTGCGCCGGCAGGGTGCCCGGGGTGGCCACGGTCTCGGTGGCGGTGCCGGCCAGGGCGGAGAGCCGGTACGGGTTCGCGAAGTACCACTCGCCCTCGATCCGCACACTCTTGGCCTTGGGCGCCTTGTAGCGGAAGGTGACCGTGTAGCCGGTGGGGCCCGTCCCGGTGTGGGTCACCTTCGGGGCGAGCGAACTCTGCGCGGAGGCGGAGGAGCGGCCGTGGGACGAGGCATTCGGGGCGGCGGAGGCGTTCACGGTGGTGACACCGGCGGCAACGGCGCAGAGGCTCAGGCTCACCAGCACCACCCCCGTCCGATTCGAGATCCGTGGCATGGCGCTGGGGGTCCTTTCCGGCCACCTGCGGGAACAACGGAACGACCACGCACCCGGCGCGGCTCCGTTGCCCGGCAAGTCATGGAAATACGGGGTGAAGAGGGAGAAAACAGGGAGAAAGATCAGCGGCTCATGTGAACCTAAGGTTACGTAGGCACCTTGTCAATACTCGCCCGACGGCACGACGGACGCCCGCCCAACCCTGAACGGGCCTGCGGGAGCGGGAGGTTCACGCCAACGGGTCCGCGCCGAAAGGGACCCAGGACGTACTGAGGTGCGGTGCGTGGGCGGCGCCGGTATCCGGAGTCGCTCGACCGGTTGCGGAACACGTCGCACAAGTCGCCCAGCAGCGTGCGGATTTCTTCTGCGTCCCAGGTGTGGTCACGCTGGTAGTAGTCGATCTCGTACGTCACTTCGCGGAACAGTTCGTTCAGGTTGAAACCCTGGGACCTGATCTCGTCCGCTGTTCCGCCATGCTCCCGACTCCACGCCACGTCGTACAGACCACGGGAGGGGCCGACGGGTAGGCCGATGCCACTCCGGGTCCGGTGTCCCTTCGTCCGTCGATCTCCGATGAGCGAGCCTGTTCGTGGACGGGCGCGATCGGTTCGCAAGGAGACCCAGCCGCAGGCACATTGGCATCGCATCAGACCATCGTCGACACATTGCCCGACGTATGGAGAAACAGTGAACAGCCGCGGAGAGTACCGGAGTTCAGGAGCGGGCGCGGAAGAAACCTTTGGCCTTCACTCCATTTGGGGCGCTCGGTGGGTGGAAGGTACCCCAGCCGCCATCCTTCTCGTTAGGTCAATGCGACCGCACTGCGGACGTCGGCACCCCTGAGATCTCGACTTGCCGGCCTTGGCCTCAGGGGTGCCGCTCATCTGGACACAGGTGGTACCCCTATGCCCGATCGCCGACCGGAGCTACCGGTCGATCCCGTACCGCCCCGTGGGGGCGGACGAGCCTATGTCGTCAGGGGGCCTGCGTTCACGCTGGTCCTGACGCTGTTGGAGTGGGTCGTGAATGTGGTTCGGGACGACGTCGATCGAGTCGATCTCGTCTTCCTTGTATGTGGCTTGGCGCCAGAGGCCGTGCGGTTGGCGCGGTGCGCGACTCGCATCGCGCGCAGGGCGGCGATTCGGTGGTGGCGACGCATCAGGCACTGACCTCCGCTCCATGTTGAGTAGTACCGGGCGGGGTGTCCGCACCATTCGCGGACACCCCGATTGCCCGTACGATCCCGGATGCACTCTTTGGGCGTACCCAGGTGACAGCAGGTCCAACGACCCTATGCAAGTTCCCGTTGCGGGAGTCAGTGATGCATCCCCCGTAAGGGCCGCAAATTATCGAACGGCTGACGCGAGTGCTCCCTTTTAACTAAGTTGGTGAGCGGTCTATCCGATGTATCAACATCGGGGTGACGGCGTTCGGGCCTTCTCACGCCTGCGTGCGCCAGGGCAAGAGGGGCCTGGCCGGCTCCAGGACCTGTGTGCCCAGTGCCTCAACTTCGCTGCGGACAGGTCCAGTTGCCGCGAGTCGTTGTCGATCACCGCTGAAGTGGTGAGCGCCGTGGTGGCGGCGAAGGATCATCCGGTAGACGGGCCGAGTTTCCGTACCGGACTCGACGAGCGTCTCCGCGACCAGGTCCCGCGGCGGGCTCCGCGTGGGAAGCGCGTCCGGTCTGGCGGACACGCCACACCGGGCTCGGCCGCACGGCCCTGCCTGCGATGCAAGGACCCGAGGACCGACCGGACCGCCTGCCGAAGTGGGCTGCCCGGAGGTCGGCAGGACCTCCGGGCAGCCCACTTGAGGCTCTAGAAGAAGCCGAGCTTCTTCGGGCTGTACGAGACCAGGAGGTTCTTCGTTTGCTGGTAGTGCTCCAGCATCATCTTGTGGTTCTCCCTGCCGATGCCCGACTGCTTGTAGCCGCCGAAGGCCGCGTGGGCCGGGTAGGCGTGGTAGCAGTTGGTCCAGACGCGGCCCGCCTGGATCGCGCGGCCCGCGCGGTACGCGGTGTTCATGTCGCGGGTCCACACGCCGGCGCCCAGGCCGTACAGCGTGTCGTTGGCCGTCTTGATCGCGTCGTCGAAGTCGTCGAACGACGCCACCGACACCACCGGGCCGAAGATCTCCTCCTGGAAGATCCGCATGCGGTTGTCGCCCTCGAAGATGGTCGGGCGGACGTAGTAGCCGCCCTTCAAATCGCCGTCGTGCTCGACCCGTTCACCGCCGGTGAGGACCTTCGCGCCCTCCTGGCGCCCTATGTCCAGGTACGAAAGGATCTTCTCCAGCTGGTCGTTGGAGGCCTGCGCGCCGATCATCGTGTCCGTGTCCAGCGGGTGGCCCGGCACGATCTGCTCGGTACGGGCGACCGCCGCCTCCATGAACTCGGCGTAGTGGCCGCGCTGGACGAGCGCGCGCGACGGACACGTGCACACCTCGCCCTGGTTGAGCGCGAACATCGTGAACCCTTCAAGGGCCTTGTCGCGGAAGTCGTCGTCCTGCGCCCAGACGTCGTCGAAGAAGATGTTCGGCGACTTGCCGCCCAGCTCCAGCGTGACCGGGCGGATGTTCTCGGAGGCGTACTGCATGATCAGCCGCCCCGTCGTGGTCTCGCCGGTGAACGCGACCTTCGCCACGCGCGGGCTGGACGCCAGCGGCTTGCCCGCCTCGACGCCGAACCCGTTGACGATGTTCACCACGCCCGCCGGCAGCAGGTCGGCGATCAGGCTCATCCAGTAGTGGATGGAGGCGGGAGTCTGCTCGGCCGGCTTGATGACGACCGCGTTGCCCGCTGCGAGCGCCGGGGCCAGCTTCCAAGTCGCCATCAGGATCGGGAAGTTCCACGGGATGATCTGCGCGACGACGCCCAGCGGCTCGTGGAAGTGGTAGGCGACCGTGTCGTCGTCGACCTCGCCGATCGAGCCCTCCTGCGCGCGCACCGCCCCCGCGAAGTAGCGGAAGTGGTCGATGGCGAGCGGGATGTCGGCGGCCAGCGTCTCCCGTACCGGCTTGCCGTTCTCCCAGCTCTCGGCGACGGCCAGCTTCTCCAGGTTCGCCTCCATCCGGTCCGCGATGCGCAGCAGGATGTTGGCGCGGTCGGTGACCGACGTGCGGCCCCACGCGGGCGCCGCCGCGTGGGCGGCGTCGAGTGCGCGCTCCACGTCCTCGGCGGTTCCGCGCGCCACCTCGGTGAACGGCTGCCCGTTCACCGGTGACGGGTTCTCGAAGTACTGTCCCCGGGCCGGAGGCACGTACTCGCCACCGATGAAGTGGTCGTAGCGCGCCTGGTAGGAGACGATCGCGCCCTCGCTGCCGGGCGCCGTGTATCGGGTCATGCTCTCTGCCTCCCGGAGATGCGCTGCCCGCCGTTGGACAGCGTTCGGCGCGAGGCTAGGCACCGCCACGTTGCAGGAACGTTGCACCGCTGGTCCGGCGGTACGGGCGGCCGACGGGGCCGGTGGACGGTACGGCCAGTTCCGCTTCGAGGGCTGCCAGCCGGGCGCGGGCTCCGGACGACGGCCGCAGCGCGGCGAGGGCCCGCCAGGCGTCCACGTCGTCGGCACCCCACGGCGCGTGCACCCAGTCCGCCAGCAGGTCGGGGTCGTGCCGGTCGATCAGCGCGGCCCGCAGTCCGTCCGCCAGCATCCGGCGCAGGTGCACGACGGCGGGGGCCCGCGACGCGGGCAGCAGCGGACCCGCGTACGCGGCCGAGGCCGCGGTCAACGCCCCTGTTTCCAGGCGGCGTTCCACGGCTCCGACGTCCGAGTCGACGGGCACGGTCAGCCGGTACGGACGGGACGCGAGCATTCCCGGCTCCAAGTGCCGCCGTAGTCGGGCCAGTTCGGCGCGCAGCGTCACGGGGGTCACCGACTCGTCGTCGTACAGCGCGCACAGCAGCTCGTCCCCGGTCAGTCCTTCCGGGTGCCGGGCCAGCAGCACGAGGATCTCGCTGTGCCTCCTGCTGAACCGGACCCTGCGGCCGTCCGTCACGAGGACCGCCTCGTCGCGCCCCAGCGCGGACAGCTCCGGCCGGGCCGGAGTGCCCGACGGCGGTGGCAGCAGAGCCAGTTGGGACTCGGCGGCCCGCGCGACGGCCTGCACGAAACCCAGACTGTGCGGATGCGCGAGACCGTTCCCGCCCGTGATGTCGACCGCGCCGAGCACCCGGCCGGTGCGCGGATCGTGCACCGGCGCCGCCGCGCACGTCCACGGCTGCGCCTCGCGCACGAAGTGCTCCGCCGCGAACACCTGCACCGGACGGTCGACGGCGACCGCCGTGCCGGGCGCGTTCGTCCCGACCGCGGTCTCCGCCCAACGGGCTCCCGGCACGAAGTTCATGCGCCCGGCCATCCGCCGGGTCGCCGGGTCGCCCTCGACCCACAGAAGTCTCCCGTACGCGTCGCACACGGCCACCAAGTGCTCGCCGTCGCAGGCGAATCCGCCCATCAGTTCCCGGATCAGCGGCATCACCCGCGCCAGCGGATGCTCGGCCCGGTACGCGCCCAGGTCGCCGTCCGCGAGTTCCACGCGCGCGGTGCCGTCGAGACCGACGCCCGCCCGCGCCGAACGCCGCCACGACTCGGCGACGACCCGGCGCACCGGGCGCGGCACGGTGCCGGCCTCGGCGAACGTGGCGTGCGCCCGGCGCAGCACCCGGACCCGCTCGGCAGGATCGGCCCCCTGCTCCAGAGCCACCCACGACTCGGTCAACTCGGCCTCCCCGAAAGGCATTGCGGCAGGCATGCGGCTGGGGACATCGTCACTCCGGGTGTCGGTGCCGACAACCTTTTCGACGGGGGTCACTCGAACGAGGGGCGAGAATCGGGGAGCGGGGGAGCGGCCGGGGGAACAGGGAGCCGTCCGGCGCGGCGCCGCGCCGCGCCTCCGGGCGGGCGACCGCGGGCGTCGGGGGGCGTCGGCGTGGCGTCAGGATCGGCTCAGCCGCGTTCCGCCACCGCCGCCGGATCGTCCAGCACCGCCCGCACCACCGAGTGCGCCGCGCCCAGCAGCGGGCCCTCGGGCCCCAGCGCGGACACCGACACCGGGCACACCGACCCCGCCGTCCGCCCCGCCAACTCGGCCTCCAGGGACGGCAGCAGCCAGGGTGCGAGCGCCGCCAGCGCGCCGCCCAGGACGACGGTCTCGGGGTCGAGCAGGTTGACCGCCCCGGTGAGGGCGATACCGAGCGCGGTCCCCGCGTCGCGCAGGGCCCGACGTACGTTCTCGTCACCGGCGGCGGCCCGTTCGGCGAGCAGCCCCACACGGTCGGCGCCCGGTTCCAGGCCCGCCGCGCGCAGCACCGCCTCCTCGCCGGCGTACTGCTCCAGACAGCCCCGCCCCCCGCACGGGCAGGCGGGGCCCTCCGGCCGCACCGGGACGTGCCCCAGTTCGCCCGCGAAACCGCGCGTGCCGCGCAGGACCCGCCCGTCCACGACGACCGCCGCGCCGATACCGATCTCCGCGGACACGTGGAGGAAGTCGCGGGGCGTGGCCTCGCCGAGCCACAGTTCGGCCAGGCTGCCGAAGTTGGCCTCGTTGTCGACGGTCAGGGGCACCCCGGCGGGCAGCAGCGCGGCGAGGTCCGCGTCGTGCCAGTCCAGGTTCGGCGCGCGGACGACCGTACGGCTGTCACCCGTGACCAGTCCGGGCACCGCGACGGCCAACCCGGCCGACCACAACCCCAGTTGCTCGGCCTCTGCGGTCACCTGCCGTACCAGCGCGGTCAGTTCGGCGGCCACGGGTTCCGGGGCGCGGTTGCGGTTCGGGGTGTGCCGCACCGCGCGCGCCCGCACCTCGCCGCGCAGGTCGACGGCGCACACGGCGAGATGGTCGACGCCCACCTCGGCGCCGATCCCGGCCGGTCCGTGCGCGCTGAGGGCGAGCGCCGATCCGGGCCTGCCCACCCGGCCCTGCCGTTCCGCGCCGGGGTGTTCGGGACCCAGCTCCTCCAGGAGGCCCGTACGGACGAGCTCGTCGACGAGGGTCGAAACGGCCGCGCGGGTCAGCCCGATGTGCGAGGCGACCGCCGCCCGCGACAGCGGCCCCTGCGCGCTGATGGCATGCACGACGCGCGCGAGATTGCGGCGCCGCATGCCCTGCTGCGTGTCGGAGCGTGCGCGCCCGGCGGTGGCGGAGCCCTGGGGTTGCGGCCGGGACTGCGGTTGGCCCTGGGGCTGCGGCTGGGTCCGGGCCCCGTGCGGTGGTGCGGTCATGCCTGCGTCCGTCCTGGGCGGGCGCGCCCGTGGTTCCGTCTCGACTCCGTCGGCGACTCCGCCGCCGGGGGTGCCGCCGGGTGGCTCGGTGACGCGGTTGCGTCAACGACCCTTTTCCGTGCGGACGTTGGTGCCTCCTCCGGCGTCCGCGGTCCCGCCCCCGGCCGGGGGCGGGACCGCCGTGGCGGTGGTTTCGTCGTCACACGTCAGCGGGCGTCGGTGCCCCGGTTCAGCAGCGGTGCCGCGTCGGAGAGTACTCCGGTGATCCGTGCGAGCGTCGCGTCGTCCCGTTCCACGGCGTCCAGCACCGGGCCGTCCGCGGTGTTCCAGCGCCGGGCCACCGCCGCCGGGTCCTCCCCGGTCAGCAGGGCGGCCGCCTGTGCGGCGGCGCCGAGCGCCACCAGTTCCTTGGCCACGGGCACCTGCACCGGGCGGCCCGACAGCCGCCGTACCGTCTGCTGCCACGCGGTGCCGCGTGCGCCGCCGCCGATCAGCAGCAGGGGCGTGGTGCGGTCCGCGTCCGCGTCGAGCACCAGGTCCAGCGCGCCGAGCAGCGAGTGCACGGCACCGTCGTAGGCCGCCTGGAGCACCTGGCCGCCGGTCGTGTCGTGCCGCAGGCCGTGCAGCAGGCCCGAGGCGAGCGGGAGGTTCGGCGTGCGTTCGCCGTCGAGGAACGGCAGCAGGGTGACCGCGGTGCCCGGTTCCACCGCCTCGCGGTCCAGGCCGAGCAGCGCGGCGACCCGGTCCACGGCGAGCGTGCAGTTCAGCGTGCAGGCCAGCGGCAGCCAGTCGCCGCGCGCGTCGGCGAAGCCGGCCACCGTGCCGGACGGGTCGGCGGGGCGGTGCTCGGAGACCGCGTACACGGTGCCGGACGTGCCGAGGCTCAGCACGGGTGTGCCGGGGCGCAGCCCGAGGCCGAGCGCGGCGGCCGCGTTGTCGCCGGTGCCGGCGGCGACCAGGGTGCCCTTGGCGAACGGCAGGTCGTGGCCGTCGCGCACGGTTCCCGCGATCTCGCCGGGCCGCACCACGCGGGGCAGCAGCGCGGGGTCGAGACCCACGCGGGCGAGGATCTCGTCGTCGTACGCCTCCGTCGCGGACGCCCACCAGCCGGTACCCGAGGCGTCGCCGCGGTCGGTGGTGCCCTGTCCGGTCAGGCGTTCGGTGAGGTAGTCGTGGGGCAGCCGCACCGCGGCCGTCGCGCGCACCGCCTCGGGCTCGTGCTCGGCGAGCCAGGCCCACTTGGTGACCGTGAACGAGACGCCCGGCACACTGCCGGTCCGCTCGGCCCACGCCTTCGCCCCGCCCAGCTCCTCGACCAGCCGGCTTGCCTGCGGCGCGGAGCGCACGTCGTTCCAGAGCAGGGCGGGACGGACCGGTTCGCCGCGGGCGTCCAGGGTGACCAGGCCGTGCTGCTGACCGCCGACCGAGACCGCGGCGGCCTCGCGCGCGGCGTCACCGCACTGCTCCAGCGCCTCGCCCAGGGCGTTCCACCACTGGCGGGGGTCGCTCTCCCGGCCCGCGCCGGAGGTGACCGTGTGGGACGCCTGACCGGAGGCCACGACCCGTCCGGTGGCCGCGTCGACGACCAGGGCCTTGGTGGACTGCGTGGACGAGTCCACTCCGACGACGAGTGGACCCTCGGCTGCTGACATCGGGTTCTCCCTTTCCGCGGCTCGCGGGAAACGGCCTGCACGGCCTGGCTCGGCCGGTCGACCTGGCTGTTTCGGCCGGTTGTCCGGCACTGCTGACCTGGTGTTCTCGACGCTCCGGGGCTCGTGCGCCCGGAGCGGCATCACGTCGGAGACGTCATGTCCCTTCCCAGAGATGCTGTCGCATACTAATTTGTAAACTGCCATGACGAAATAGTCGGAGCGAGCGAAGGAGCCGCGGCATGAACTATCAGCCCACCCCCGAGGACAGGTTCACGTTCGGTCTGTGGACCGTCGGCTGGCAGGGCCGGGACCCCTTCGGTGACGCCACCCGCGAGGCGCTGGACCCGGTGGAGTCGGTCACCCGGCTGGCCGAGCTGGGCGCGGCGGGTGTCACCTTCCACGACGACGACCTGATCCCGTTCGGGTCCTCCGACAGCGAGCGCGAGGCGCACGTCAAGCGGTTCCGCCAGGCGCTGGACGCGACCGGCATGAAGGTGCCGATGGCGACGACGAACCTGTTCACGCACCCGGTGTTCAAGGACGGCGCGTTCACCGCGAACGACCGGGACGTGCGCCGCTACGCGCTGCGCAAGACGATCCGCAACATCGACCTCGCCGCGGAGCTCGGCGCGTCGGTCTACGTCGCCTGGGGCGGGCGCGAGGGCGCGGAGTCCGGTGCCGCCAAGGACGTGCGCAGCGCGCTGGACCGGATGAAGGAGGGCTTCGACCTCCTGGCCGAGTACGTCACCGAGCAGGGCTACGACCTGCGCTTCGCGATCGAGCCGAAGCCGAACGAGCCGCGCGGCGACATCCTGCTGCCCACCGTCGGCCACGCGCTGGCGTTCATCGAGCGCCTGGAGCGCCCGGAGCTGTTCGGTGTGAACCCCGAGGTCGGCCACGAGCAGATGGCGGGCCTGAACTTCACGCACTCCATCGCGCAGGCGCTGTGGGCGGGCAAGCTCTTCCACATCGACCTCAACGGCCAGTCCGGCATCAAGTACGACCAGGACCTGCGCTTCGGCGCCGGTGACCTGCGGTCCGCGTTCTGGCTCGTGGACCTGCTGGAGTCCGCCGGCTACCAGGGGCCGCGGCACTTCGACTTCAAGCCGCCGCGCACCGAGGACAAGGACGGTGTGTGGGCCTCCGCCGCCGGCTGCATGCGCAACTACCTCATCCTCAAGGACCGTGCCGCAGCCTTCCGCGCCGACCCCGAGGTCCAGGCCGCGCTGACCGCCTCCCGCCTCGACGAACTCGCCCGGCCCACCGCCGCCGACGGCCTCGCCGCCCTCCTCGCCGACCGCACCGCCCACGAGGACTTCGACGTCGAGGCCGCCGCCGCCCGCGGCATGGCCTTCGAACACCTCGACCAGCTCGCCATGGACCACCTCCTCGGCGCCCGCTAGGACGACAACGGAGCCGCTGCGAGCGGGGGTTGAGGGTGGGGCGGATGCGCCGCCGTCCGGGCATTCGCCCCACCCGTAACTCGTCGGCGCCGTTCATCGTGCGGCGGCGGGACAGCAAGTCGCGCGCCGGTGGCGCGGGTTGGTCGACGGGGACGTGAGGGGCGAGGCGTGCCCGACGAGTTGGGGCCGCGTCGGGGTCAGCGTTCGGTCCCGGTGGCCTCCGCGAGCCCGGACGCGGCGGTGCGGCGGCGGGCGTGGAGTTCGGCGCGGGCGAGCACGACGGCGGGGACGGCGGCGGCGACCGTGATCGCGAGCACCCACAGGAACGTCGTTCCGAACGCGCCGGCCTGCCCGGCGCGCGAGGGGCGGTGGCCGAGGCGGCCGTCGAGGACGACGATGAGCACCGCGGTGCCGATCGCGCCGCCGACGCGCTGGAGCACGTTGAGCTGTGGGGTCGCGTCGGGAATCTTGTCCGGTGGCAGGGCGCGGTAGGCCGCGGTCGTCGCCGGGATGATCGACAGACCGAACCCGATGCCCCTGACGACCATGACGAGGCACAGCAGGGTGTAGGAGGTCGTGGCGGTCAGGAACGCGAACGGGACGGTCGCGACCGCCAGAACGGCCGCACCTGTGAAGGCGGTTGCCCCGGCGCCGTAGCGGTCGGTGAACGGCGCCGCGAGCAGTGCGCCGATGCCGGTCGGTGCGATCAGGAGCCCGGCGATGACCACGTTCTCGCCGCGGACCGTCTGGAAGTACAGGGGCATGAGGATCATCCCGCCGAAGTTCGCGGCGCCCAGTGCGAACGTGGCGACCGACGCGGCAGTGAACGCCCGGTTCCCGTACAGCCTGAGGTCGAGCAGCGGCTGTTTCGCCCGCAGGGCGTGCACGACGAAGCCGGCCAGTGCGGCCGACCCGGCCGACAGGGCAACGGCGGCGGCCGTGTCCGGCCCGGCCGTGGTGCCGAGTTCCGCCAGGCCGTACGTGATGCCCACGATCCCGGCGGAGGCCAGCACCAGGCCGGTCACGTCCAGCGGTTCCGCGTCCCCCGCCGGGCCCCGGGGCAGGAGGCGCACGGTGAGCGCGGTACCGACTACGCCGAAGGGGACGTTGAGCCAGAAGATCGCCTGCCAGCCGATGCCCTGGACGAGCAGGCCGCCGACGGCCGGTCCGAGCGTCGGGGCGAGCACCACCGGTACCGCGATCAGGGCCATCACCCGCCCCATCTGCGCCTTGGACGCCTGCGCGGTCCAGATCATCGCCCCGACCGGCATGATCGCCCCGCCGCCGACGCCTTGCAGCACCCGTGAGGCGATCAGCGTCCCCACGCTCGGCGAGCACGCGCACAGCGCCGACCCGACGGTGAACACCGCCAGCGCGACGACGTACAGCCGGGCGGCGCCGAACCGGCGGGCCGCCCAGCCGGTCACGGGGATGACCGCCGCGAGCGCGAGCAGGTAGGCGGTCACCACCCACTGCACCGTCCCCAGTCCGGCGTGCAGGTCGGCCGAGAGGGTGTGCACGGCGACGTTGACGACCGTCGAGTCCAGGAAGGACAGCGTCGCGCCGATCATCACCACCCCGACCGACCGGCGCAGAGCGGGCGAGAACGGTTCGGAGGAGACGGTCACGGCCGCACCGCCCGCGCTGCGCGCACCGCCCGCGCTGCGCGCACGGCGCGTGCTGCGCGCACCGCCTGCGCCGCGCGCATCCCTTCGGGCCCGGCCGCTCCGGGTCGGCCGGTGTCCGGTCCGGTCGCGGTGGCCGGTACCCGCGCCGCAGTCGTGCCGCTCACACCGCTCGTCGCGTTCACACCGCTCGTCACGTTCACGCCGTTCGTCCTGCCCGCGCGGTTCCTCGCGTTCGCGCGGTCGGCGCCGCGCGCGCCGAGAGCCGGCGCAAGCGCTCCGGCCGACACCCGCGGGCACGCCCCGGCCGTCTCCTCGGTCGGCCCGTACCGCCTCGCCGGGCCCCTGGCCCCGGTCATCACGTCATTCATCAGCCGCGCACTCCCCTCGGTCGGTTATGCCCAAGCTAGGCTGGCCGGTGTGCACGTAGAGGCCAACCGATACCCCGAACCGGCCAACCCGGTGGGACGGCCCGCGAAGGGTGCGGCGGAGACGTCCGGCCCGGGGGCCACGGCGGACGCGGCCGCCTTCGCGCCCCCGGTGGAGCCGTCGTCGACTGCGGAACCGGGGGCCTCGCCCATCCTGTGCGTCGACCGTGACACCGCTCACGACCACGAACTGCTGCATCTGCACGCGCACCCCGAACCGATGCTCACGTGGAGTTCGACGGCGACGCTGATGGGGACCGTCGGCCGTCGCGACTGGCTGATCCCGCCGGGGCACGGGCTCTGGGTGCCCGGGGGTGTCGAGCACGCCGGCGCCGTGCTGCACGCGGGCGAGATGCTGACCATCACCTTCGCCGCCGACCGCTGCCCCATCACCTGGACCGGGCCCACCTGTTTCGCCGTGGGATCGCTGCTGGGCGAGATCCTCACCCACCTGCACCGCGTCGCTCCCGACGACCACAGCCGTCCGGCCGCCGAGACGCTCATGTTCCAACTGCTCACCCCGCTGCCCGCGCACCACGTCCACGTCACGATGCCCACCGACCCGCGCGCCCGAGCGATCGCGGAGCAGCTCATCGCCCACCCGGACGACCAGCGCGAACTCACGGCCTGGGCCGATCACGTCCACGCCGGCGTCCGTACCCTGTCGCGGTTGTTCCGCGCCGAGACCGGCCTCAGCTTCGCCACCTGGCGCGCTCACGTACGTGTCCGCGCCGCCGTCGCGATGCTGGCCGAGGGCGCGTCGGTCAACGCCACCGCCCGTGCGGTGGGTTACCGCAAGCCCAGCGCGTTCATCGCCACGTTCCGCCGCGTCACCGGCCAGACTCCCGGCACCTACGCCGCGTCCTGACGCCGCCCTTCCCGGGTGCTCGCCCGTGCCCGTTCGTCGGCTCAACCTCCCTGCCCGGCAGGCGCCTTCACGGCACGGCACGGTCAACTCGCAGGAACCGCCCGGTGGATCGGGTCCCGGCACGGCCGCACCGCCGGCCGACCACGGCATCCTGACCGGCCATGACCGCGCCGAGCGGCCGTGCCCCGCCATATTCGGTCGCCCCCCGTGGTTCACATCCGCAGACTGGGCCCATGGATCGCTTGACGGAGATCGCGGACCGCCTGGCCGGGGTCGACGGTGTCGTGGGTGTCTGCCTGGGCGGCAGCCGGGCGCGGGGCACGCACAGCCCCGATTCCGACTACGACCTGGGCCTCTACTACAGGGCCCCGCTGGACACCGCCGCGCTGCGCGCGCTGGCGGCGGAGGTGACCGGCGGCCCGGTCGAGGTCAGCGAGCCCGGCGGCTGGGGGCCGTGGGTCGACGGCGGCAGTTGGCTGACCGTCGAGGGCCACCGTGTCGACTGGATCTACCGTGACCTGGACCGGGTGCGACGCGTCTGGAGCGAGTGCCGGGCGGGACGGTTCGAGATCGGCACCCAGCCCGGCCATCCCCTGGGGTTCTACTCCCACTCGTACGCCGGCGAGGTCGCCCTCGGCCGCGTCCTCGCCGACCCCGGCGGTGCGTTGCGAGCCCTGCGGGAACAGACGCGCGTCTATCCGGAGCCGCTGCGCGAGGCACTCGTGGCGAACGCGGCGTGGGAGGCCCCGTTCATCCTGCTGGGCGCCCGCAAGGGCGCGGCGCGCGGCGACGCGTTCTACGTCGCCGGGTGCCTCTTCCGCGCGGTCGGCCTACTGGTGCACGCGCTCCACGCACACGCGCGATGCTGGGTCGTCAACGAGAAGGGCGCGGTCAGGGCGGCAGGTGAACTGGCGGACGCCCCGGCCGATTTCGCCGACCGCGCCCACGCGCTGTTCGCAACGCTCGGCACCACCCCGGAGGCACTCACCGCGGTGCTCGAGGACGCCGACCGGCTGGTGGCTGACGTGTGCGGCGTCCTGGAACCCTGAACGGCAAGCCGGCGGGAGTTCGCGGTGCCGGTGGGGGAGGGGGAGGGGGCGAGAGGCGGTGGCGACGGGACGCCGAACGTCGCGGAATCCCACGGTCCTTGTCATGAGTCGGCGCCGACTTCCCCGTACGGGCTGCGCCTTGCGCACGGTGACGGCACCCTTGGGGCATGGCCATCCCGCCGGAACCGTCCCGCCCGCCCAGGCCGCAGTCCGGACCTCCGCCCGCAGGAGGCGGCTTCGGGCCGCCACCCTCCGACAGTCCGTACGGAGGAGGAGGCAGCCAGGGTTACGGTCCTCCACCGCCCGGCGGCCCCCCGACACCGCCGTACGGAGGACTGCCGCCCTCGGAGCCTCCCCAACAGCCGCCCGGTGGACCTGGATTCGACTCCGGGGCTCCCGGGGGGTCCGGCGGTGGCCGACGGGTTCTCTTCGTCGTACTGGCCGTACTCGCCGTCGCCGTCGCGGTGGTGGTGATCGTGCTGATGGCAAGGGGCGACGACGACTCGCCCGACCCGAAGCGGCCCGGAGACGGCACGTCGACGAGCGGCCTGCCCACGCCGTCGTTCAGCCTCCCGAGCGGACTCCCCACCACCGACCTGCCGACGAGCATCCCCACGACGCTGCCGAGCGAACTCCCTTCACTGCCCTCCACGTTGCCCAGCGACCTGCTGAGCGGCCTCCCGACCGGACTGCCGACGGACCTGCCGAGCGACCTGGAGTCGTTGCTGAACTCGGCTTCCGGGGGCGGCGGTCAGTAGCGCGGGCGGGTGGACCTCGGTACCTGACGGACAAGTGCCGCCGACGGCACGGTGATTGGTCCCGCCGACCGTTACCCGGCCACCGTCTGTGTGCCGAGGACCGTGAGCAGGGCGAGGCGTTCGGCGTCCGTCGTGCCGGGCTGGGCCGTGAAGATCATGATGTGCACGTCGGTGCCCGCCACCGTGAGGATGTCGCAGTCCAGCGTCACCGCCCCCACCTGCGGATGGTCGATCGTCTTGCGTGCCGCCTCGTGGAGGCCGACCGCGCCGGAGTCCCACAGGCGGACGAACTGCTCGCTGCGCGTACGCAGTTCGGCGATCAGTTTCCGCAGGCGCGGGTCGCCGGGATAGCGGGCCCGGGCCCTGCGCAGGTCGGCGACGACCGCCGTCTGCTGGTCGAGCCGTGCCTTCGCGGTGTACCGGACCCGGTCACCCGGCTGGAGGAAGGTGCGCCACACGGCGTTGCGCATGTTCCCGCGCAGGCCGGAGGGGTCGCCCATGAGTGCCGCGAAGGGCTGGTTGGCCACCATCAGCGTCCAGATGGCGTCGTAGACCGCGACGGGCGTACCGCTGAGCCGGTCCAGCAGGCGCTGCACACTCGGGTGAGGTGCGTGGGCACGGTCTCCGGTCCGGGCGGGGCGAGGCCGGCCAGCCGGAACAGGTGCTCCCGCTCGGTCGTCGACACCCGCAGTGCCCGTGCGACCGCCTCGACGACCTGCGCCGACGGGTTGGACGCGCGGCCCTGTTCGAGACGGGTCACGTAGTCGACGGAGATCCCGGCGAGCAACGCCAGTTCCTCGCGCCGCAGGCCGGGTGCGCGCCGTTGCCCCCCGGCGGGCAGCCCGGCGGTCTCGGGCGGCACCCGGTCCCGCCACCGCCGCACCGCCTGCCCGAACTCCGCCGTACTCATAGGGGCCAGTGTGCCCCGCAGCGCTCCGGCCTGCCTGGTACCAGTGGTCCCAGGAAGACGGGACGACTGGCTGCACGCGTCGTCCCGGGCGACGGTTGAACCCGGCAGTCGACAATACGGAGCGAGTACGGCGTACCCGTTCCGGTGAGTGAAGGAAGAGTCAGCCATGAGCAAGCTCGCACTTGTCACGGGAGCCACGTCCGGAATCGGTCGCGCCTTCGCCGAACGGCTGGCGGCCGAGGGCCACGACCTGATCGTGGTGGGCCGGCGCGAGGACCGTCTGGCGGAGTTCGTCGCCGCCCATCCGGAGGTCGCCGTCAAGGCCGTCGCGGCCGACCTGTCCACCGACGAGGGCATCGACACGGTCGCGGCGATCTGCGCCTCGGAACCCCTGACCATGCTGGTGAACAACGCGGGCGTCGCCCACTACATGCCGCTCGCCGAGCTTCCCGCCGCCAAGGCGCGCGAACTCGTCCACGTCAAGGTCGTCGCCCCGACGATGCTCGCCCGTGCCGCCGTCGCGGGCATGCAGGAACGGGGCGAGGGCGCGATCGTCAACGTCGCCGGCATGATCGCCTTCAGCGGGCCCGCACCGGCCTCGGCGATGCCCCGGCGTGCCGTCTACGCGGGCGCCCTGGCCCACCTCGTCGCCATGTCCCAGACGCTGAGCGCGGAACTGGAAGGCACCGGGGTCAAGGTGCAGGTGCTGTGCCCGGGGGTCGTCGCCACCGAGTTCCACGAACGGCAGGGCCTCGACCTCAGCGCGGTGCCGCGGATGTCCGCCGAGGATGTCGTCACGGCCGGTCTGCGCGGTCTGGAACTCGGCGAGGTCGTCTGCGCCCCGGGCGTCGAGGACGACAGCCTCCTCGACGCCGTCTCCCGCGCCGACCTCGCCGCCTTCGGCGCGCAGAGCCCGGAGCTCGCGACCCGGTACCGCGCGGGTTCCTGACCGCGGGGTGGCTCCTCCGCGGGTGCCAGTCTCCCGTACGCGCGTGGGCGGCACCCCCCGCCCCTGGGGGTGCAACCCTTGGGACTGTCCGTGGCCGCCTGTAGGCTCCGCGCGCCGGGCACGCGGAGCGGCGTGCGCGGCGGGTGCCCCTTCCGCAGGTGACCCGTAGGGGTTCGGCTGCGCATCCTGGGGGTGTCTCGGGGATTTGTCAGGGGTGCGGTCCGGAACCACGGCGGGCGCGGGCCCGTTTTCAGGAGAGAGAGCGGCAGTGGCCGCGAAGGAGGCTCCGATGTCGAAGAACGCGAAGATCGCGGTGGGGGGTGTGGCGGTCGGGCTCATCCTGTTGATCTGGCTGCCCTGGTGGGCGTCACTCCTGATCATCCTGGGTGTCCCGGTCGCCGCCTATCTGACCCTCGACCCGTCGCAGCGCCGCAGGCTGCGCCGGGTCACCCGCAAGGAGCTGGGCCGCTGAGCAGCCACGACGCCATGGCGCTGGCGGTCGGCGGACGGGAGCCCGACACCGCGGCGCGGTGAGCCGCCGTCCCACGGGGGCGGTCAACTCGGCCGCACCGCAAGCCTTTCGAGGGCTTCGAGGAGAGCCGGCAGCTGGGGCCCGCGGCCGACCGGCAGTACTTCGCCGGGCTCGTCGTCGAGGAGTACGAACGCGATGTCGTCGGTGCGGGCCACCATCGACCAGCCCGGCCCGTCGGCCCGCAGGGTGCGTGCGTCACCCGGGGCGAACGAAGACCTGACCCGTCCGAGCGGCGGGGGAGCGGACGCGTAGGCCCGAGCCTCGGCGAGCACGCGCCGAATGCCGAGGTGGCCACGGGTCTCCCTGTCCACGCGGGCCGCGAGGGGGGCGGCTGCGGCGGGCTTGGTCTCTGCCTCAACCTCGGCCTCGGGTCCGGATTCGACATCGGCATGCGGCTGCTCGGCGCGCTTAAGCGGCTCGTCGGTCGGGGTCGGGGCGGCTGTCGGAGTCGGTTCGTCCGTGGACTCGGCGGACTCGGCGGACTCGGCGGACTCGGTGGCGGCGGGGGCGTCGGTCTGCGCCGGAGGCTTGTCCGCGTCGTTGGACCCCGCTCCGGGGCCGGGGCCGGTCTTCGCCCTCGGTTCGGCCGTCGTGCCGGTTGCCGTGTCGGGCGTGGTTGCAGCATCGGGACCTGGCGCGGACGGGGGCTCAGCCCCGGCTTCCGTCTGCTTCCGCGCCTGGGCCTGCGCCTTCGTTGGTGCCGCGGGTCCCGGCTCCGGGGCTGGGGCTGGGGCTGGGGCTGGGGCAGGGACCGTCTCCGGCGTGATGAAGTCCGAGTCATCGACGCGCTCGCGCCACACTGCCCACTGAAGGGCGATCTCGTCGGCGCCCAGGCGGCGTTGCGCGGGTCCCCAGGTGCTGGTGTCCGGCGGGGACAGCAGCGGACCGTCGGCGACGTCGGGGTCGGGATCGTGCGGTGCGGGCACATTGGGGGCGGCGACGGCGACCGGAAGCGGCCAGCCCGGCAGGGCGACGACGACCGAGCGTTCGTCGGGCGACAGGTCGTACTCCATCCCGCAGTCCCAGGAGGCGATGGCCACGGCGACGAGCGACACGTCGTCGATGACCACGGTCCATCGTGCGCCGTCGCCGTCCTGCCCGATGACCAGGCCGTACCCGTCGGCGAGCGGCCCCAGACCCAGCGCCGCGCACGCCTCCGGGTAGTCGTCGCCGAGCACGCTCGGGAACTGCGCCGGAGTCAGCAGCACCGCGGTGAGTACGTAGAGCGCATCGTCCGCGACGGCGACGGTCTCCTCCTCCGTCCCAGCCATCCCTGTTTCCCCGTCCCTCTCGCCGGTTGGTCCGATCGCGCGCACCCTAACGGCGTGCGATGCGGGTTGTCACGACCCCCGACCCGTCCCGGAGCTGGGGCTTTCCGCCTGGATGGGGTCAAATCATGGCCTGTCGCGCCCTGTTCGCGCGGTCTTTCCCGCTTACGCCCGCCCTCTCCCACCACGCCCGCCCTCTCCGTCCCCCACACCTTCCCCCCGTCGCCACAAGATCTCCTCCCGTCCGCGCACGGCCTGACCCCGCCCGTCCGCGCCCCACCGGGTCAGGTGGTCGGCAGGCCGAGCAGTTCCCGGGCCACCGTCCGCGGGGACTGGGCGCGCTCCCGCGCCAGCGCCAGCACCGCGCGGCAGGCGAGCTCGCGCACTCCGAAGGAGAGCGCCTCGGGCGACACCCGGGACGCCGACTCCTCGATCCCGTCCTGGTCGTCCTCGGCAGCCGCCGAGACGTAGGCGGCTGCCGCCTCGAAGAGGTTGTACGGGCTTCGTTTCGCGGGTGCGGGTCCTTGCGAGCGCTTCTCCCGGGGGCGCGGGGGGCCGATCAGGTCGACGACGGACGTGCGGAGCCTGCGGAACACGGAGGCCATGCGAAACACCTTCCCTGCTTTTGCTCGGTAGCCGAAAGTCCCTCGACTGCTACTCAACGTAGAGACGGTGGGCCGGTGGCATAAGGGGCGGGAGGCCGTCCCGCCTGCGGTCCGTGCCCCAACCGCCCCGCGCGGGGCCCCCGTTCACGGCAGCCCGTCGAGTCCGTCGGCGGGACCGGACGAGCCGGTCGCCGCCACCCGCGTCACTGGCGCCCGCGCTGGTCCGGCGGCGCCGTCGGCGTCCCGCACCGTGGCCGCCCGCGCCGGTGAACCGCCGCCGCGCCGGTGTCAGCCGACGCGCACGGCGAGCGCCAGGAAGCGGTCCGGGTCGTCGGCGTAGGACGTCATCTGCCATCCCGAACCGGCAAGCAGCGTACGGAGGTTGGGCTCGGCGCGCAGGTCGTCGGGGGTGAGCCGGCGGCCCTGGCGTGCCGCGAGCGCGGCGCGGCCGATCGGGTGGAACAGCGCCAGCGTGCCACCGGGACGCACCACGCGCCCCAACTCCCGCAGATTCTCGGTGGGTCGGGGGAGGTGGGCCACGAGACCGGCCGCGAACACGGCGTCGAGTGCGGCGGTCCGCAGCGGCAGCGAGGCGACGTCGGTCAGCAGCAGACGGCCCGCCCGGTCGCGCCCGGCCCGTGCCGCCGCGACGAGCATCGCCTCGGTGAGGTCGGCGCCGACGACCAGCCCGTCCGGGCCCACGGCGGTGCGCAGCGGCGGCAGCGCGCGGCCCGTGCCGCATCCCGCGTCGAGCACGTGGCCCCCCGGCCGCAGCCCCATCGAGGCCACCGCCGCTGCGTAGGCGGGTCCGTCGTCGGGGAACCTGCGGTCCCAGTCGGCGGCGCGTGCCGAGAAGAACTCCTGGACGTGTGTGTGGTCGTCGCTCATGTTCCGCATGATTCCTCACCGGTGAGGACGACCCGCGGTGCGCATGTTCGACCTCGAAGTGATCGCCCCGGTGCACGGACGGGTCAGATTGCGGCACCTTTCGAAGCGCGCTCCGCCGTGCGCCCCCGCCGTGGCTAGCGTCCCGGACATGGGACACCTGGACCACGCCGAGTTCGGCTGGCTGACCCCCGTGCTGTCGTACACCATGGCCTGCATCGGTTCGGCACTCGGCCTGCGCTGCACCGCACGCGCGCTGGGCGCCACCGGGAGGGCCCGCCGCAACTGGCTGCTCACCGCGGCGTCCGCGTTCGCCACCGGTATCTGGACGATGCACTTCGTGGCGATGCTCGGCTTCGGGGTCGGCGGCACCGCCATCCGTTACGACGTGCCGCTGACCGTGCTCAGCCTCGCTGTCGCCATGCTCGTCGTGTGCGCCGGGGTGTTCGCCGTGGGGTACGGGCGGGACCGCAACCGGTCCCTGCTGCTGGGCGGTCTCACCACCGGTCTCGGCATCGCGAGCATGCACTACCTGGGCATGGCGGCGGTGCGGCTGCACGGCGACGTGAGCTACGACCCCGTCCTGGTGGTGCTCTCCGTCGTGGTCGCCGTGGTCGCGGCCACCGTCGCGCTGTGGGCCGGCCTGTACGTCACCTCGCCCCGCGCGGTCGCGGCCGCCTCGCTCGTCATGGGCGCCGCGGTGAGCAGCATGCACTACACCGGGATGTTCGCGGTGAGCGTGCACGTCACACCGTCGGGAAGCGCGCTGCCGGGCGCCACGGCCATGCAGTTCGTGTTCCCGCTCGCGGTCGGTCTGGGCTCGTACCTCTTCCTCACCCTGGCGTTCGTCGCCCTGTCACCGACCGGTGCGGAGCCCCTCCCGGACACCCGGCACGGGCCGCCGCCGGACACGGACGCACCGCCCGCGGCCACACCTTCCGCGGCCACACCGTCAGCGGCCACCGCCCTCCCGGCCGACGGCATGCCCGGCGCGGCCGGCGAAGCCCACGCCGACCCCACCACGTCCCGGCGAGAGGCCCATGCGCGCATCCCCTAGGGCGGCACGGCCGGCCACGGCGGCTGCGCACGGGCGTACCACCCCGGCACACGGCTCGGGCACGCCCGCGCGGGTGCCCGTACGGGGACGCCGCGCGCACGCCGGACCACCCGCCGACGAGAGACCCGCGGACACCCGAGTCCCGCGTCCCGGGCGCCCGCCGACGTCCCGTACGGGCGCGTGGCGACTGCGGCCGCGCACCGTGCGAGCCAAGGTCGTCTGTCTCCTGATGGTGCCGGTCGTGTCGCTGCTGGCACTGTGGGCGTTCGCCACCGTCAGCACGGCACAGGACATCGCCCGGCTGCGCCGCGAACAGCAGGTCGACGCGGAGATCCGGCTCCCGGTCGTCGACGCGGTCACCGCGATCCAGGACGAACGGGCCGCCGCCGTGCGGTACGCGACGGAGCCCTCCGCGGCCCGCTCCGGTGACCTGAAGGAGACCGCCGCCCGCACCGACCGTGCCGTGGCCGCGCTGCGGCTCGGCGGCCACAGCACTGTGGCCGACAGCGGCGAGACCCCGGCCGGTGCGGCCCGGCGCCTCGGCAGGTTCGTGAGGAGCGCGGAGGACCTCCGCCCGCTGCGCACGGCCGTCCTCGACCACCGGACGGGCTGGTACGACGCGTACGGGCGGTACACCCGCACGGTGTCCGACGCGTTCGCCGCGGTCGGCGCGCTCACCGCGGCGACCCCGCAGGCGGACCCCGGCGCCGGCACCGACGCGCGCGTGCGGCTCGAACTCTCCCGCGCCGGCGAGGCGTTGGCCCAGGAGGACGTGGCGCTCACCGGGGCCCGTCTCGCCGGCCGCTTCGACGCGCCGCGCCGGCAGGTGTTCGCCGCCGCCGCGGGAGCCCGGCGCGCGTTCGTCGAGGCGGCCGCCGGCGACCTGCGCGGCGACGAACGCGACGCCTGGCGGGACCTCGCCACCAGCAGCTCGTTCACGGCGCTGACCGGCCTGGAGAACCAGGTGCTCGCGGCGGAACCCGGCACCCGCGCCCTCGCCCCGTCGGTCACCGCGTCCTGGGACGGGCCGCACGCGCGCGTACAGGACGCCATGCGGGGCATCGACGCCGGCACCGATCAGAGCATGCACGGCAGGACGGGCCCGTTCACCCGGGGCCTGCTGACGCCGTCCGGCGCGGCGGTGCTGTTCGGGCTCGTCGCCGTCGCCGCCTCCCTCGTGATCTCGGTGGACATCGGGCGCGGCCTGGTCGTGGAACTGGTGAACCTGCGGGACGGCGCCCTGGAGATAGCCCGCCGCAAACTCCCCGCCGCGATGGGCCGGCTGCGCGCGGGCGAGGAGATCGACATCCACGCCGAGGCACCGGCGGGCCCGCCCGCCGAGGACGAGACGGGCCAGGTCGCCGAGGCCCTCGCCACCGTGCACCGCGCGGCCCTGCGCGCCGCCGCCGAACGCGCCGAACTCGCGGGCGGCATCTCCGGCGTCTTCGTGAACCTCGCCCGCCGCAGCCAGGTCCTCGTGCACCGTCAGCTCAACCTGCTGGACAGCATGGAACGACGCTCCGACGACCCCGACGAGCTCAGCGACCTGTTCCGTCTCGACCACCTCACCACGCGGATGCGGCGCCACGCGGAGAGCCTGATCATCCTCTCCGGCGCGGCTCCCGGCCGGGCCTGGCGCAGGCCGGTCCCGCTGACCAACGTCGTGCGCGCCGCGGTCTCCGAGATCGAGGACTACGCGCGCGTGGAGGTGCGTGAGCTTCCCGAGGCCGCGGTCGTCGGCGCGGCCGTGGCCGACCTCACCCACCTGCTCGCCGAACTCGTCGAGAACGCCGCGCAGTTCTCCCCGCCGCACACGCGCGTACGCATCACCGGCGAGCACGTAGGGAACGGGTACGCCGTCGAGGTGGAGGACCGGGGCCTCGGCATGAGCCGGGAGGCCCTCGCCGACGCCAACCGGCGCATCCGCGAGTCCGAGACCCTCGACCTGTTCGACAGCGACCGGCTGGGACTCTTCGTGGTCTCCCGGCTCGCGGCCCGTCGCGACATCAAGGTGCACCTCAGGACGTCGCCGTACGGAGGCACCACGGCCGTGGTGCTGCTGCCGACCGCCCTGCTGCACGACGGCGCCCCGCCGGAGCGGACGCCGGCGCCCGACCCGCGGGCGGGCGCGGAGCCGCCCCCGTCCCTCGGCCCGGCGCGCGTGGTGGGGACGGCGGCGCCGCAGACGGCCGTCCCGGGCGCCGTCCCCGGCAGCGCCCCGGCGTCCGTGCTGGCCGCTCCACCTCGGACGCCGCGGCCGAAGCGGCCCGCGGCGCAGCCCGGCGTCACCGCCCTGCGCCCGCACCGGACGTCGGAACCCCCCGAACCCCTCCGGGGCCTTCCCGACACCGCGGAGGACCTGCCCCACCGCGTCCGCCAGGCGAACCTCGCCCCCCAACTGCGCGAACCGCGCCCCAAGGAGACCGCCCCCGACGATCCGCACGACGACCTGCGCACACCGGAGGCCGTACGCGACCGCATGACCGCCTACCGAGCCGGCTGGGCACGCGGAGGCGGCCGCCCGCCCGGCCGCGGCACCGCTTCCCGGCCGGGCGGCGGGAGCGACGAAGGAGAACCCGCATGATCCACGAACCGAACACCCGGACCGCCCGCCGGTCGGGCGAACTCGACTGGCTGCTCGACGACCTGGTGGCGCGGGTGAAGGACGTACGGCACGCGGTGGTGCTGTCCAGCGACGGTCTCGCCTCGGGCGCCTCCAGCGACCTCGCGCGCGAGGACGCCGAGCATCTGTCGGCGGTCGCCTCCGGCTTCCACAGTCTCGCCAAGGGCGCCGGCCGCCACTTCGGCACCGGCGGCGTGCGCCAGACCGTGGTGGAGATGGACGACGGCTTCCTCTTCGTCGCGGCGGCGGGCGACGGGTCCTGCCTCGCCCTCCTGACGTCCGTCACGGCCGACGTGGGCCTCGTCGCCTACGAGATGGCCCGCCTGGTGCGGCGCGTCGGTGAGCACCTCGGCACCGAACCCCGCCTCGTGGCCCGGCCCCCGGTCGCCGGCTGACCGGCGGGGCACGGACATGACCGAGGACAGCGCCGGGCCCCGTTGCGAACAGGGCAGCCAGTGGTACGACGGCGAGGCCGGCCCGCTCGTGCGCCCGTACGCGATGACGGGCGGGCGGACCAGCTCCGGTCCGGAGGGTGCGCGGTTCGACGTGATCGCGCTCGTCGCACTCGTCGTGGACGGGCCCGGGACGGGCGGGCCCCGGGCCGGCGGTCCGGGAGCGGCCGGTTCCGGGACGGGCACCGACTTCGCGCCCGGGGCCGCGCTCGGGCCGGAACACCGGGCGATCGTCGAACTGTGCCGCGCCGAGGTGCAGTCGGTGGCCGAACTCGCCGCCGGTACCGACCTTCCCGTCGGTGTCGTCAGGGTGCTGGTCGGCGACCTCCTGGAGAGCGGCACGGTCACCGTGCGCAGCCCGGTGCCGCCCACCCGGCTGCCGGACGGACGCATCCTGGGCGAGGTGATCGACGGGCTGCGGGCACTGTAGGCGGACGACCGCACGCGATGCGGCGGCCGGGGAGCGGGGCGGGACCCGCGAAACGAACACAGGCGCACGTGTGTCCGGCAGCACTCCCGAATCGCGCACCGTGCGGACACGACCGGTCCGGGCCGGTCCGCGCCGGTCACATCCGGCGGAATGCGGTCCCGGCCCGCCGGGAGCGGTGCCGGTCGTCATGATGCTGACCTGACCCGGCGAACCGCGTCGCCCGGCACACGGGCACCGTCCGTGAGCCGGCGCCGCACCAGCGGCCGACACCGGCCGTTGCAGACACGACCGAGAGAAGTGATCGATGGTCTCCGAGCGTGTGGACGCCGAGGAAGGCGACACGTCCGCCCTGGCCCTGAAAATCCTCGTGGCCGGCGGCTTCGGGGTCGGCAAGACCACCCTGGTCGGAGCCGTCAGCGAGATCCGCCCGCTGCGCACCGAGGAACTGCTCAGCGAGGCGGGCCGGTTCGTCGACGACACGGACGGCGTCGACCGGAAGGTCACCACCACGGTGGCCATGGACTTCGGGCGGATCACCATCCGTTCCGGGCTGTCCCTCTACCTCTTCGGGACGCCCGGCCAGGACCGCTTCTGGTTCCTCTGGGACGAACTGGCGCAGGGCGCGCTGGGAGCGGTCGTCCTGGCGGACACGCGGCGCCTCGCCGACTGCTTCCCCGCGGTGGACTACTTCGAGCACCGGCGCATCCCGTTCGTCGTCGCCGTCAACTGCTTCGGCGGTACGCGCGGATACGGCGCGCAGGACGTGGCGGGTGCCCTCGACCTCGACCGCGGAACCCCGGTCGTGCTGTGCGACGCCCGGGATCGCGACTCGGGCAAGGAGGTGCTCATCCGGCTCGTCGAGTACGCCGGGCGGATGCACACCGCCCGGCTCCTCGACTCGGTGGGCTGACCCGGTGGGCCGACCGGCCAGTCCCTGTCGCGCGGGGCCCTACTCGGCGACGTCCGCCTGCGCCAGGACCTTCTCCACCCGTACGCGCACGAGGAGTTCGCCCGGTACGCCGTTGCGGGCCCCGAACTCCTCCGCGCGCTCCGCGCCCATGTACCGGGCCGCGATACGGGTGGCCCACGCGCGTACGTCCGCCAGGTCCTCGGAGAGGTCCGCCCGGCCCTGGAGGACCACGAAACCGAACGGCGGCCGGTCGTCGTCCACACACAGGGCGACCCTGCCGTCACGGGCGAGGTTGCGGCCCTTCACGGTGTCCTTCCCGGTGTTGAACACCACGTCCGTGCCGTCGAGCAGGAACCAGATGGGCGCCACGTGCGGGCTGCCGTCGGCCCGCACGGTCGACAGTTTCGCGGTGCGCGTGCCCGCCGAAATGAACGCCTGCCACTCTTCGTCGGTCATCTTCTGTGCCATGTCACCATCCTCCTTGCCGCGACCGCGGTCGTGGTGAAGGCTTGCGGGGAATCCTCCAGCCAGGGGGAGACTCGACAGGGGGATCGCATGATGGCGCACAAGCGGGGCCTGGGCTGGTTGCTGGACGACCTGACCCAGCGCGTCGAACACGTACGGCACGCGATGGTGCTCTCCAACGACGGCCTGGTGACCGGCGCGAGCACGGGGCTGCGCCGTGACGACGCCGAACACCTCGCGGCCGTCTCGTCGGGACTGCACAGCCTCGCGCAGGGCTCGGGACGCCACTTCGGCGCCGGTCAGGTCCGTCAGACGATGATCGAGTTCGACGACGCGGTGCTGTTCGTCACGGCGGCGGGCAGCGGCAGTTGTCTGTGTGTGCTCAGCGGCGCGGAGGCCGACTTCGGGCGCATCGCCTACGAGATGACCCTGCTCGTCAACAGGGTCGGCGAGCACCTCGGCGTGGACGCGCGGCAGCCGGAGAGGACGACGGCCAAGGACCTCTGAAATCCCGGGATTTCAGAGATTCCAGGACGCCGAGACACCTGGACTCCCGGCTCCTTCCCCCCGGCTCCCCACGGACCCCGCTGGTGTTCTGTGTCGCCGCACGGCGCCCTGAGCTGCGGGTTTCCCGTCGATGCGGAGTTATCCACAGGCTTGCCCCGAAATGCCCGGTCGGGGCTACGGTTTTTCCCGTGGGCCGGAGAACTCGGCCCGAGCCCAGGACCACTCCACGGGGGAGACGACCATGCCTGTCACCATCCGCACATCCGCGCCCGGTTCGCGGGCCAAGACCTCTGGCCCGCCCGGCCCGGCCGTCCTCACGACCCATCGGGCGGCACGTGAACTCGCCCTCGGCAGAAGTGCGTTCGAGGCCGGAGTCAGCCTCGGTCACATCCGCACCCTGCCCGCCCCGGACGGGAGCGGCGCCCGCGTCGCCCGCACCGAGATCGAGCGGCTGCGCGCCGAGCCGGACTTCCCGCGCGGGCTGCGCCTGCGCACCGAGACCGCGGGAACCAGGGACGGGGCGGCCCTGCTGGGCATCGCGCCGGGACGCTTCGGGCGGCTCGCGCGACTGGGCCTGCTGTCCCCGGCGACCTTCCGCGTCAACCGCTACCGCACGGTGGTCTGGCTCTATCCCACGGAGGAACTGCGCGTGTTCGGCGCCCGCTCCGAGCACGCGGCGCTGCTCGCGGGGCGCATGCCCACGGCGCTGCGGGACCAGCTGATCACCGGGCTGGACCTCCGACCGCGCAACTGGCGCACCCGGCACCTGTGTTCACTGACCGACGCCGCCCACGGGCCGTGGGAGCGGGCAGCCGCGGTGGCCTCCCTGCTCGACCCGGTCGAGGTGGCCCGAGCCGTTCCCGACCGCCGCGACCGGACCCACTTGGAGCGGTGCCGCCCCCCTCGTCCCGACCACGGCGCGCCCGGCTCGCCCGCGGCGCAGCTCGCGGAGATCCTGATGACCGCCCGAGAGTCGGACGAAGTCGCCCTGCTGGTGGCCGAGTTGCGGCACGCGGTGGCCGCCGCCCGGATCCACGACCCGGTGCCGGACCCCGACCCCGCGACGGTTGCCGCCGCGGGCCCGGAGGCGGAGCCGATCCCGGGACCGCCGCTTCCGGGTCCGCCCCGGCCGCAACCCGGGCGGACCCGCCCACGCCGGCTGATCGCCCGGCTCCGCCTCCCGCACCGGCAACGTCCGGACGCGACACCCGTACTCGCGTCCGGCCCCGGGGCGCCACCGGGGCGACGGCACCCCGGGGCCGAGCCCTACAGCGCCCGGAACAGCCCTTCCTGCACCACCGACACGAGCAGCCGGCCCTCGACGTCGTAGATGCGGCCGCGGGCCAGACCGCGGCCGCCCGTCGCGATCGGCGACTCCTGGTCGTAGAGGAACCACTCGTCCGCGCGGAACGGCCGGTGGAACCACATGGCGTGGTCGAGCGACGCCATGTCGAAGCCCCGCGGACCCCACAGCGGCTCCACCGGGATGCGGACGGCGTCCAGCAGCGTCATGTCACTCGCGTACGTCAACGCGCAGGTGTGCACGAGCGGATCGTCGCCGAGCGGTCCGACCGCCCGCATCCACACCGCGCTGCGCGGCTCGGCGCCCTTGATCTCTTCGGCGGTCCAGCGCAGCCGGTCGACGTAACGGATGTCGAAGGGCTGGCGGCGGGCCATCCGCTCCAGCTGCTCCGGCAGCGCGCCCAGATGTTCCCGGACCTCCTCCGACACGGTCGGCAGGGACTCCGGGTCCGGCACCACGCGGGCGGGCGGCAACTGGTGCTCGAAACTCCCGACCTCGGGCTTGTGGAAGGAGGCGGTCAGATTGAAGATCGTGCGTCCCTGCTGGACCCCCGTCACCCGGCGGGTCGTGAAGGAGCGCCCGTCACGGACGCGTTCCACCTGGTACACGATCGGCACGCCCGGCCGCCCCGGGCGCAGGAAGTACGCGTGCAGCGAGTGCACGGGCCGTTCGCGGTCGGTGGTGCGCCCGGCCGCGACCAGGGCCTGGCCGGCCACCTGGCCGCCGAAGACGCGCTGCAGCGACTCCTGCGGACTGCGGCCGCGGAAGATGTCGACCTCGATCTGCTCCAGATCGAGCAGGTCGACGAGGCCGTCGGCGGGATTGCTCATCGGTGGGTCTCTCCTGTGCTCACAGCTGACCGACGTCGGTGATGCGAAGGACCGCGCGGCCCTCCGCGTCGGAGGCCGTGAGGTCGACCTCCGCGCTGATGCCCCAGTCGTGGTCGTCGTTGGGGTCGTCGAAGATCTGCCGCACCCGCCACAGGGCGTTTGCGGGCTGCTCCTCGATCAGCAGCAGCTTGGGGCCGCGCGCGTCGGGGCCGGTGCCGAGGTCGTCGTACTCGTCCCAGTACCGGTCCATGGCCTCGCCCCAGGCGTCGGCGTCCCAGCCGTTCTCGCCGTCCAGCTCGCCGAGCTGGTCGACCTGGTCGAGGGCGGCGAGCTCGACGCGGCGGAACAGTGCGTTGCGCACGAGGACCCGGAAGGCGCGGGAGTTGGCGGTCACCGGCTTGACCTGGTCGGCCCGCTCCTGGGCCTCCTCGGCCGTCATGTCCTGCGGGTTGGCGAGCTGTTCCCACTCGTCGAGCAGACTGGAGTCGACCTGGCGGACGGTCTCGCCGAGCCAGGCGATGAGGTCCTGGAGGTCCTCCGACTTGAGGTCGTCGGGGACGGTGTGGTCGAGGGCCTTGAAGGCGCCGGCGAGGTACCGCAGCACGATGCCCTCGGTGCGGGCGAGTTCGTAGTGGGACACCAACTCGGTAAAGGTCATGGCCCGTTCGTACATGTCGCGGACGACCGACTTCGGGGACAGCGGGTGGTCGCCCACCCACGGGTGGCTCTTGCGGTACGTGTCGTACGCGTGGAAGAGCAGCTCCTCCAGGGGCTTCGGGTAGGTCACGTCCTGGAGGCGCTCCATGCGCTCCTCGTACTCGACGCCGTCGGACTTCATCGCCGCCACGGCCTCGCCGCGCGCCTTGTTCTGCTGGGCGGCCAGGATCTGCCGCGGGTCGTCGAGCGTGGACTCGACCACGGACACCAGGTCCAGGGCGTAGGAGGGCGACTCGGGGTCGAGGAGTTCGAACGCGGCGAGCGCGAAGGTGGACAGCGGCTGGTTCAGCGCGAAGTCCTGCTGGAGGTCGACCGTGAGCCGCACGATGCGTCCCTCGGCGTCCGGCTCGTCGAGCTTCTCCACGATGCCGCCGTCCAGCAGCGAGCGGTAGATCGCGATGGCCCGCCGGATGTGCCGCAACTGCTGCTTGCGCGGCTCGTGGTTGTCCTCCAGCAGGTGCCGCATCGCGTCGAAGGCGTTGCCGGGGCGCGCGATCACCGAGAGCAGCATGGTGTGCGTGACGCGGAAGCGGGAGGTCAGCGGTTCCGGCTCGGCGCCGATGAGCTTCTCGAAGGTGCTCTCCGACCAGGCGACGAAGCCCTCCGGGGCCTTCTTGCGGACGACCTTGCGCCGCTTCTTGGGGTCGTCGCCCGCCTTGGCCAGCGCCTTCTCGTTCTCGATGACGTGTTCGGGGGCCTGCGCGACGACGAGACCCGCCGTGTCGAACCCGGCCCGGCCGGCCCGTCCCGCGATCTGGTGGAACTCGCGCGCCCGCAGCGTGCGCACACGGGTGCCGTCGTACTTGGTGAGCGCGGTGAACAGCACGGTGCGGATGGGGACGTTGACGCCGACCCCGAGGGTGTCCGTGCCGCAGATGACCTTCAACAGGCCCGCCTGCGCGAGCTTCTCGACCAGGCGCCGGTACTTCGGCAGCATGCCCGCGTGGTGCACCCCGATGCCGTGCCGCACGTAACGCGACAGGTTGCGCCCGAACTTGGTGGTGAACCGGAACGCGCCGATGAGGTCGGCGATGCGTTCCTTCTCCTCCCGGGTGCACATGTTGATGCTCATCAGCGCCTGCGCCCGCTCGACCGCCTGGGCCTGCGTGAAGTGCACGATGTACACCGGTGCCTGCCGCGTCTCCAGCAGGTCGGTGAGCGTCTCCGTCATCGGGGTGAAGCGGTACTCGTAGGAGAGCGGCACCGGGCGCGTGGCGGAGCGCACCACCGAGGTGGGCCGGCCGGTGCGGCGGGTGAGGTCCTGCTCGAAGAAGGACACGTCGCCGAGCGTGGCCGACATCAGCACGAACTGGGCCTGCGGGAGTTCGAGGATCGGGATCTGCCAGGCCCAGCCGCGGTCGCCCTCCGCGTAGAAGTGGAACTCGTCCATGACGACCTGGCCGACGTCGGCGTTCTTGCCGTCGCGCAGCGCGATGGACGCCAGCACCTCGGCGGTGCAGCAGATGACGGGCGCGTCGGCGTTGACGGAGGCGTCACCGGTCAGCATGCCGACGTTCTCCGTGCCGAAGATCTTGCACAGCTCGAAGAACTTCTCGGAGACGAGCGCCTTGATCGGCGCGGTGTAGAAGGTGACCTCGTCGCGGGCCAGTGCCGCGAAGTGCGCACCCGCGGCGATCATGCTCTTGCCGGACCCGGTGGGCGTCGAGACGATCACGTTCGCACCCGAGACCACCTCGATCAGCGCCTCCTCCTGGTGCGGGTAGAGGGTCAGGCCCCGCTCCGTCGACCACGACTCGAATGCGTCGTACAGGGCGTCGGCGTCGGGGGTGGGCGGCAGCTGATCGATGAGGGTCACCCCACCATCTTGCCTGCCGGGGAGGCCGAGGGGGGAATCGGCTTCGGGCACGAAGATCGGGAACGCTACGCTGTGTCGCCGACGAGGCGTCAGCGCACCGGGGCAACTCACCAGTGGCACAAGAGGAATGGGGCGGGAAACGCTCATGATGGGACCAGCACACTCACTGTCGGGCGCAGCGGCCTGGCTGGGTATCGGGGCGGCCACCGCCGCGGCCGGACACGCGATGCCGTGGCCGGTCCTGCTGACCGGGGCGCTGATCTGCGCGGGCGCGGCCCTCGCCCCCGACCTGGACCACAAGTCGGCGACCATCTCGCGTTCCTTCGGTCCGGTCTCGCGCTGGGTCTGCGAGATCGTCGACAAGCTCTCCTACGCCGTCTACAAGGCGACGCGCATGGCGGGCGACCCGCGCCGCAACGGCGGACACCGCACGCTGACGCACACCTGGGTGTGGGCGGTGCTCACCGGCGCCGCGGCGTCGGGCCTCGCGATCGTCGGCGGACGCTGGGCGGTGCTGGCGATCCTCTTCGTGCACATGGTGCTGGCGATCGAGGGTCTGCTGTGGCGGGCGGCCCGCGGTTCCAGCAGCGACGTGCTGGTGTGGCTGCTCGCGGCGACCACGTCGTGGATCGTCGCCGGGATACTCGACGAGCCGGGCAACGGCTCCGGGTGGCTGTTCACCGGCTCGGGCCAGCAGTACCTGTGGCTGGGCCTGCCGATCCTGCTCGGCTCGCTGGTGCACTGCATCGGGGACGCGCTGACGGTGTCCGGCTGCCCCGTGCTGTGGCCTATACCGCTGGGACGCAGGCGCTGGTACCCGATCGGACCGCCGAAGGCGATGCGGTTCCGTGCCGGAAGCTGGGTCGAGCTCAAGGTGCTGATGCCGGTGTTCATGGTGCTCGGCGGCATCGGCTGCGCCGCGGCGCTGAACTTCATCTGACGCCGGCCCGCGGGTGCGCGTGCCGCGCACCCGCGGGGACCAGCGGTTCAGGAGCCTTCGGAAGCCCCGGCCGAACCGTCGCCGTAGCGCCGTTCGAACCGGGCGACGCGGCCCTCGGAGTCCACGGTGCGGGCCTTGCCGGTGTAGAAGGGGTGGCTCTCCGAGGAGATCTCCACGTCCACCACCGGGTACGTCTCGCCGTCGTCCCACTCGATGGTCTGCGAACTGGTCGCGGTCGACCGGGTCAGGAAGGCGTATCCGGCGCTGCGGTCCCGGAAGACCACCGGACCGTAGTCGGGCTGCTTGTCGTTCTGCATGGCTGCTCCTCCCGCTCGTCCTGCTCGGTCCCGGCCGGCGGGAGGTCCTCCGGGGGCGAAGGGCCTCCCGCCGGCCGGGCGCTTCCCGCCGGCGACGGTCCCGGCCGGGGCGGCCGGTCCGGCTCAGCGCAGCGGCGCGTCCTCGTCGACGACGTGCATGGCGGCCTCCTCGGCGGAGGCGGCGGCGCCGTCGATGCCCACGTCGGTGGCGACCAGGGCACTCTCGTCGTCCTCGTGGGTTCCCTCGTCGGGAGCCACGAGGCGTCCGGAGCGGGCCGAGCCCACCTCGTCGTCCCACAGCTCCCCGTCGGTGCCCTCGGCGTCACCGAGACCGTCCCCGTCGGGGGCGACGGTGTCGGGCACCTCCTCGGCGAGACGCTGGTCGAGGGTCTCGCCCCGAAGGGCCTCCGCCGCGGTCACGCCGTCGTGCTCCACGCCCCACGGGCGCTCCGGCGGCGACCAGCCGCGGTCCAGCGGGTCCTCGACACCGTCGTCGTCCAGGGTGTCCTCGGCGTCGAGCAGGCCGGCGTCCTCCTGGATCTCCGACCCGTCCGGCTGGTAGACGTCGTCTCCCCATCCGTCGGCGCTGTCCACGGGAACCTCCAGGAATTGGGGACGGGCCCGGTTCCGCCGGGGCTCGGCGGGGCCGTGAGCACGGTACAACGGACGCGTCCGGCAGGTGCCGGACGGGTGCCCGGCACGTGCGGCCCGGTGCCTCGTGGCGCTGTGCCTGCGACCAGCCTTCCATCCCCGTTCGGGGGTGCGCAACGGCACGGCCCCGTCACCGGGCGCGGCCGTGGCCGCGCCCGGAGCGGATCACCCGTGCCACGACCGCCACAGCGCCGCGTACGCGCCGTCGGCGCCCACGAGTTCGTCGTGGCCGCCCAGCTCGCTGATCCGCCCGCTCTCGACGACGGCGATGACGTCCGCGTCGTGGGCGGTGTGCAGGCGGTGCGCGATGGCCACGACGGTCCGGCCGTCGAGGACGCGGGCCAGCGAGCGCTCCAGGTGGCGGGCCGCCCGCGGGTCGAGCAGCGAGGTCGCCTCGTCCAGCACCAGCGTGTGCGGATCGGCCAGGACGAGACGGGCCAGCGCGATCTGCTGCGCCTGGGCCGGGGTGAGGGCGAGACCGCCCGAGCCGACCTCGGTGTCGAGGCCGTCGTCGAGCGCGCGGGCCCAGTCCTCGGCGGCGACCGCGCCGAGGGCGTTCCACAGGTCGCCGTCGGCGGCGTCCGTGCGCGCGAGGAGCAGGTTGTCGCGCAGGGACCCCACGAAGACGTGGTGCTCCTGGTTGACCAGCGCCACGTGCGAGCGGACCTGCTCCGCCGGCATGCGGGACAGCTCGGCGCCGCCCAGGGTGATCCGGCCGTCGCGCGGCGCGTAGATCCCGGCCAGCAGGCGACCCAGTGTGGACTTGCCGGCGCCGGACGGCCCGACGAGGGCCACCCGGGTCCCCGGACTGACGCGCAGGGAGATCTCCCGCAGCACGTCCACGCCCTCCAGGTAGCCGAAGTGGACCCCGTCGGCGTGCACGTCGCGGCCCCGGGGCCGCACGTCCGCGTCGCCGGAGTCCGGCTCGATCTCCCGGACGCCGACAAGGCGGGCCAGCGACACCTGCGCCACCTGGAGCTCGTCGTACCACCGCAGGATCATGCCGACCGGCTCGACGAGCATCTGCGCGATGAGCGCGCCCGTCGTGAGCTGGCCGACGCCGATCCAGCCCTGGAGGACGAAGAAGCCGCCGATCATCAGGACCGAGCCGAGGACGATGCCGTTGGTGACCTCGACCACCGGGAAGAGGACCGAGCGCAGCCACAGGGTGTAGCGCTCCCACGCGGTCCATTCCTTGACCCGCTGCTCGGACAGGGCGATCCGGCGCTCGCCGAGGCGGTGCGCCTCGACGGTCCGGCCCGCGTCCACGGTTTCGGCGAGGGCCCCGGCCACGGCGGCGTACCCGGCGGCCTCCGCGCGGTATCCGGCGGGGGCCCGCTTGAAGTACCAGCGGCAGCCGACCACGAGCAGGGGTACCGCGACCAGCACCGCCGGAGCGAGCGCCGGTGCCGTGACGACGAGCCCGCCGAGCAGCAGCAGAACCCACACCACGCCGATCGCCAGCTGCGGCACGGCCTCCCGCATCGCCTCGGCGAGGCGGTCGATGTCGGTGGTGATCCGGGACAGCAGGTCACCGGTGCCGGCCCGTTCCAGCACGCCCGGGGGCAGTCCGACGGACCGCACCAGGAAGTCCTCGCGCAGGTCGGCGAGCATCTCCTCGCCGAGCACGGCGCCGCGCATCCGTACCTGCTGCACGAACGCGCCCTGCACCACGAGCGCGACGGCGAACAGCGTCAGGGTCAGCCCCAGCCGCAGCTCGTGGGATCCGTCCGAGACCCGCTCCACGAGGTCGCCGAGCAGGTACGGCCCCACCATCGAGGCGATGACCGCGACGGTGTTGACGCCGATCAGCACCAGGAAGGCGCGCCGGTGCCGGCGGAACATCTCCACCACGTAGGCCCGGACCGTCGCCGGGGAACCGACGGGCAGGGTGCTCGCCGTCGTCGGTGCCGCCGGGTCGTACGGGGGCGGTGCCACGCCGATCACGCCGTCTCCTCGATCTCTTCCGTCATGGTGGCCGTCGCGGTCGCGGCGGCCGTCGTCGTCAGGTGCTCGCGCGCCGTCGCCAGGAGAGCCGTCTCCTCGTCGGTCTCCCGGGTCACGACCGCCCGGTACCGGAGGTCCGAGTGCAGCAGTTCGCGGTGGACGCCCTCGGCCACCACCGTGCCGTCCTGGACGAGCACCACCCGGTCCGCGCGGTCCAGAAGCAGCGGGGAGGAGGCGAACACGACGGTGGTGCGTCCGGACCGCAGTTCCCGCAGCCCCTCCGCGACACGGGCCTCGGTGTGCGAGTCGACGGCCGAGGTCGGCTCGTCCAGCACCAGCACCTGCGGGTCGGTGATCAACGAGCGGGCCAGGGCGAGCCGCTGGCGCTGGCCCCCCGACAGGGAGCGTCCGCGTTCGGTGATGCGGGTGTCCAGCGGGTCGGACACGTCGGGGGAGACCTGCGCCAGGGCGGCGAGCACGTCGCCGCACTGGGCGGCGTCCAGGGCCTGCTCGGTGCTGATCTTCCCGGAGGCGGGCACGTCGAGCAGTTCGCGCAGGGAACCGGAGAGCAGCACCGGGTCCTTGTCCTGCACGAGGACCGCGGTCCGCGCCTGCTCCAGGGGGAGTTCGTCGAGCGGCACCCCGCCCAGCTCCACCGGGACGCCCGGGTCGGCCGGATGTCCGCCGAGGCGCTCCGCGAGCCGCCCCGCCGCGTCCGGGTCGCCGCACACGACGGCGGTGAACCGCCCTGCCCGCGCGAGCAGTCCGGTGGCCGGGTCGTACAGGTCGCCGGACGCCTCCGGAACCCCGGCGTCCACCGCGGAGCGCACCGCGCGGACCGCGTCCTCCCGGGCACCGGCGGTGTCCCCGCGGTCCGCCGCGTCCCCGCGGCCCGGCACGTCCGCGCGGCCCGCCGTGTCGCCGTCGTCGCCCGTACCGGCCGTGGCGGGGGGGGCGGATCCGTCGGCGTCGGTGGCCCGCTCCAGGTCCAGTACGCGGGCGGCGCGTTTGGCCGCCGGGCGGGAGAACGAGTACGCCATCGCGATCTCCTGGAAGTGCTGGAGCGGATACGCGAGCACCATCACCGCGCTGTACACGGTGACGAGTTCGCCCACGGTGATCCGGCCCTGGCGGGCCAGGTGCACGCCCTGCCAGACGACGGCGATCAGGACCAGGCCCGGCAGCAGTACCTGGATGCCCGAAATGAGCGACCACATACGGGCGTTGTGCACGGCGGCGTGCCGCACCTCCTGCGAGGCGCGGCGGTACCGGTCGAGGAACAGTTCCTCGCCCCCGATGCCGCGCAGTACCCGCAGTCCGGCGACGGTGTCCGAGGCGAGCTCGGTGGCCCGGCCGGCCTTCTCCCGCTGTATGTCCGCGCGCCGGGTGGCCCGGGGCAGCAACGGCAGCACCGTGAGCGCCAGTACGGGCAGCCCGACGGCGACCACGACGCCCAGCGCCGGCTGGTACACGAGCAGGCCGACGCAGACCAGGACGACGGTGAGGGCAGCGGCGGTGAACCGGGAGACGGCCTCGACGAACCAGCCGATCCGCTCGACGTCGCCGGTGGACACGGCCACCACCTCGCCCGCCGCGACCCGCCGGGTCAGCGCCGACCCCAGCAACGCGGCCTTCCGGGCGAGCAGTTGCTGCACCCGGGCCGCCGCGGTGATCCAGTTGGTGACAGCGCTGCGGTGCAGGAAGACGCTGCCGAGCGCGTTGCCGGCGCAGCACAGCGCCAGCACCCCTCCGGCGCGCAGGAGTGCGGCGCCCGAGCCGTCGACGACGGCCTGCACGGCGAGGCCGACGCCCAGCGGCAGCGCGGAGACCGATCCGAAGTGCAGCAGCCCCCAGGCCAGCGCCTTGAGCTGGCCGCCCAGTTGGTTCTTCTCCAGCCACCACAGGAAGCGAGCGCCCGAACGCGTGTCGGGCACGCCGGGGTCCGGATACGGAAGATCTTGGATTTGCATGAATTCCCAGCGGTTTCGTGTGCGTTCGCGGTTGTTCGCGTTCAGGGGACGGACGGGTCTCGCGTCGGCGACAGCCTGTGACAGGTTCGCCGCGCGGAGTCCCCGCGGGCAAGCGGTTTTCGGTAGGGATTCTCACCGCTCCGAACATTGTCGGGGTGGGTGTCCGCAGGTCACACGGCCGGGGTGGGTCACCGTCCGTGACCCGTGGGGCATGAGGGGCCGTCAACCGCCGTACCGAGCGGGGCGCGTGGGCCGGGCGTCCGGTGCCCGGGTGCCACCATGGACGGATGGTGATTTTCTGTCCACGACGTACCGCCGTCGCCGCGGCCGCCTGCGGTGTCCTGGTGGGTCTGCTGTCGGCGTGCGGTGCCACGAACGCCCCGGGCGACGACAACGGCAGGGCGCCGGGCGGCAGTTCGCCGTCCGCCGGGGGAGCCCGTGCCACCGCTCCCGGCACCGTGGGGACGACGCGGATCCCCGGGGTCGGCGACCGGCTGGGCGGACGCGTCCCCACGGACTCGCGCCAGGTTCTCGCGGTGTACGGCGACGGGAAGGACTCGGCGCGCTCCACGGCGGTGCTCTACACGAGGGGTGCCGCGAAAAGCGGCGGCGCGGCGCGGGACGGGCGGTGGCGCCCGGCGCGGAGCTGGGACGCGCACAACGGCAGGAGGGGCTGGACCCTCGACCATCACGAGAACGACAAGCGCAGCCCCGTGGGTGTCTTCACGCTCAGCGACGCGGGCGGGGTGCTGCCGGCCCCGGCGGCCGACCCGGCCGCGGGCTCGTCCCTCCCGTACACGCGCTCGGCCGCGTTCGCCGCGCCGCACGGCTGGCCGCGCGCCTACTGGCACGACTTCGACTACGTGATCGCGATCGACTACAACCGCGTCAGGGGGACCGCGCCGAACGACCCGGTCCGCCCGCAGGGGCAGGACAAGGGCGGCGGCATCTGGCTGCACATGGACCACGGCAGCGGAACCTCCGCCTGCGTCAGCCTGCCCGAGCCGGCGATGGCGTACCTGCTGCGCACGCTGGACCCGAAGCTGCACCCGGTGGTGGTGATGGGGGACAGGGCGGACCTCGGGGCGGCGGCCTGAGCGGTGGCGGACCCTGCCTCCCGGGCACCCGTGCCTCCCGAACCCCGGGCACCCCTACCTACCGTGCCCCGCCCAGGCTCAGCGGTGCGAGTGATGCCCGGCGGTGTCCGTGCCTTCGAGCAGCGTGTCGAGGAGCCCGCCGAGTGCCGCGCGCTGGTCGTCCGAGAGCGGGGCGAGGATCTCCTCGGCGGCGGACCGGCGCGCGCCGCGCAGGCTCTTCAGCGCCTCCCGTCCCGCGTCGGTCAGCTCGATCCGGATGACCCGGCGGTTGGTCGGGTCCGGCACCCGGCGCACCTTGCCGTGCGCCTCCAGCCCGTCGACGAGGCTCGTCACCGCGCGGGGCACCACTTCGAGGTGGTCGGCGACGTCGGCCATGCGGGGCGGCGACCCGAAGTGCGCGAGGGTGCGCAGCAGGCGGGACTGCGCGGGGGTGATGCCCAGTTCGCGCTGCTCCAGGTGGTGCTTCTGGATGCGGTGCACCCGCCGGGTGAGGTGCAGCAACTGCTCGGCGAGCGCGCCGTCGCGGTCCGGGGTGGTCATGCGGGAACAATATCAGGACCGTGTTCATTGTGAGTATAGGTAACAATGAGCTATGCTCCGATCGTCCCACCGGGGGCGGGCCCGCGCCCACCGCCGGACGTGCTCGGCACCCCGGCGCCCCGGCGCCGTCCCACACCCTTCATCCGTAGGAGTCCATTGCGTCCCGACCGTGAAACTGCCTGGACACCGTCGCCGGGCGACCCCGAGGGTCAGCCCCGACAGGTGCGCCGCATCCTGAGCCTCTTCCGTCCCTACCGCGGCCGCCTCGCGGTCGTCGGCCTGCTGGTCGGCGCCTCGTCGCTGGTCTCCGTCGCCTCGCCGTTCCTGCTGCGCGAGGTCCTCGACGTCGCCATACCCGACGGCCGGGTCGGGCTGCTGAGCCTGCTCGCCCTCGGCATGATCCTCAGCGCCGTACTGACCAGCGTCTTCGGCGTCCTGCAGACCCTCATCTCGACGACCGTCGGCCAGCGCGTCATGCACGACCTGCGCACCGCCGTCTACAGCCGGCTGCAACGCATGTCGCTCGCCTTCTTCACCCGCACCCGCACGGGCGAGGTCCAGTCCCGTATCGCCAACGACATCGGCGGGATGCAGGCGACGGTCACCTCGACCGCGACCTCGCTGGTCTCCAACCTCACCAGCGTGGTCGCCACGCTCGTCGCCATGGTCGCCCTGGACTGGCGGCTCACCGTGGTCTCGCTGGTCCTGCTGCCGGTGTTCGTGTGGATCAGCCGACGGGTCGGCAACGAGCGCAAGAAGATCACCACGCAGCGGCAGAAGCAGATGGCCGCGATGGCCGCGACGGTCACCGAGTCGCTGTCCGTCAGCGGCATCCTGCTCGGCCGCACCATGGGCCGCGCCGACTCGCTCGCGCAGTCGTTCTCGGACGAGTCCGAGGAACTGGTCGACCTGGAGGTCAGGTCGAACATGGCGGGCCGTTGGCGCATGGCCGTCATCACGATCGTCATGGCCGCCATGCCCGCGGTCATCTACTGGACGGCGGGCGCCACGCTGGCAGCCGGCGGCCCCGACGTCTCGATCGGCACGATCGTCGCCTTCGTCTCGCTCCAGCAGGGGCTGTTCCGTCCGGCCGTCCAGCTGCTGTCGACCGGTGTCCAGATCCAGACCTCGCTCGCGCTGTTCCAGCGGATCTTCGAGTACCTCGACCTGCCCATCGACATCACCGAGCGCGACCACCCGGTGCACCTCGACCGGATCGCGGGCGAAGTCCGCCTGGAAGGCGTCGAGTTCCGCTACGACGGCAAGAGCGCCCCCGTGCTCGACGGCATCGACATCACCGTTCCCGCGGGCCACAGCCTGGCGGTCGTCGGTCCGACCGGCGCCGGCAAGTCCACGCTGGGCTACCTGGTGCCGCGGCTGTACGACGTGACCGGCGGACGCGTCACCCTCGACGGCGTCGACGTGCGCGACCTGGACTTCGACACCCTCGCCCGAGCGGTGGGCGTCGTGTCGCAGGAGACGTACCTGTTCCACGCCTCGGTCGCCGACAACCTGCGCTTCGCCAAGCCGGACGCCACCGACGAGGAGCTGTACGCGGCGGCGCGGGCCGCCCAGATCCACGACCACATCGCGTCGCTGCCCGACGGGTACGACACCGTCGTCGGTGAGCGGGGCCACCGGTTCTCCGGCGGCGAGAAGCAGCGCCTCGCCATCGCGCGCACCATCCTGCGCGACCCGCCCGTCCTGATCCTCGACGAGGCGACCAGCGCGCTGGACACCCGCACGGAGCACGCGGTCCAGGAGGCGATCGACGCACTGTCGGCCAACCGCACGACGCTGACCATCGCCCACCGGCTGTCCACCGTTCGGGGTGCGGACCAGATCGTGGTCCTGGACTCGGGCAACGTCGTCGAACGCGGCACGCACGAGGAGCTGTTGGAGCAGGAGGGGCGGTACGCGGAGCTGGTGCGACGGGACGCCCAACTGGAGCCAACAAGATGACGATATGCCAGGTTTGTCACCGTGTGCGGGTTACCGTGCCCGCATGCAGATGAACACTCCGCCACGGAGCACGATTCGACTGACGCGCCGGGGCCGCTTCGCCCTCATCGCGACCGGAGCCGTCGTGGCCGGTACCGCCGTGGCGGTGCCCCTGCTGAGCCTGGCGAAGCACGGGGACACACGGCCCACCTCGCTCGTGGTCCCCGAGGGCTGGCGCGCCGCCCAGATCTACGCGGCCGTCGACAAGGCACTGGCCCGTCCCGCCGGCACCACCAAGAAGTCGCTGGCGCTGGCCCACCTCAAGCTGCCGAACGACGCGGAGGGCAACCCCGAGGGGTACCTCTTCCCGGCGACCTACCCCCTCGGTCCGAAGGCGTCCCCGCAGTCGCTGCTGTCGTCGATGGTCGACACGGCGAACCGCCGTTTCAACGGCGCCCCGGTCGCGGCGGGCGCCCAGCGCAACGCCATGAACGTCTACCAGGCGGTGACCATCGCCAGCATCGTCCAGGCGGAGGCGGCGACCAAGGCGGACATGGGGAAGGTGGCCCGGGTCGTCTTCAACCGGCTGGAGCGCGGCATGCCGCTCCAGATGGACTCGACGATCAACTACGCGCTCAACCGGTCCACCCTGCACACCACCGCCAAGGACACCCGCACGCAGAGCCCGTACAACTCCTACCAGCGGATGGGGCTGCCTCCCACCCCCATCGACAACCCGGGCGAACAGGCGATGCGCGCGGCGATCAGCCCGACACCGGGCGACTGGCTGTACTTCGTCACGGTGAAGCCGGGCGACACCCGCTTCACCGCGGACTACCAGCAACACCTGCGCAACGTCGCGGAGTTCAACGCGGAGCAGAAGAAGAGCGCGTCGCCGTCGCCGAAGTGACGAACGGCCGTGGGCCCCTCCCGTGCCGGGCCGTCCCGACCCGCGATCGGCCCGTCAGGCGGCAGCGGTCGGTGCCGCCGCCAGCAGCCGCACGATGTCCCGCACCGCCGCACGGCCGGCCCGGTTGGCGCCGACCGTGCTCGCCGAGGGGCCGTAGCCGACCAGATGGATCCTCGGGTCCGCGGCCGCCCGGGTGCCGTCGATCCTGATGCCGCCGCCGGGCTCACGCAGGTGCAGGGGCGCCAGGTGGTCGACCGCGGGGCGGAATCCGGTGGCCCACAGGATCACGTCGGCCCGTACCTCGCGCCCGTCGGCCCAGGCGACACCGTCCGGCACGACGCGGTCGAACATGGGCTGCCGGGCGAGCACGCCGTCCTCGATGCCCTTGCGCACGGCGTCGTTCAGCGGCAGTCCCGTCACCGAGACGACGCTCGACGGCGGCAGCCCCAGGCGTACGCGTTCCTCGACGAGCGCGACCGCGGCCCGGCCGGCGTTCTCGTCGAACGGCCCCTCGCGGAAGACGGGCGGGCGCCGGGTCACCCAGGTCGTGGCGGCGGCGTACGGGGCGAGTTCCAGCAGATGCTGCGTACCGGAGGCCCCGCCGCCCACCACGACCACGCGCAGCCCGGCGAACTCCTCGGGCCCGGCGTACTGGGCGGTGTGCAACTGCCGTCCCCGGAACAGCTCCTGGCCGGGGTAGCGCGGCCAGAACGGCCGGTCCCAGGTGCCCGTCGCGTTGAGGAGCGTCCGGGTGGACCACGCCCCGTCCGACGTCTCCACGAGCAGCCGCCCACCCGTGCCCTCACGCACCGTCCGCACGTCCACGGGGCGTCGTACCCGCAGGTCGAAGGCGCGTTCGTAGGCGGCGAAGTACTCACCGACGACCTCGGACGACGGACGTGCCGCGTCGGCGCCGGTGAGCTCCATGCCGGGCAGCGAGTGCATCCCGTGCACCTTGCCGTACGTCAGCGACGGCCAGCGGTACTGCCAGGCACCGCCCGGCTGCGGCGCGTGGTCGAGCACGACGAAGTCCTGCTCCGGTTCGAATCCGGCCCGCCGCAGGTGATAGGCCCCGGACAGGCCGGCCTGCCCGGCGCCGACGACGACGCTCTCGACCTCACGCACCGCACCGCCGCCACCCGCACCGTTGTCGCTCACCCTCGCGGCAACGACGGAGGCGGCGCGGATCTTCCCGGCGCTTCCGGCCGCGTGCGCCAGGATGGAACCATGTCTGATGCCTTCACCACCCGTGTCCTGAACGTGGCCTCCGGCTCCGAGGAGACCGTCGTCGACCTCACCGGCGACTGCGAGACCTTCCTGCGCGAGACGGCGGCGGGCCGCGACGGCCTCCTCAACATCTTCGTCCCGCACGCGACGGCCGGAGTCGCCCTCATCGAGACGGGCGCCGGAAGCGACCACGACCTCCTGACCGCCCTGCACACCCTCCTCCCCGCCGACGACCGCTGGCAGCACCGCCACGGCAGCCCCGGCCACGGCCGCGACCACGTCCTCCCGGCGATCGTCCCGCCGCACGCCACCTTGCCGGTGATCAACGGCCGCCTGGAACTGGGGACTTGGCAGTCGGTGTGCCTGGTGGACACCAACGGGGACAACCCGCGGCGGCAGGTGCGGCTGAGCTTCCTGGGCTGAACGGACGCCGATGGGCGCCGAATTCGGCGGCCACCTGCTCGACGGTGACGTCCGGTCCTCGGTCGCCGCGACCCGCACGACGTCCTCGCGGACCTCCTGGGGACAGGGCTTGGGCGCAGCGGACATCCTTCCCACCTGCCGTACAGGGCAAGGCGGTTGAGATGTCACCCGATCATGCGCCAGACCCCCTGGAGGCGAGGGCGATGAGGGTGTCGAGTGCGGTCTCCAGGGCACGGGGGTCGCGGTGGACCTGTGCGAGAAGCAGCCCGCCTTGCAGTACGGCGAGGAGAGTGACAGCGAGGTCGTCGGGGTCGATCTCGCTGTCGAGGTGACCGGCGGCGTGAAGGGTTCGCAGGCCGTCGCCGATGGCGGCTGACCACTGGTCGAATCCTGCGGCGATCAGGGTGCGGGCCTCGGGGTCGGCCTCGGCGAGTTGGCCGCCGAGCGATCCGAGGGGGCAGCCTCCCCTGGCTTCGGCGCTCCGCACCTGGGCGATCACCATGTCCCGCCACCCCGCGAGTCCTTCGACGCTGCCGAGGTCGGCCTGTCGTTGGTTGCCCACGATGGTCTCCGCCTGGCGGTCGATGACCGCCTGGACGAGTTCGTCCTTGTCGGCGAAGTAGTGGGACAGCTGTGATCCGCTGACCTCTGCCGCGGTCCGCACGTCGTCGAGTGTCGTGCCGGCGACGCCCCGTTCGTGGATCAGCCGGGCGGCAGCGTCCACGATCCGGGCCCGGGTGCGCGCTCCCTTGGCGGTCAGCTTCGGCCGGTTGCGCGCATCAGTGCTCATGAGTCCGACCCTAACATTTTCTGGGTTTGACAACCCAGCCAGAATGCCAAAGAGTGGGTTTCGTAACCCAATTCTGATGGGCGGAAGGAGGACCCCATGATCCTTATCACCACGGCCGGGAAGGTCGGCTCCGAAGCGGTGCGCGTACTCACGCAGCAGCAGACGCCGGTCAGGGTGCTGGTCCGTGACCCGGCGAAGGCCAAGGCGCCGGCGGATGCGGGCGCGCACGTCGTGGTCGGCGACCTGGCGGTACCGGCGAGCATCGACGCGGCGATGGCGGGGGGTCACGGCGGTGGTGCTGGTCAGCCCCGCAGTGCCCGCTCAGGAACTGAACGTCGTCGCCGCCGCAGCGCGGGCCGGGGTCGGGCACATCGTCAAGGTCACCAGCAAGGCCGCACCCGACTCGCCGATCGCCCGGCGGCGCGGGCAGAGCGAGATCGAGGCCGGGCTGGCCGCCGGCGGGGTGCCCCACACCCTGCTGCGTTCGAACGCCTACATGCAGAACGTCCTTGCACTGGCGCCCGCGATCGCCAGGACCAGCGGCTTCGGCTCCGCGGCCGGCAAGGGGCGCACAGGCATGGTCGATGCCCGGGACGTGGCGGCGGTGGCCGCCACGATCGCCGCCGCGCCCGCTGGGCACGCCGGTAACACCTACTGGCTCACCGGCCCGCGGGCGATCTCCAACGACGAGGTGGCCGCCGTGCTCTCCAGGCTGCTGGGCCGGACCATCACCTACCGGGAACTGAGCTTCGAGGACAACAGGGACGCGATGATCCGCGCCGGGGTTCCCGAGCAGATCGCCCACATGAACGCCCAGGCGTTCAGCATGATCGCGGAGGGTGACGCCGACTGGACCACCCAGGACGTGCCGACCCTGCTGGGCCGCCCCGCGCGCTCGTTCGAGCAGTTCGCCGCCGACCACGCCGCCGCGTTCGCGTAGACGACACACCGAGAGAAGAAGGAAACAGGACCATGGCACTTCAAGGAAAGACCGCGCTCGTGACGGGCGGCACCTCGGGCATCGGCCGCGCCGTGGCAATGAAACTGGCATGCCGCGGCGCCCACGTGATCGTGACCGGTCGCGACAAGCGACGCGGTGACGAGGTCGTCGCCGAGATCGAGGCACAGGGTGGCAGGGCCCGGTTCGTCGCCGCCGATCTCGCGAACTTCGACGACGTGCGGCGCCTGGCCGAGGCCGCGGCGGATGTCGACGTGCTCGTGAACAACGCCGGCGTCTTCCCGGGCGGCCCCACCGAGCAGACCGCGCAGGAGGACTTCGACCTGGTCTTCGACGTCAACGTCAAGGCACCCTTCTATCTGACCGCGGCAATCGCGCCGCGGATGGCCGCCCGGGGCGGCGGTGCCATCATCAGCATCTCGACGATGGCGGCGACCGTCGGCATGAGTGGCCTGGCCGCCTACGGAGCCTCCAAGGCGGCGGTCGAGGCCCTGACCAAGTCCTGGACTGCCGAGTACGGCCCGCGGGGCGTACGCGTCAATGTCGTGGCCCCGGGGCCGACTCGCACCCCGGCGAGCGCCGCGATGGGGGAGATGTTCGACGCCCTGGCCGCAACCGTGCCGGCACGCCGAGGCGCGGATCCCGACGAGATCGCCGCGGCCGTCTGCTTCCTCGCCTCCGACGAGGCCAGCTTCATCTACGGGGCCGTTCTGCCCGCTGACGGAGGCCGCGTCGCGGTTTGACCGCCGCTTGAGCGCAGACGTGGTGACAAAGGCGGACGGCGGTGTCGAATCCGTTTGCGGTCTCGTCGGCGCGATCTACGGGGGTGTCACAGAACCTCCAAAGTGCCCATCCCGGACCACATCGCCCGCGATGATCCTCCCCGACCGCAACATCACGAGGGAGAATCATGCGCACCCGCACCATCGCCGCCGTCCTCGCGACCGGCGCACTCACACTCGCTGCCTGCTCCAGCGGCGGCGACGACGACAAGGACACCTCGCCCAAGGCCGCAAGTGCCGCATCTGGCAAGGCCGCCGAAGGTCACTACACCAGCGCGCAAGACGTCGCCGACGCGCTTGCCGCCGCCGGGTTCACGGTGTCCGAGCCGCAGAAGGACACCGACTCGGCCTACATCGCGGAGGTCGGCGGCACCGCGTACGACTTCACCGTCACGGATCGTGCCAAGGCGGCTGGCGACGCCGGGATCAACATTTTCCCCAACCCCGAGACGCTCAAGGCGTGGATCCCCCTGTCGAAGAGCTTCGGCGGTGTGGCGGTCACCGGCGGCACCTGGGCGGTCAGCCTGCCCACCACCACCCCTGCCGCGCACGCCGACAGCAAGCGTCTCGCTCCCAAGGTCGCTGATGCGCTCGACGGCACGGTTCAGCAGTAGTCCCGTCATCGGGCCCCCTCGGCGGGTTGGGCGTCCCTACTCGTGTGGTTCGAGGAGGCCCGCGTCCCAGAGCTTGCGCACATAGGCGTTCAACTCCGCTCCCGCGGAGTCCAGTTGCCGGGGGTCGTTGTCGGCCACCGCTGAAGTGGCGAGCGCCGTGGTGGCGGCGAGGATCATCCGGCAGACGAGCCGAGCCTCCGTACCCGCCGCGCCGAGCGTCTCCGCGACCAGGTCCACGACCGTGTCGTACAGCGGAGCCCGCGTGGGGAGCACGTCCGGGCCCGCCGCGAACGCTTCCACCAGGCACAGGCGTGCTGTGTGCCAGTTGGCGGCCAGGGTGCGCAGGTAGGCGTCGACGAGACGCTCGAAGCGGAGCCTCGGATCGTCGTCCGCGCCGTCCGAGGTGTCGGCGGCTTCGTCCTGCGGGGCGGAGAGTTGCTTGAGGACCTGCGCCAACAGGTCTTCCCCCGCGGCCTGGTAGGCCGCCACGAAGCAGTCTGCCTTGGAATCGAAGTAGCGGTAGAAGGTCTGACGGGAGACGCCCGCCTGCCGGATGACGTCCTCGACGGTCGTGGCTGCGTACCCGCGCTCGGACAGTACCTTCGCGAGCGCCGCGTACAGGCGCTCCCGCTGGAGCGACTCCACCTCGTCGACCGGCAGGGCGTTCCTGCCCCGAGGAAGCTTGCGCCGCGTTGTCGTCACCTCAGCAGGTTAACGGGGAGCGGGCCGGCTGAGTCTGCCGAGGCGAGCCGGCGGGTGATCCGTGTGCGCCCCGCGGTGCTGCGGAGAGGGAGTGTGTCCATGGGTGAAGGCCCGGCCGCCGTCGGCGTTGGCCGTCACTGACGATCCATCAACTGTTGCTCGGGCGTACGGAGTTGAGGCAACGGATTCCCCAATCTCTAAAAGACGTGTGTGTTCCTTTGGGTGTCCGGAAGGGCTATGCTGCCGATACGGCGATGGGTGTCGACGTCTCCGTGGAGGCCGGACGGTGCACGGGAGACACAGCCGGGCCGGACGCGGAAATTCGACGAGTCATCCCGGGCCGGGTGGTTCTGAGGCTGTGGTGCGTGCGAGGGGGGCGCGCCACAGCCTCGGACATCATCACTCGGCTTCCCGGAAGGCTCAGGCGTCGGTTCGCCGAGATGCGCAGGTCAGGCCCGGGTGACTGTCCGCAGGGGGAGTCGTGGCCGGGGCGCCGGGCGGCGACACCGGGGGCGGAGCAGGGTCGGTCAGGAGTACCGCTCGGTGCTGTTGGGCGAGGAAGCGTCGGGTTCGTCCTTGTCGAGGGTGGCGTACCAGGTGGCGAGGAGCCTGAGTGCGTCGTGGGCGGGGGTGCCGGGTTCGGCGCTCAGGGCGGTGAGGGTGAGGCCGGGGTCGGTGGGGATGGGCAGGGCTTCGAAGGCAAGGGTGAGGTCTCCGACGGCGGGGTGGTGGAAGCGTTTGACGCCGGTGTGGTGCAGGCGCACGTTGTGCGCGGCCCACAGGGTTCGGAAGGCTTCGCTGCGGGTGGACAACTCCCCGATCAGGTCGCTCAGTTCGCGGTTGTAGGGGTCCCGTCCTGCTTCGGTGCGCAACAGGGCCGCGGCGGAGGCGCGTTGAGCGTCGAGTTCGGTCATGTACTGGTCGGCGTTCGGGTTGAGGAACTGGTAGCGGGCCATGTTCACCGGCCTGGCGGGGTCCTGGAACAGCGGCCGGTACAGGGCTTCGCCGAGGCGGTTGGTGGCGAGGACGTCGAGGCGGCCGTTGCGGATGAAGGCCGGCGCGTCGGTCATCGCGTCGAGCAGCTGCTGCAGGCCGGGCCGGATGGGCTGGGCGGTGCGGCGACGTGCGGGGCGGCGGGTGGTGCTGGCCGTGCGGGCCAGGTCGACGAGGTGGGCGCGCTCGGACTCGTCGAGCTGCAGGGCGCGGGCGAGGGAGTCCAGGACGGCTTCGGAGGTGCCGGAGAGGTTGCCGCGTTCCATGCGGGCGTAGTACTCGGCGCTGACGCCGGCGAGCATCGCGACTTCCTCACGGCGCAGCCCCTTGACCCGGCGGTGCCCTGCGGCGGGCAGGCCGGCCTGCTGGGGGGTGATCTTGGCGCGGCGGCTGGTGAGGAACTCGCGGACCTCGCTGCGGTTGTCCATGTTTTCGAGGTTACGACGGTCCCGGGCCGCGAGGGGTGTACTGCCGGTACACGTATCGATGGGTCCTTCCGCGCGTCTGCGACCTGCCGTTTCATCGGTATCAGGCCAGTTGATGGCCGTCCGCCGTTGCGCAGGTCCCCCGGGTGAGCGCAGGGCGGAAGGGAAGCAGATGCCCGCCCCCGCCGCCCGGGGGACGTGCGGGCATCCACGCGGAAAGGAGCCGGTGATGCCGGAGGACAAGCAGTCTGAAGGACCCCGTCGGCAGTTCGGGGACATCGCCCCGGCGCTGGCCGGATACAGCGAGGACGTGCTGTTCGGCCAGGTGTGGGAGGACCCGGACCTGTCTCCGCGGGACCGCAGCCTCGTGACCGTTGCCAGTCTGATCACCAGCGGCAGCAGCGAGCAGCTCGCCTTTCACCTCGGCAAGGCCAGGGAGAACGGACTGAGCGACAAGGAGCTGGTCGCGACGGTCACGCACCTGGCTTTCTACTCCGGATGGCCCAAGGCCATGTCCGCCCTCACGGTCGCCCGGCGGCTCCTCGCCGACGGCTCCTGACCTGCCCCAGCCTGCTCGCCTCCGCTGCGTGAGGTGAGCGCCACCAGACGTGTGCAAGGAGAGACGATCATGGAGATCATCCAACCGCCGGCGACGGCGAAGCTGCCGCCGGAGATGTTCAGCGGCGATGCGTGGGCCGATGTGATCCACCGCGGCGAGGACCCCTCACGCGCGCGGGCGAACATGGTGCGCTTCGCGCCCGGCGCCCGCACCGCCTGGCACTCCCACGGTCTGGGCCAGACCCTCTACATCGTGGAGGGCATCGCCCTGATCCAGTCCCGCGGCGGCGACCTCGTCGAAGCCCGCCCCGGGGACGTGATCTTCACCCCCGCTGGTGAGGAGCACTGGCACGGCGCCGCCCCGGACCGCTTCATGGCGCACGTCGCGCTGTGGGAGGGCGACGACGTCGACTGGCTGGAGCACGTCAGCGACGCCGAGTACACCGGCCCCCGCCACCCGACCCGCAGCTCCTGACCCCCGAGTGCGGAGCCGCTGCTCCGCGTCCGCGGCCCCTTCCTCGAACACGGAAAGAATCATGCGCGCAACTGTCCTGTACGCACCCCGTGACGTCCGGGTCGAAGACCGGCCCGAGCCCGCTCTCCAGCAGCCCACCGACGCCGTGATCCGCACCGTCGCGACCTGTGTGTGCGGCTCCGACCTGTGGGACTACCGCGGCATCAACGAGATCGCCGAGCCCACACCCGGCGGCCACGAGTACGTCGGCGTCGTCGAAGAGACCGGCAGCGACGTGACCGGGATCAGGCCCGGCCAGCTGGTGGTCGGCTCGTTCTTCGCCTCCGACAACACCTGCCCCAACTGCCGAAACGGGTACCAGACCAACTGCCTGCACCGCGAGTTCGTCGGCGGTGCCCAGGCCGAGTACGTCCGCGTGCCCCTCGCCGACGGCACCCTCGTCCCCGTCCCCGAAAGCGCCGCAGCGGAGCACATTCCCAGCCTGCTGGCCTGCTCCGACGTCATGGGCACCGGCTGGTACGCCGCCGTCGCCGCCCAGGTGGGCCCCGGGGACACCGCCGTGGTGGTCGGGGACGGCGCGGTCGGCCTGTGCGCGGTCATCGCCGCCAGGGAACTCGGCGCGACGCGGATCATCGCCATGTCCCGCTACGAGAGCCGCCAGAAGCTCGCGGTCGAGTTCGGCGCCACCGACATCGTCGCCGAACGCGGCGAGGAGGGCGTCGCCCGGGTCAAGGAGCTGACCGGGGGCATCGGTGCCGACGCCGTCCTGGAGTGCGTGGGCAACCCCGACTCCGTGCAGCAGGCCCTGCACGCCACCCGTCCCGGCGGCAACGTCGGCTTCGTCGGCGTCCCGCACGGCGTGCAGATCGACGGCCAGGGACTGTTCTTCTCCCACGTCGCCCTGCGCGGCGGACCCGCCCCCGTCCGCGCCTTCCTCCCCGACCTCGTCCAGCGCGTCCTTACCGGCCGCATCAACCCGGGCAAGGTCTTCGACCTGGAACTCCCCCTGGAGCAGGCCGCCGAGGGCTACAAGGCCATGGACGAGCGCCGCGCCGTCAAGAGCCTGCTGCGCCCCTGACCCGCCTGACGCACGCCTGCCCGCAAACACCCGGCCGGTCGTCGCACCGGCCCGGAGATTGGACCCCCCCCGTGAATCCGCAGTACGACTTCGAAGGCCAGGTCGCCCTGGTCACCGGCGCGGCCTCCGGCATGGGCCTGGCCGCCGCACGGGCATTCGCCCAGGCCGGCGCCGCCGTCGTCCTGGCCGACCTCGACCAGGACGCCGTCGAGCGCGCGGCCGAGCAACTGACCGACGCGGGCCACCAGGCCCTCGGTGTCGTCTGCGACGTCACCGACGAGGCCCACGCCGCCGCAGCGGTCGACCGCGCGGTGGAAGCCTTCGGCCGCCTGGACATGGCGTTCAACAACGCCGGTGTCCAGGCCCCGCCGTCCGATGCCGCCGACGAGAGTGCCGAGGAGTTCGACCGCGTCAACGCCGTCAACCTGCGCGGCGTGTGGGCCGCTCAGAAGCACGAACTGCGGCAGATGCGCACCCAGGGCTCCGGCGCCATCGTCAACTGCTCCTCCCTCGGCGGCCTGGTCGGCCTGCCCGAACGCGCCGCCTACCACGCCTCCAAGCACGGCGTGATAGGCCTGACGAAGAGCGCCGCGGTGGAGTACGCGCCCCAGGGCATCCGCATCAACGCGGTGTGTCCCGGCGTGATCGACACCCCCATGGTCGCCGGCATGCTCGAAGGCCAGGCCGAAGCCATGGCCGACATCATGAAGCAGCAGCCCGTCGGCCGCCTCGGCCGGGCCGAGGAAGTCGCCGCCGCGGCCCTGTGGCTGTGCAGCCCCGCCGCCGGTTTCGTCATCGGCGTCGCCCTGCCCGTCGACGGCGGCTACACCGCCCACTGACCACCCCCGCAACACCCCGAGCCGCCGCACACCGGCCCGGGGACCTCGAAGGAGCAATCCCATGGAGTACCGCCGCCTCGGCACCAGCGGAACCCTGGTGTCCAACCTCGCTCTGGGCACGATGAACTTCGGCACGCCGGAGACGCCTGAGGAGGAGGCGTTCGCACAGATGGACGCCTTCCTCGATGCCGGCGGCAATCTGCTCGACACCGCCGACGTCTACAACGGCGGCGGCGCCGAGGAGACCGTCGGCAAGTGGCTCGCCGCCCGCCCGCGCGAGGTCACCGACCGCGCCGTCATCGCCACCAAGGGCCGCACCCGCACCGGCAACGACCCCAACGAGGCCGGAACCTCCCGCCGCCATCTGGACCGGGCACTGACCACCTCCCTGCGCAGGCTGGGCGTCGACACCATCGACCTCTACCAGCTCCACGCATGGGACCCCCTGACGCCGATCGAGGAGACCCTGTCCTTCCTCGACGCGGCCGTCCGCGCGGGGAAGATCCGCTACGTCGGCCTGTCCAACTTCACCGGCTGGCAGCTCCAGCTCGCGGTCTCCACCGCACGCGCGCACGACTACCCGGTCCCGGTGACCCTCCAGGCCCAGTACAACCTGGCCACCCGCCAAACCGAATGGGAGATGGCAGCCGCCGCCCTCCACAACCACCTCGGCATCCTGGCCTGGTCCCCCTTGGCCAGCGGCTTCCTCACCGGAAAGTACCGGCGCGACGCCCGGCGTCCCTCCGACACCCGGGCCGGACAGGACCATGCCCTCTACCGGTACACGTCCTCCAACTACGAGCACTCCGACCGCACCTGGGACGCCGTCGACGCCCTCCGCCGGGTCGCCCAGGACAACGGCGTCACCCCGGCGCAGGCCGCCCTCAGCTGGGTCGTCAACCGCCCCGGCGTCATCTCCGCCATCGTCGGCGCCCGCACCGTGCAGCAACTCGCCGGCAACCTCCTCGCCGCCGACCTGCACCTGAGCCCGGATTCCGTCGCAGCACTCGACACCGCCAGCGACCCGAACCCGGCCCCCTACCCCTACGGCGCCTTCGGCGCCGCCCAGCGCGACCGCACCCCCAACGGCCCCGAGGCCCTCGGCGCCCTCATCCAGGAACACGCCGAGACCCGCGGCGCCGGCGCCGGCGAGCACCACTGAACCGCGCGGACGGAAGCACACGAAAGGAAGAACCAGCCATGGACCACGTTCGCCTCGGCAGCACCGGCCTGAGGGTCAGCCGCCTCGCCCTGGGATGCATGAGCTACGGCGACCCCACCGTGCCCGGTGCCCATCCGTGGGCGCTGACCGAGGACAAGGCGGCCCCGTTCTTCCGCCAGGCCGTCGAACTGGGGATCACCTTCTGGGACACCGCCAACGTCTACCAGGCCGGCACCTCCGAAGAGATCACCGGGCGCGCCGTCCGCGAGTACTCCCGACGCGAGGACATCGTCCTCGCCACCAAGGTCCGAGGCAGGATGCACGACGGCCCCGGTGGCGAGGGCCTGTCCCGCAAGGCGATCCTCGAACAGGTCGACGCCTCTCTGACGCGCCTGGGCACCGACTACATCGACCTCTACCAGATCCACCGCTACGACGACGACACACCGGTCGACGAGACGATGGAAGCCCTCCACGACATCGTCAGGGCCGGGAAGGTCCGCTACATCGGCGCCTCCTCCATGTACGCCTGGCAGTTCGCCAAACTCCAGCACGCCGCCGACCTCGGCGGCTGGACCCGCTTCGTGTCCATGCAGAACCAGTACAGCCTCCTGCGCCGCCAGGACGAACCCGAACTGATGGCGATGTGCGCCGACATGGGCGTGGGACTCGTTCCGTACTCCCCGAACGGCAAGGGCCGCCTCGCACGTCCCGCCGGCGAGCAGAGCACCCGCTCCACCACCGACCACGTCGTCCAGGCATTCGACAACCCGCACGACGAGCCAGTCATCGACGCCGTTCAGCAGCTCGCCGAAGCCCGCGGCGTGACCATGGCCCAAGTCGCCCTCGCCTGGGTCCTGCGCAACCCGCTCGTCTCCGCCCCCATCGTCGGCGCAACCAAGCCCCACCACCTCCGGCAGGCCGCCGACGCCCTTGGCCTGCGTCTGACAGACGAGGAAGCAGCCACGCTGGAGGCGCCCTACGTCAACACCGGCCCGTCCTGGTTCTGACCCCCGACGCGCACGGCGGCGTCCACTCCGCGCACGCGGGGACGGTCGTGCCTGAGTGCCGTGCGCGGCCTTTCCCCGCAACCATGGGGATGATCCCGTCTCCGGTGCGACTGCCGAGGGAACCTCCGGGCGTAATACCTGGTAGCGCCAGGGGCGCCGGGTGGATCAGACACCCTCCGCGGGCCGCCGGTCCGCGGAGGGAGTCTCGGCGAATCGCTTCTTGTACGCCTTGATGAAGTGGCTGCTGTCGGCGAAGTGCCAGCGGGCGGCGATCTCGGACACGGTGAGGCGTGTTGAGAGCAACTCCGCCCTGGCGCGTTCGAGTCGGCGTTCGCGCACGTGGCCCATGACGGACGACGTGCCCTCTTGGCCGAACGCGCGGTAGAGGGTGCGGACGGACACGTTCAGGGCCGCTGCGATCCCCTGGGGGTCGAGGTCGGGGTCGACGAGCAGCCGGGCCTCGATGTGGTCCATTGCCGCTCGGCGGAGCGCGGGTGCGAACTCCGCGTCGTCGATGACCTGGTCGTTCATCAGTCCCCTGAACAGCTCCAGGGTCGCGTTGCGGGCGGACCCGGCCGCGGCGGCTCCGAGGCCGTCCGCCAGTTCCGCCCAGAGACGGAGGTGGGCGAGCAGCAGGGCCGCTGCGGGCGACACCTGTTCTGCGAGGACTGCCCGCGTGTTCTTCGGGAAGCGGATCTCGCTCGCGGGGAGGACCAGGGTGATCGCCCGTGTGCCCCGGGCGACCTCGAAGTCCCAGAGGCCCTCGTTCCGTCGAACGCACAGCATGCCGGCCGCCGCCGTGGCCTGCCGCCCCTTCGTGGCGAAGCGCCACTCACCGCTCAGCGTCACACTTGTCACGATCCGGTCCTCAAGGTGCCCGCCGGGCCCTCCTGTGCCCCCCGCTATCGCGTCGCTGTACTGGTCCTCGAGGAAGAGGTCGAGCAGGTCCTGCTTCCAGATGCGGGCGCGGTACGTCCCTTCGCTGTGCCGTGGCAGCCGCATGGGCGGAGCCGGCACCGACTCACCCCCCTGACGCCGCCACTCTCTGAGCAGCACACGGTTTCGATCCTCGTGCGCGTACGGCACGGTGACGTCGACCATGGGCGTGGAAGGGTCTCCGATCCGCCACGGAGACGGGCTGACTTCGGTGCTCATCCGGATCAAGCTACTCCTCCGGCCGGCCACCGCCCGGCCCAGGATCACCGTGCGGCCCCGGGCGGCAGGGAAGTACAACGCGCGAGGCCGACGGGTACAAGGCACCGGCGTCCGGGGCCGGTCATCATGATCGGCGCGTCTCCTTCGCTTCCCGGCACGAGCGGGTCCTCCCTCCCGGGTGAGCAGGTTTCGCCGGACCTTCGGGGTCCTGGTTCCGACCGGCTGGACGTCGATCCGCCTGTCCAGGTCTGTCTCACTCACTGGAGTAATTAAGTGTCCGAATCCGTGGTGGCTCTCTTCGAGAGCCTGGTGGGCGCTGAGCCGCCGCACGAGGTACCCGTTCTGTTCGACACGGCGTGCGTGATGGGCGGGAGCATCGCGGGGCTCCTCGCGGCACGGGTGCTCTCCGACCGCGCGCGCAAGGTCGTCATCGTCGAGCCCGACGACACATCGGCGCAGGCCGAGTCGCGCTCCGGGGCGCCCCAGGGCCGGCAGGTGCACACGCTGCTGCCGGCCGGTCGGCTGTGGATCGAGCGGTGGCTTCCCGGTGTCTCGCAGGAAGCGCAGGACCGGGGCGCGTCGCTCGTCGGCCCCGACAAGCAATTCGTCGGCTACGACCACGTCCGGCAGGCGCCGGACGGCGTGGACCACCAGTTCCTCGCGGTCGGGCGTCCTTTGCTGGAGAGTCTCGTCCGGGCCCGCGTCACCGCCCTGCCCAACGTCTCGGTCCTGCGGGCGCAGGCGACCGGGTTGCTCTACGCCGACGATGCCGTCGCCGGCGTGCGCTTCACCGTGCCCGGGGACGGAGATCAGGGGAAGCGGGCGGAGCGGAGCCTCGCGGCGGACTTCGTCGTGGACGCGATGGGACGTTCCAGCCGGCTGTCGCACTGGCTCGGGCAGGACGGTTACGACGAGCCCCGGCTCGAACGGCTGGAATCCCCGGTCAACTACGCGACAGCGCTGTTCGAACGCGCTTTGAAGTTCCCGGAGTTGGACGTGGCGACCGTACTGCAACTGTTCACGCCGCAGTATCCGTCGGGCGGAGTGTCCGTCGCGGCGGCGACCGCGATCGAAGGACAGCAGTGGCTCGTCATGCTCATGGGCTACGGCGACAACCGGCCCGGCAGGACGATCGACGAGTTCCGCGCGCACTGCGCCGCGCTGCCCGCGATCTTCAGTGACATCACCAGTGGTGACGTCACCCGCGACGTGGTGACCTACCGCCAAGCGGACAGCAGACGACGTCACTTCACCGAGGCGGGCCACCTGCCGGCGCGCCTGGTCAGCACGGGGGACGCCGTGGCCTCCTTCAACCCGGTCTACGGCCAGGGCATGAGTTCCGCCGCGCTGCACGCCTCCTGCTTGGCCTCCTACCTGGACAGCTCCAGTGACCTCGACAAGGCGGCCACGGAGTTCTTCCGTCTCCAGCAGGTGGTCGTCGACGCGGCCTGGGCCGTGTCCGCGGGAGGTGACGCCGCCCGCATCGACGCGGAGAACGGCACCGAGGTGCCGGAAGAAGTGCGGCAGCAGCGCCGAATCGTGCAGCAGATCGCCGGCGCCGCCCTCGTCGATGCGGATGTGTCGCGGGCCTTCAACAACGTCTCCTACATGCTGCGTCACCCCAGCACCCTGTTCGAACCGCAGCTTTTGCAGACGGTGGCGGCTACCACCGGGGGAGCCGCCGCGAGCTGACGGACACCACGGTGGCCGGGGGAGCACGCGCGGCTCGTCGGCAGCGGTTTCATCGTCGACCTGCGCGATGAGTGCACCCGTCCTCCCGGCGGTGCTCGGGCCTGCCCTCGCAGCGTCGGCGCGGGCGACGACAGCGGAGAGCCCGGCTCCTTGAAGACACACCAAAAGACGGCCTGGGCAAGCCAATTGATGATCCGAAAACCCCCGTCAGCCGTGCGGAACGTCCATGACCGGCAGGGTCCGGCAACGGTGGCAGGCGTGGCGGGCACGACAAGAGAGAGGTGTACATGCATGGGTGGCAAGGACGTCATCGATGAGACCGGAACGCGACGGACGGCCGGTCCGGGAGAGCCGTTGGGCTCCGCGCCGGACAGGGTCGAAGGGGGTGTCTCGGGGGAGCGGCTGGTGCTGTTCACCGACGCGGTGACCGCGATCTCCATCACTCTGCTGATCCTGCCGCTGGCCGACCTCGTCCCCGAGATCGCGTCCGCCCACGAGAACGCCAGCGAAGTGATCACCGGTCACCTCGACCAGGTGTGGAGCTTCCTGCTCAGCTTCGCGGTCATCGCGAACATCTGGCAGGAGCACCACCGGACCTTCTCGACGGTCAAGACGGCCACCCGCTCCCTGACGGCGTGGAACATGGGGTGGCTGCTGTCGGTCGTCGTTCTCCCACTTCCCACGGAGATGATCGGCGCCTTCGGCCGCGACCGGTTCGTGGCGGCGTTCTACTACGCGGTGCTCCTGGTCGGCATGGTGTGCCGGCTCGCCATGTTGAAGATCCTGAAGAGCAACCCGGGGATGGTCGAGGACGATGGCGACGAGGCCCGCCGGAGGACCGCGCTCCTGTACACCGACAGTTACAGCAATGTCGTCGCCGTGGTCGTCGCGTTCGCCCTCGCCCTCGCCGTGCCGGTGCTGCAGTACTACAGTCTGCTGCTGCTGATCCTGCCGCGGCGGGCCCGCTTCATCGGCCGGCGCCGCGCGAGCTGACCACGCCAACGGTCGGCGCCCGGACGCCAGTCTGGATTCCGGCGGCATGCCCCTCCGCGGCCTCGGCCTTGATCAGGCCGACGTGCCTCGGCGGCTCGCACGACCGAGGCGGACAGTTGCTCCGTCACGATGCGGGCGCCGAGGCCGCCGCCGTGGACGGCACGGCCCCTTCCGCCGTCCCACGGCGCGGCGGCGTACGCCCGGCCGCTCAAGCTCCGGAACCTGCCTGTTCGACGGCACCACCACCAGCTGAGCCGGGCGCAGCGCGGTCAGCTGACGATGGTCACCGTCAGGGACGAAGCGGCGCTCCAGAGCTCAGGGCCAGCCGGCGAGGAGTGGCTGTTCGACGTTGACGGGTGCGGGTGGGCCGGAATGCGGTTCAGCCGCCGGCGGCCATGGCCCGCAGTCGGTCCAACGTCTCGCGCATGATGTCTTGCAGGACCAGATCCTCGGTGGCGGTGACCCATCGCGAGAAGGCGACGCGGAACACGGCGATGCCGGTCTCGGCGGCCAGGCCGGCCTCGATGTCGTCGATGCCTCGCTGTCGCAGTCTGTCGGCCAGGGCGGCCGACAGAGAGGTGAGCTTGATCAGCTCGCGTTCGCGGAGATCGGCGTTGGCCATGATGACGGTCTGCCGCTGCCGGGCGAGCTCGCGGTCGTCGCCCACCATCTGCGCCACGGTTTCGAGTACGGCGGCGACACCGTCCAGCGCCGACGTGGTGGCCGGCGCCGCGTCGAGAGCGGCCAGCGCCTCCTCCTCCAGGGCAGAGGAATCGGCGAAGAGGACCTCGCGCTTGTCGGCGAAGTACCGGAAGAAGGTGCGCGCGGTGACGCCCGCCCGCTCGGCGATGTCCGCCACCATCGTCTGCTCGAAGCCGCGTTCGAGATAGAGCGACAGCGCGGCCTCACGCAGCCGGTCGCCGGCCCCAGGCTTCCACCGTCCCATGCCGGGAGTGTAGGTCATGTCACCTCGTGACAATCCGCTTCGCCCGTGGTGATGTCACTCGATGACATCGACGTGCTAGCGTGATGTCACTCGATGACATCACGCGTGGAGGCACCGATGAAGCGCATTCAGTACCACCAGTACGGCGGACCCGAAGTCATGCGCCTGGAGGACTTCGAACCGACGCCTCCTTCTCCCGGCGAGGTTCTGGTCCGCGTGCGGGCCGCCGCGGCCAATCCGATGGACTGGGGCATCCGCAGCGGCGCCATGAAGATGGTGACCGGGCGGAAGTTCCCACGCGCGCTGGGGCACGACTTCGCGGGCGTGGTCGAAGCGGTGGGCGAGGGAGTCACTCGGTTCACCGTCGGCGACGAAGTGCTCGGCGGGGCGTCGATCAAAGCGTCGGGGGCTTTCGCCGAGATGGTCCTGGCAGCGGAGAAGGGGCTGGTGCGCAAACCCGCGGAACTCTCCTTCGAGGAAGCCGCCGCCATCCCGACTGTCGGCCTCACCGCACTCCAGGCCGTGGTCAAGAAGGGCGAACTGCGGCCCGGACAATCGGTCTTCGTCAACGGCTGCCTCGGGGGAGTCGGCCGAGCCGCCGCCCAGATCGCGCTGGCGCACGGCGCCTCGGTGGGAGGCAGCTGCCGCGCCACCGCCACGCAGGACGCGCGCGACCTCGGCCTCGACCCGATCGTCGGATTCGACTTCGACCCGACGGCACTCGTCGGCCGATTCGACCTCGTCGTCGACACTGCCGGTACGCTCCCGGCCGACGCGGCGAAGAGGATGCTCAAGCCGGGCGGGCGCATCGTCGGCATCCACCCCACCCCCGTGAACATCGCGAAGAGCGCATTGCCGGGCCCGTACCACGTCTTGATCGCCAGGCCCGTCACGGAGGACCTCGCGGAGGTCGCCCGCGCCGCCGGTCGCGGCGAGCTGCGGGTGCCGGTCGCCCGCGCGGTGCCGCTGTCGGGAGCGATCGCGGCGCTCACCGAGCTCGAACGCAACGGCACGCCCAAGGGCGGCAAGCTCATCATCGCGGTCGAATGATCACGAGGGCACAGGCCTCACATCCACAGGCCTCACATCCTCGCCGGCCTCACATCCTCGCTCGGCCGACCGCCCTCGGCCGCCGACCAGGAATCCACAAAGGAACGGTGTGCGACTGAGGATGTGCCTCGACCCAATACCGGGTGGTTGGTTGGCGTGTTCCGGGTCCGCGGCGAGCGGCGGAGCAGTTCCTCCCGATCAAGTCGTCGGGGCCACAAGTCCCGTTCCGCCGGGGCCGGAGAAGCCGTTCACAGCCGCACGGGCGCGACCGGCTTCCCGCGCCCCGGACGAACGGCGTCCCCGCTGGTGTCAGACCGCGGCGGGGAAGTCGGTGACAGGCGCGGTGTCCGCGGTGGCGTCCAGGTTCGTCAGCAGAGCCTGTACCTTGGCGGTCGCATAGGCGTGGGAGTCCGAGCCGAGCAGCTGGCGCAGCGGCCCCCCTCCCGACACGACCCGGTCGATGATCGAGGCGGCGCCCAGGACCGGGTCGCCGAGCTGGCCTCCCTGGAGCTTGAGATGGTCGCCGACCATGTCACGGACAGCGGGGTAGTGTTCCGTGATGCCGGCGGGCAGCACGAGCGAATCCTGGGTGAGGAAGTCGGTGCGGAAGTAACCCGGTTCGACGATGGTCACGTCGACACCGAAGTCCGCCACCTCGGCCGCCAGAGCCTCGCTCAGGCCCTCAAGTGCGAACTTGCCCGCGCAATAAAGTGCCCAGCCCGGGACGGCGGTCAGTCCCAGAACCGACGACACGTTCACCACGTGGCCGCCACGCTGCTCGCGCAGGACGGGCAGCGCGGCACGCAGCACGTTCCACACGCCGACGACCTGGACGTCGAGCATGTCGCGGACCTCGCGGTCGCCGGTCTCCTCCACCGCGGCCAGGAATCCGTAGCCCGCGTTGTTGACGACGACGTCCAGGCCGCCGAACCGCTCGGTGGTCTCCCGCACGGCCTGTTTCACCTGGCCCTCGTTGCGCAGGTCGACGGTCAGTGGGCTGAAGCGCGTTGTGTCGACGCCGTCGCCGAGCGCCGTGAGCAGTCGGTCGGTGGATCGCGTCGTCGCCGCGACGCGGTCACCGCGCTCCAGAAGTTGCCTGACCAGTTCAAGTCCCAGTCCGCGGGAGGTGCCGGTCACGAACCAGATCGCGGGTCGGTCGGTCGGAAAGGTCATGTTCGTCCTTCACGGGTGCCGGGCCACCCGAGCGTTCCTCGGGGGCGGTGTACATCCAGCGTGGCCCGCCGGAAACGGCCGCGGACGCGCATATCGCGCCCTGTGGGACCGGGGACCGGGCAACCTGGGACTCGGAGGGCCAGCCGGGAAGCGCCGCGCACGGGCGACACTGCTTGTATGGGCAACACCAACCGTGAACTGGCTGACTTCCTCAAGCGCGCTCGGAGCCAGGGCGACCCTTCGCGAGCGGGGCTCCCGCCGGACGGCCGGGTGCGCCGTGTGCCGGGTCTGCGCCGGGAGGAAGTCGCCTTCCTGGCGGGGGTGTCGGCCGACTACTACACCCGTCTCGAACAGGGCCGGCCCATCTCTCCCTCACCCGCCGTCGTCGAGGCCCTCGGCCACGCTCTCGGGCTCGACGCCGCGGGACGAGCACATCTGCGGGACCTCATCGGGGTGAGCGCGGCACCGGCCCGGCGCCCCCGCGGTGTCCAGCGTGTCCGTCCCGGCCTGTACCAGCTGCTGGACGCTCTCGACGGCGAGCCCGCCCTCGTCCTGGGACGCCGCACCGACATCCTCGCCGCCAACCGGATGGCCAAGGCACTGTTCGGCGACTTCGAGCAGCTTCCCGCACGGAACCGCAACTATGCGCGCTGGATGTTCCTCGACGACGCCCGGAACCTGTTCGTGGACTGGGAGGACCAGGCGCGGGCCGCCGTCGAGAGTCTGCGGTTCGAGGTCGGCCGCGATCCCGACGACCCGGCCACCATCGCTCTCGTCGAAGAACTGCGTGCGTGCAGCCGCGAGTTCGACCATTGGTGGGAGCAGCACCGCGTCCACCGGCGCACCCACGGCTCCAAGAGCTTGCGCCATCCCCTCGTCGGCGAACTCACCGTCGCCTACGAGACCCTCACTCTGCCCGGCGACCCGGAGACGACCCTGTTCATCTACACGGCGGAGGCAGGGTCGCCGTCGAAACGGGCTCTGGACCTCCTCACGAGCTGGACCCTCACCGATCCCTCGGCGGAAGCGGGACGCCGACGGCATTCCCCTCGCCCCCAGGAACAGTGACAGCACGGACGGGCAACGTGGGCCCTGTCCACAACACCCCGGCCGGAGCGCTGTAATAACCACCACGTCCGGAGCGAAGCCGGGAACAACCCGCGGCGGCAGGTGCGGCCGAGCTTCCCGGGCCGATCCAGGGGCGGGCGGCCGTCCGTGTGGGACGGGACTCGCGGGTGGGAGTGGCGGCCACCCGCGGGGGCTGCCGCCGCCGTGGCCCGCGCCGCGTTCGCGGTGACCGCGGCCGGCGGACGGTCCGGGACCGAGGGCGAACCGGCGGCGACGCGCCACGCCCGGAGCGGGGCAGACGTGTTGCCGCCGATCGAGTCAAGTACGAAGGCGCCGCGCACCCGTGCCGAGCTCTCGGGAAGCGGATGAAGCCGCAGGTCATCGGCGATGTGGTCGAGATCCGCGCGCGAGAGAACGTGGCTGTCGGGGTCGTCCGGGAGCGCACCGGACCGACGGCTCAAGTGGTGGACGCCACGTATCAGGTTGACGGTGGGTCACGTCGGAGCGGGTCCAAGTCTGGCAGAGGCCAGTCGCCCGGTGACGACGAAAGGACGCCCACGATGCGATCTGTCCGCATATTCCTCGCCGCCACGACGGCCGCCGCCACTCTCGCGCTCGCCGCGCCCGGAGCCCACGCCGTCACGTCGGGCGACTGGGACGGCGGCGACTCTTCCTCTTCCTACAACAAGGAGCACGACCACGACGGCGACCACGACACCGACGCGTGGCACGAGAAGCCGAACGGCGGCATGCACACCGGTGGCGGTGCGCTGACGGCCGCCAAGGCGGACGACTCGTCCAGGGACGACAAGAAGTTCGACCCGGAGACCTACAAGGACAAGGACTCCTCGGGCCGGGACCACGACGAGGATCCCTGGGACTCCGGGCGTGACAACGACTCGTGGGACGAGCAGGACAGACCTCACGGCGGTATGCACACCGGTGGCGGCGGGCTTGCCTCGCCGGGTGTCACGGCCGGTGGCGTCGCGGTCCTCGGTGTGGCGGCCGCGGGGTGCTACGCACTCCGTCGCAGGAGTGCTGCCGGCGGTGCGGCCTGATCATGCCTGACGACATAGCGGCTCGGGCCGCCGCCGGTATCTCCGCGGCGGCCCGGTTGCCGCCCCTTCCTGTTCACGCGCGGCTCCGGCCCGCACCGGCGGTGTCTTCCCCGAGGCGTCGCACTTCCCGACCCGATGAGGCGGTGCCCGATGGCAGCCCGGTTGTCCCCTCCCGCCGCGAACCCCGCCGAGTCGTCCGGCCGCGTCTCCAGGCGCCGTCTGACCTGGACGGTCTGGTGCGCGGGCATCGCGGTACTGCTCACCGCACACCTGGTCGGCGGTCCCAACGGGTCCGCCGGGCCCTCCGGTTCGTCCCGCGCGGCAGGTGCCGGGGCCTCCTCCGCCGCTGCGGGGCACGGCGCGTCCACGCACCTCCCCCGGGCGGAACCGACCCGGCTGCTCATCCCCAAGATCGAGGTGGACGCGCCCTTCACCGAGCTCGCGGTCGACGACACGGGTCGGCTGGAGCCGCCGCCCGCGGACGACGTGAACCTGGTCGGCTGGTACGCCAAGGGTGTCTCCCCGGGCGAACGCGGTGCGGCGATCATCGCGGGGCATGTCGACACCGCCACTTCAGCCGCCGTCTTCGCGGGCCTGAGCGATCTGACGAAGGGCGACAGGTTCAGCGTCAAGCGTTCCGACGGGCGTACGGCGAACTTCGTGGTGGACAGCGCGGACACCTTCGAGAAGGACGACTTCCCCGACAAGCGGGTGTACGCCGACACCCCGGATGCCCAGGTCCGGCTGATCACCTGCGCCGGCACCTACGACCACTCCGCGAAGGACTACACGGAGAACCTGGTGGTCTTCGCCCATCTCGTCTGACCCCCGGCCGCACCGGTCACTCCGGTCACGCTCGTCCCGTTGTGGGGGAGGCAGACGAGACGGTGGCGGCCCGGACGGGCACGGGGACGTACGGCTTGGCGGTTGCGGGACGACGGATGTCGAGGCGTGCGTGCGCATGCCTCGTATCGGAATTCGATGGTCAGTCGTGCTGACTGTCACCTAGGCTGACGGTCGTGTCCCTCGACGAAACCGCTCCCGCGATCCGCTTCGGTCTGAAGACGACGCCCATGCACCTCGCCTACGACGACATCCTCCGCGTCTGGGAGGAGGCCGACGAACTGCCCGAACTCGCCGACGCCTGGCTGTGGGACCACCTGATGCCGCTGGCCGGGCCGCCCGGCGGAGCGGTCCTGGAGGGCTGGACCCTGCTGGCCGCGCTGGCCGCCCGCACCAGTCGGCTCGGTCTCGGCCTCCTCGTCACCAGCAACAGGCTGCGCGCCCCCGCGCACCTCGGGAAGATCGCCACCACGGTGGACGCGATCTCCCACGGGCGCCTGATCATGGGCCTGGGCGTCGGCGGCACCCAGCAGCCCGAGGGCCCCAATCCGGCCGTCGCCGAGTACGCCGCCTACGGCCTGTCCCTGCCCCGTCCCGCCGAGGGGCTGGCCCGCCTGACCGAGACGATCACCATCCTGCGCCGCATGTGGACCGAGGAGACCTTCGACCACGACGGTCCCTTCACCGTGCTGCGCGGCACCCGCAACGGCCCGGGTCCGGTGCGGCCCGGCGGTCCGCCGCTGCTGCTCGGCGGCTGGGGCGACCGCACGCTGCGCGTCGTCGCCGAGCACGCCGACATCTGGAACGTCCCCGGCCCGCCCCACAACAGCACCGACTGGATCGCCGGGCGTGCCCGCGTACTGGACGCGCACTGCGCGGCGATCGGCCGGGATCCCGCCGAGATCATCCGCTCCGCGCAGATCATCGTCGACTACGCGGACCCCGCGGCCTCCCGCGCGCACGTCCGGGCGCTCGTCGCCGCCGGGGTCCGGCACATCGTGCTCGCGCTGCCGCGCCCCTATCCGCCCCGGGCCGCCCGGTGGCTCGTCGACGAGATCGTCGACCCGGTACGGCAGAGCGTCGCCTGACGACGCGCGACGGCCGCCGCCGGCCACGTCGGGCGACCGGCCCCCGCCCGCCCTTCCGGGTGCGTGACACCGGACGGAGGGCGCAACACGAACGCGCCACCCGGCATGCCACCGCCCCAGCCCGCCGGGAAACTGGGCGCCTGCGGCGGTCCGACGACGGTCCGGCCGCGTGGCGACGCGATCGAAGGGACGGTCATGCTGTCCGGATTCCTGACCCGGGCGCTCGGGGCCCTGCTCGGCAAGGAGGGCCGCTCGCTGCACCTCAAGGCGGCCGGCGCCGCCACGCTCGTCCTGCTCGTGGTGATGCTCACCGGCTCGTGGGGCGTGGTCGTCGCCGAGCACGGGGCACCGAGGGCGAACCTGACCTCGTACCCGAAGGGCCTGTGGTGGGCGATCGAGACCGCCACGACCGTCGGGTACGGCGATTTCTACCCCGTCACCTGGTGGGGCCGGGCGGTCGGTTCCGTGGTCATGGTCGTCGGGATCACCACGTACGGCATGGTCACCGCCGCCCTCGCGACGTGGTTCGTCGGCAAGGAGCAGCACCGCAAGCACCGCCTGGCGCGGGACGCGCAGGAGGCGCGCGTGTGGGGCGAGGAGACCGCCCACGCGCTGCACGAGCGGTTCGACAGACTGGAGGAGGTGCTGGCCGCAGGGGGCGGGAGCGGGAACGGAAGCGAGAGAGGCTGAACCGCCCTGCGGGGCAGTGGAGTTGACGGGGCGCGGACCGCCGACGCATTCCGGAGGGCGGTCGCGGCGGCCCAACTCGGATGAGAAACACACCAGTTGACCGTCGCCCCCCCACGCGTCGGGGCCGCATGCCGTCAGTTCACGTATGCCGGGGATATCGCCGCCCTCGTCAGCAGGTGGGGTGTTCCGGTGCCGTCGGCGGGGACGGTGTACAGGTCGGTGCCGTAGTCGCCGGGGAGGGAGTACACCAGGGTCCTGTCGTCCCGCCAGACGCCCTGGTCGTCGACGCTGCGCGTCTCCGCCAGCGGGGTCTCGCGGCCGGTGGCGAGGTCGAGGACGTACAGGCGCCACGGGGCGTCCGCCGGCAGGCCGGGCACCCGTTTCTTGTACGCGACCCTGGTGCCGTCCGGGGAGAGCGACGGGCACTCGACGTTGGAGTGGACAGTGGTGACCGTGCGGCTGCGCAGGTCGCCCCGGACCAGGTAGGTCTTTCCCTTGGTGGCCAGCGTGGCGTAGAAGGTGCGGTCGTCGGAGGCGAAGGTGACGCCCCAGAAGTTGACGTCGGGGGAGCGGTACGTCCTCCCGTCCCTGACCACGCGGAAATCCTCCAGGGAAGGGGTGATCGCGCCGGTGCGGACGTCCACGATCGCGGTACGGGTCGAGAAGTCCGTACCCGCGTAGGAGTCGCCGCCGACGAACGCCGTCCAGGCCGCGTAGTGCCCGCTCGGCGAGACCCGGGCCCGGGACGGGATGCCGGGGACCTCGTACCGCGCCCTCTCCTTCAGCCGGGCGTCGAGGATCAGCGCCCGGTAGGTGTCGGACATCGTGCCGTGCACCGCCTGGAGGCAGACGCCGGTGCCCGCGGCGGCGTAGAACCGCAGGCACTTGACGCCGGACGCGGTGCGCGGGGCGTCGGGGTCGCCGGTGGGCACGGTGACGATCTCGTCCCGGTGCGGACCCCACGCCAGGTTGCGGAAGACCGCCCGGCCGGGGTCGGTCAGGACCACCCGGCCCTCGGTGACCGGGGGCCCGCCCGCCTGGGTCCTGTCTCGTTCGCCGGCCCGCTCCGAGGCGTGCAGGACCGACGCGGTACCGATGCCGGCCAGCAGGAGGAGCGCGGTGAGGAGGATCAGGAGGCGGGCGCGCAGGGTCGTTCCGGTTCCACCGGCGCTTCCTCCTGCTTCCCCGCCTCCGGTTCCGGGTTTCCCGTCCGGGTGGGCGTTGTCGTCCGTCGCGTGCTGTGTGTCCGTCGTCATGAGGCGGCCTCCGTGGTCGGGCGTGGGCGCAGGAGCAGTGAGCAGAGCGCGCAGCCCGCGAGCGCCGCCGTCGAGACGCCGAGAGCCGTACGGTCGCCCCACAGCGTCCAGGCCGCTCCGAAGGCGAGCGAGCAGACGAACCGGGCGAGCGCCTGGCCGGTCTGGACGAGTGCCAGTCCCGAGGAGCGCAGATGCTCGGGCACGGTCTGCGAGGCGGCCGCCATCAGGACGCCGTCGGTCGCCGCGTAGAAGGTGCCGTGCAGCAGGAGGACCAGGTAGGGCAGCGCGGTGCCGTGCCACGAGGTCAGCAGCAGGGCGTACGCGAGGAGCAGGGCGCCGTGGCCGCCGAGGAAGACCTGCCAGCGGCCGACCCGGTCGGCGAGGCGGCCCAGCGGCACGGCCAGCAGCAGGAAGGCCGCCGCGGTGCCGAGCGGCAGCAGCGCGAACCAGCGTTCGGGGACGCCGAGGCGGCGTTGCAGCAGCAGGTAGACGAAGGAGTCGCTGACCGTGGCGAGGCCGAGCAGCAGCGCGCAGAGCGCGATCCGGCGCAGGTCGCGGCGGCCGAGGAGGGCGAGAGCGGCCCGCAGGGTGGGCTGAGGGGCGGTGTCCCGCCGAGAGGCCGCGGCCGGTGCTTCGGCGTCCCCGGCTTCCGTCCTTCCGGCGTGCGCGCTCCCGGCTTCGGCGACGCCCGCTTCCGCGCCTCCCCCTTCCGCGCCGCCGGTGTCCGCACTCCCGGTGCCCGCGAGCCGGTCCGCCCCGGCCGCGCCCGCCGGGGTCGCACCCGCTCCGGCCGCGCCCGCCCCGCGCCCGGCCCCGGCCCCGGCCCGCGAGCCCGGGACGAACAGGACCAGCACGAGCACCCCCACGCACGCCACGCAGAAGCTGACCGTGAAGACGGCGTCGTAGCCGTCGACCGTGGCCCGCAGGATCAGGAACGCCACCAGCGGGCCCAGCAGGGCGCCCGCCGTGTCCATCGCGCGGTGCACGCCGAAGGCGCGGCCCCGGTTGCCGGGGGTGCTGGAGAGCGAGATCAGGGCGTCGCGCGGGGCGGTGCGCAGCCCCTTGCCCGTACGGTCCACCGCGAGGATCGCGCCGATGGGGGCCAGGGTGTGCGCGACGAGCAGCAGGGGCTTGCAGACCGCGGAGACCGCGTAGCCCAGGCCCGCCACCCACTTGTGGCGTCCACCGCCCCGGTCCGCGAGGTGTCCGCCCGCGAGGCGGACGACGCCCGAGAAGCCGTTGTAGATGCCGTCGAGCAGCCCGAAGCCGAGCGGTGACAGGCCGAGACCGGTCACCAGGTACAGCGGCAGCACGGCGGTGACCATCTCCGACGACACGTCGGTGATCAGGCTGACCGCGCCGAGGGCGAGGACGGTGGGGGCGATCGCGGCGCGACGCCGCCCGGCGGGGGGCCGGGCGGCGCCGTCCGCGGACGCCGACGGGCCCGACGGGTCGGCACCCTGGTCGGGCCGGGTCGTGAGCTCCGGCGAGCTCGATCGGCTGTCCGCTACGTACACGTCACGAGGTCCAGACGCCGGTGATGTCCTTGGCGGAGGCGGCGTTCCCCGCGTGGGTGGTCAGGCCCTGCGAGTCCTCCAGGGTGCGCAGCAGGTCGTAGTGGTTGTAGGTGGTGGCGGACGACGAGCCGGCCGTGACCTTCTGGCCGTACAGGACGGTGGCGATGCGGTTGCCGCTGATCAGGTTGTCCTCGTCGAAGGTGACGACGAGCAGGCTGTTGTGCGTCTTCGCCCACGTCGCGTACGCGGACAGGTTGTTCTTGAGCCACGTGTCGCCGGTGGCCACCGAGCAGTCGTGCATGTCGCTGCACAGGTTCGGTACCACGAAGGACAGTTGGGGCAGCGTGGTGTAGTCGGTCGGGAACTGCGCGAACGTCTTCGCCGTGGACGTCGGGACGTTGCTGAACCCGAACCACGGGTTGTGCTTGCGGGCGTAGTTGCCGCTGCTGCAGGTCGTCGAACCCTGGCTGGGCAGCGTCTCGTTGTAGCTGGCCCAGGTGCGGCCGGCGGCGATCTGCTCGGACGCGAGGTTGGCCGCCGAGGAGAAGCCGGCGGTGTAGCAGCTGTCGCTGGTGATGCCCTGGGTCGAGCCGGAGAAGAGCGCGAAGTAGTTCGGCTGGCTCGGGTGGGTCTCCGCGTAGAACTGGCTGAGGTTGGCGCCGCCCGTCTTGAGGGAGTTGATGTAGGGCGCGCTGGAGGAGCCGATCACCTGGCTGTACGCGTGGTTCTCGAAGACCACCACGATCACGTGGTCCGGGGCCGGGACGGTGGTGGCGGCCGACGCCGAGCTGCCGAGACCGGCCCACAGGCCGATCGCCGCGGCCGTGAACGCGAGGCTGGACGCCAGGGCGACCGGTCCTCTGCGGAACGGGCCGCGCCGGCGGCGGGGGAGGAATGAGCGGGAACTGCCGGACACTTCTACCTCCGGTGGGGAGACGGTGTGGAAGGGTGCGCGCAGAGCATGTGCACGCCAAGATGCGGCCGGTGCACGCGCACCGTCCCGGCAGGTGAAGAGCGGGTGAACTGCCGGACGGCGACTCGGTGCGGCGACTGCCCTCCCGGGCCTCGTCAACTTCCGCGGTGGGAAGGGGGGATATTGCGAAAGAGCGGGCGCTTGTGAACCCGGAGTTCATCTGCCGTAGTCCGGCCCTATACCGGCGACCACCAGGTTCGGGACATGACTCACAGATCCCTTTCCCGTGTCCCCCTGCTCCGTGCTCCTCGTGCTTCCCGCGCCCGCACCGCCGTCGCGATCGGTGTCGCCGTCGCCGTGGTGGGGGCCGGTACCGCCGCCGCCCAGGCCGGCGGATGGCTGTCCTCCGCGCCGTCCCACGACTTCCGGTCCGTGCCGGACACGTTCACCGGCCACGGCACGGTGACCGGTGACGTCCTGCGCAACGACACCGGCGCGACCGTGGTCGTGCGCCACACCGCCCCCGCCGACGGCAAGGTCACGGTCGCGGCCGACGGCTCGTTCACCTACACGCCCGACGCGGGCTTCAAGGGCACCGACACCTTCACCTACACGGCGTCCGACGCGGTCCAGCTCTTCAAGGACACCCAGAGGAACGGGACTTCGCTGCCCGCCCTCGACAAGGTGGCCGGACCCGGCGGCACCACGACCACCGTCTCCGGCGAGGGCTACGGCTCCTCCCTCTCGCCGGTGCCCGGCAGGTCCGGTTATTTCTACGGCCTCACCGACCGCGGCCCGAACGCCGACGCCCCCGACGGCAACAAGTCCGAGATGGAGACCGGATTCACGCCGCAGATAGGCGAGTTCAAGCTCGTCGACGGCAAGGCGGAACTGGTCAAGAAGGTCACCCTCAAGGGCCCGAAGAAGCTCGGCGGCGTGAACTACAGCGGCCGCCCGCCGCACGACACGAGCGAGGTCATCGACGACGTCGACGCGACAAACGCCAACGGCGGCACCCCTGTTCCGGTCACCAAGGACGCCTACGGCTACGACTCCGAGGGCCTGGTGGCGCTCCCGGACGGGACGTTCTGGGTCTCCGACGAGTACGGGCCCTACATCACCCACTTCGACGCCAACGGCTACGAACTGGGCCGGCTGACCCCCTACCGCGACAGCGCGGACAACGCCTCGCACAACATCGTCGGGTTCCTTCCCGCCGAACTCGCCGACCGCGTCAAGAACAAGGGCATGGAGGGCCTGACCGTCACGCCCGACGGCTCGACCCTGGTGGGCATCATGCAGTCCGCGCTCCAGCAGCCCGACCTCGGCAGCACCAAGGCGGCGGGCGTCACGGCCACCCGCATCGTCACCGTCGACCTGCGCACCTACAAGACCAAGCAGTACCTGTACCTGCTGGACGACCCGGCGACCACGGGCGACGCCAACAGCGAGATCACCGCGCTGTCCAACACGAAGTTCCTCATCGACGAACGGGACGGCGCCTTCGAGCCGTTCGCCGGCAAGACGCTCTACGAGGCGGACATCAACGGGGCCACCGACGTGAGCGGACTCACCGTCGGCGGCAAGTCGCCCGAGGCGTTCGTCGGCACGTCCCGCACCAACGCCGCGCTCACCGCGCTGACGGGGGCCGGAGTCAACGTCGCGCAGAAGCAGACCTACGTCGACCTCGGCTCGCTGGTCAGCCAACTCGACCCGAGCGGCGCCTTCTTCGGGCACGACAAGGTCGAGGGCGTCGCCACCGCGGACGGCGGCAGGACGCTCTACCTCTCCGACGACAACGACTTCGGGATCGACACGATCGCCGTCGACCCCGACGGCAAGTGGACCGTCCACCAGAAGACGCTGCCGTCCACCGGGCAGACCGACAACGGCGAGATCCTCAAGGTCGACACGACCAAGCTGCCCGCCGTCCTCAAGACGGTCACCGTGACCGTCCACGTGCGCTGACCCTCCCGCGCGCCGGCGCCCCACGACCGACGGGCCCGCCCGGCTGCTCGCCGGACGGGCCCGTCGGGGCGGTGCGCGGCCCTCGGTCAGGCCTTGCGGCGCAGCAGTGCGCAGACGAAGTCCTCCTGCACGGCGCGCAGTTGGCGCAGCAGCTCCGGCTTCTGCGTCTTGTTGGTCTGCGTGGTGATCGAGAAGGTGATGGCGCGGCGTCCGTCGGGTGTGGCCGCCGCGAACTGCGTGTACCCGGGGAAGTTGCCGGTGTGCCCGAGGACGACGCCGCACCGGGTCGTGTACCGGAAGAGGGCGAGGCCGGCCTCGTTCCTGCCGGGCCCCGCCGGTTCCGACGCGCCCTCGCGCCAGCGTCGCTGCTCGCGCACCGTACGGTCGCCGAAGAGCGCCCCGCCCGCGTAGGGGCGCACGAAGCGGTTCAGGTCGGCCGGGGTGGAGACGATCCCGCCGGAGGCCCAGACGCCCGAGGCGCTCAGGACCTCGCTGATGTCCTCCGGCGCGGCGGGCGGCGTCACGTCGTAGCCGTGGAGGTACGGGGAGGGCAACCGGTAGCCCTGCGGCAGGCTGGTGTCGCGCAGGGCGAGAGGCCGGTACACCAGGCTGCGCAGCAGCCGCTCGTACGGACTGCCCGTCGCCTGCTCGGCCATGAGGGCGACGGCGATGTTGTCGGAGTTGGAGTACCGGTAGCTGCTGCCGGGCCGGAAGCGCAGCGGATCGCCGGCCACGTAGTCCAGCAGGCGCCGCGAGTCGAAGTGGTGGTGCGGGTCGGCGGTGACCGCCGCGATGAAGCCGGGGGCCTCGGTGTAGTCCGGCAGCCCGCTGGTGTGGTTGAGCAGCTGCCGCAGGGTCACCTTGCCCCAGGCGGCGGGCAGGCGGGGCAGCCGGTCGCGCAGGGTGTCGTCGAGACCGAGCACGCCCCGGTCGACGAGGCTGAGCGCCACCGCTCCGCTGTACGCCTTCGCGACGCTCGCCACGCGCATGTGGTCGTCGGCGCCCGGCGGCCGCCCGGTCGCGAGGTCCGCGGTGCCGGACCGCAGGACGCGGCTGCCCTTCTCGTCGCGGAGCACCGCGATGACACCGGGCGGCCCGCCGGGCGTGGCCACGAGCCGGTCGAGCCGGCGGTGCAGGTCGCGGTCGCCGTCGGCGGTGGCCGCTCCGGCCGGCTGGAGGGTGGTGAGGCAGGCCGCGGCGGCGAGGCCGGCAGCGACACAGACGTGCCGCAGCCGGGGGCGGCGGCGCGGGGCGGTGCGTGAGGGCATCGGTTTCTCTCCCGAGGTGGTCCGAGGGTGCCCGCCCAGCGTCCGGTGCCCGCGCCGCCGCGGCCTTCCGGGCTGCTGCAACCGGCGCAACGCCGGACCGGGGGGCGGAACCGGGAGGGCGCAGCCCTGTGCGCCCCGGAGGCGAACCCGGGAGCTTCTCGGTCTGCGCCGCGTGAACGCGCGGGCGGCTCCGCCGCATCCGTCGTCCGTGCCCGCCGCGGGGAGGCCGCACGGCGTCAGATCCACGCGAGCTGGTGAACTGCCGACGCGCCGACGGCAGTTGTCCTGCTTCCGTCGTCACCGGCACGGGGTGCGCGGCCACGACGGGGGCCTCGACGTGACCGTCGACGTCACCGACACCGGCCGTACCATCCGGTGCGGACGTCGCGCGGGTGCACCTCGGCGCATCCGGCAGGAAGCCGGCCGGCGTCCGGTTCGCGGACAAGGCCCTCGCCGCCCACGGCCGGGTCGCCCCCGTGTCGGGCCGGAGCGACAAGGCCACCCCGCGTGTCCCGTTGCGTCAACTCCCGTACGGGGAAACCGGAAACGGCACCTGGACCACGGCGCCGGGCGCCCGTGGCGTGGGGCGTTGCCCGTCGGCCCGCGCGACGTCCTCGCCGGGCGGGTCCACCTCACCGCAGGCCACCGAGCGCACCCAACCGGCCTCGCGGACAGCTCGGTCGGCCGCCGGGGCGCCGCCCGGCCGTCGTGCCGGACGGCGCCCCGGTGGCGTGCCCGTGTCCCAACGGCCCTATGCGGAGCGGGAGTCGACCGTGTCGTCGGGGTTGTCCGGGGCCGGGACCAGCAGTCGGGCGACGTCCCGGGCCACGGCGCGGATCTGGGTGTCGGTGGCCGCCAGGCCCTGTGCGGCCAGCAGGACGATGTTGGCGCTGAGCAGCGCGGCGCGCAGCCGCAGCGCCTCCTCCACCGAGGCGTCCGGACCGGTCACGATCTCGAAGAGTTCGGTGAGCCGGGCGAAGACGTTCTCCTGGCCCGGCCCGAGCTCCCGCAGGACGCGCTGGTTCGCGAGGGCGAAGCGCATGGCCTGCATGCCCTCCTCGGTCATCAGGTCGACCATCCGGTCCACCGCGCGCACGCGCAGCTCCGGGCCGCGCGGCTGCGCCCCGGCCCAGGCGACCAGGGCGTCGAGGTCGTCCAGGTGCTTCGCGAAGATCGCGCGGACGATGTCCTCCTTGCCGCTGAAGTGGTAGTACAGGGCGGCCTTGGTGATGCCCAGGCGCTCGGCGATCTGCCGCAGCGAGGTCGCCTCGTAGCCCTGGTCGGTGAACAGTTCGAGGGCCACGTCCCGGATCTCGGCCTTGGTCTCACTGCCCCGCCGATGTCCTGTCGCTGCCATCGCGTCCTCGTTCCCTGATGCCGGCGTCACGCGCGCGGCTCCTGCGCCGATCGTGGCCGGACGGCGTCTGCTTGCCAACTTACCGGGCGACAAGTAATCTACTTAACGGCCGGTAAGTACGGCGTGATTCCGCGGTGCGGCAGGTGTTCACACGCGCGCGGATCGGACCGCGATGACCCGCACCCGCGAACGGCCGTCAAATTGTTCGAATTACGCGTTCGGGCTCTCGGGGGATCGATCCGGAAGTCCGTTTCCCGCTTCTTTGCTGAAAGGCACCAGCCGTGACGCAGACCGCGACCGAGAAGGCCGCAACCGAGGCGGTCCCGCCGCCGCGCTTCACCCATCGCGAGATCATGGTGACGATGAGCGGCCTGGTCATCGCCATGCTGCTGGCCATGCTCGACAACATGATCGTGGCGCCCGCGCTGCCCACGATCGTGGGTGACCTCGGCGGCCTGAACCACCTGTCCTGGGTGACCACCGGATACGTCCTCGCCTCCACGGCGGCGACCCCGATCTGGGGCAAGCTCGGCGACCTGCTCGGCCGTCGCGTCACCTTCCTCTCCTCCATCGCGCTGTTCCTCGTCGGATCGGCGCTCTGCGGCATGTCCCAGAACATGGGGGAGCTGGTCGGGTTCCGCGCGCTCCAGGGGCTGGGCGCGGGCGGCCTGATGGTCGGCGTCATGGCGGTCCTGGCGGAGATCGTGCCGCCGCGCGACCGCAGCAAGTACCAGGGCGTGATGATGGCGGTCATGCCGGTCGCCATGATCGGCGGCCCGCTGGCCGGCGGCTTCATCACCGACCACCTCAACTGGCGCTGGGCCTTCTACGTCAACCTCCCGCTGGGCATCGTCGCCCTCGTGGTCTGCTGGTTCGTCCTGGCCAAGCTGCCCCGCAACACCTCGGGCAAGGTGCGCGTCGACTGGAGCGGTGCCGCGCTGCTCACCGTGTGGATCACCACCCTCGTCCTGATCACGAGCTGGGGCGGCACGGAGTACGACTGGGGCTCGGCGGTGATCATCGGCCTGGGCGTCGTCACCGTGGTCGCCTTCCTGGCCTTCGTCGCGGTCGAGCGACGCGCGGCCGAGCCGGTCATGCCGCTGTCGGTCTTCGCCAACCGCAACTTCAGCCTCGCCGGTGCCCTCAGCTTCGTCGTCGGCTTCGCGATGTTCGGCGGCGTGACGCTGCTGCCGCAGTTCCAGCAGTACGTGCAGGGCTCCTCGGCCACCAACAGCGGTCTGCTGCTCATGCCGATGATGCTCGCCGCGATGGTGGTCTCGCTGGCCGGCGGCGCGCTCATCAGCCGCACCGGCCACTACCGCGCGCTGCCGATCGTGGGCAGTGTGCTGATGTCGGCGGGACTGGCGCTGTTCGCCACGATGGGCCCCGACACCTCCCGCACCCTCACCTCGTCCTACATGGTGCTGCTCGGTGCCGGCATGGGCTGCCTGATGCAGACCACCATGCTCATCGCCCAGAACAGCGCGCCGCTGCGTGACGTCGGTGCCGCCACCGGTGCGGCCACCTTCCTGCGCAACATGGGCGGCTCGCTCGGCGTGTCCATCCTCGGCGCCCTCTACACGAACACCCTCGCCGACTCCTTCAAGTCGAGCGCGGGTTCGGCCGCCGGCGGCGCGGACTCCGGGTCGGTGGCGCAGATGACCCCGCAGATGCTGCGGTCGCTGCCCGACAACGTCCAGAAGCTCTTCGCGGACGCCGTGAGCGACGGTATCGACAAGGCGTTCGTCTGGGGCGCCGCCGCCGCGGTCGTCGGCATCGTCGTCGCCCTGTTCATCCGCCACGTCCCGCTGCGCGGCTTCGACGCGCCCTCGGACAAGGGGGCGGGAACGGACGCCGCCGCGGCGGTCCCCGCGACCGCCACGGCCACCGCGACGCCGACGGCCCCGGCCGCGGTCGCCGAGGGCGCGGGGGAGTGACGCGCTGACGTCGACCGGTCGCGGCACGCGCCGCTCCCGCAACCGGTCGGCCGGACGGCCCCGCACGGCACTCGCCGTGCGGGGCCGTCCGCGTGCGTGACCGTCGGGCGAGGGCGCCCGACGGCGGTGAACGGAGGGGCGTGCGCTGCCGTCAGGCCCGGGTCCGGCCCTGCGCCTGTGCCTGGCCCTGCGCCTGGCCCTGCGCCGGGCTCTGCGCGGACGCGTGCGCCGGCCGGGCCGCGGCCTCGCGTCCGAGCGACTCCACCAGGGGCAGCAGCCGGTACGGGACGCGTTCGCGCAGGGCGACCTCGGTGCGGGTGCGGACCACTCCGGGGAGGCTGATGAGCTTCTGGATCACGTCCTCCAGGTGCGCGTTGTCCCGCGCCACCACCCGGGTCAGCAGGTCGCCGCCCCCGGTGATCGAGAACGCCTCGACGATCTCCGCGACCGCGGCCAGCGCGTCGCCCACGTCGTCCAGGTGCCCCTGGGTCACCTCGATGTGCACGAAGGCGAGCACCGGGTGGCCGAGCGCCGCCGAGGACAGCGTCGGCCCCGTACCGGTGATCACGCCGTCCCGTTCCAGCCGGTCGAGCCGGGCCTGAAGGGTCCCCCGGGCGATGCCGAGCACGCGCGCGTACTCGCGCGCGCTGGTGCGCGGCCGGTCCATCAGGAGCCGCAGGATGCGGGTGTCGAGCTCGTCCACTGCCACGGTCGTACCGGCCTCTCGTCTGCCTCGGTTCGGCGGTGACTGTACCAATGGCCCAGGCAGGGGGCCTTCCAGTGGGCCGGTCGCCGTAGGCCGTTGGCACCCCGTCGGCGCGATGTCCCTCGACCGTGGTGGGCCAATGGACCAGTGAATCGGAGATCACTTGAGCAGTCGGGGGAGCGGGTGTTTCCATGGACGGGTCGACGGCGCTGCGGATCTCGCGGCGCCTTTTTCATGCCACTGGGCGGAGGGGGCGGGAAGCCGTGCTGAGAAGGATGTTCGTCGCGCCGGACCCGGGCCGGACGAGGCTGCGCTTCGCCGCGCGGGCCGTCCTCGGCATCGGTCTCGCCGTCGCCGTGTGCGCGCTCGTGGGCCACTCGCTCACCGGCGGTGTCACCGGCGGGCTCGCCGCGCTGCTCGCCCTGTTCACCGTCGCCGACCCCACCGTCCGCCGGCAGGCGGCCACCACCGCGCTGCTGCCCGTCGTCGGCCTGCCCGTCCTCACCCTCGCGGCGCTCCTGCACGACCACGCGGTCGCCCGTGACCTCGCCTTCCTCGCCGTCGTCGGCGCGGGTGTGTACGCGCGCAGGTGGGGGCCGCGCGGGCACAGCCTCGGCGTGTTCGCCTTCATGACGTACTTCATCGCGCAGTTCGTGCACGCCACCGCGGGGGACCTGCCCGAGCAGTACGCGGCCGTGCTCCTCGGTGTGCTGTCGGCGGCCGCGGTCCGCTTCGGCCTCTGGTGCTACGAGCGCCGTCGTCCGCCCGTGCCGGTGCCCGCCCCGGCACCCGGACGCGGGCTGGCACGGGTGACCACCCGGCAGGCCGTGCAGGCCGTGGCGGGCTCCGGGTTCGCCCTCGTCGCGGGCCAGTTGATCTCGGGACAGCGCTGGTACTGGGCCGTCGGCGCCACGTGGTGGGTGTTCGTCAACACCGCGTCGCGGGGCGAGACCCTGGTCCGGAGTTTCCGCCGGGTCCTGGGAACCGTGCTCGGCATCGGGCTCGGGCTGCTCGTCGCGGTGCCGGTGCGCGGTGCGGAGGCGCCCACGGCGGTTCTCGTCGCGGTCTGCGTCTTCGGCATCTTCTACACCGCCGCCGTCTCGTACACCTGGATGATGCTCTGGGTGACCTTCATGGCCGGGCTGCTCTACGGGCTCCTCGGTGTCCTCGAACCCGGCCTGCTCGCGCTGCGGTTCGCGGAGACCGGCGTCGGGGCGCTCGGCGCGGCCCTCGCCGTGCTGTTCGTCCTGCCCGTCACCACCCACGCCGTCACCGACGCCTGGATCGCCCGCGCCCTGCGCTGCGTCCACGCGTGCACCGCCGAGGCCGCAGCCCGGCTGGCCGGGACCGAGGGCGCCGACCCGGCCCCGCGCGTGGCCGAGCTGGAGCAACTCCTGGGCCGGGTGCGGCTCGCCGTCGCACCGCTCGTCCATCCGCTCAACCCTCTGCGCGAGCGCAGGCGGCGGGCCCGGCGGGTGCTGGCACTGCTCGACGAGTGCGCCCGGGAGATCCGCGGACTCGTCACGGTCGCGGCGGATCCCGAGGCCTCGCACGACGCCCGCCTCGCCGCCGCCTGCTGGCGGGTCGAGGCGGCGGTGGAGGCACTCACCGACGGCGGTTCCGGGCACGACGGCGGCCTCGCGCCGTCGCCGCCGGCGGAGGGCCCGGCCCTCGCCCACCTCCACGGCGTGGAACGGGCGCTCGCGGAACTGGCGGCACCGCTGCGCGTCCGCTCACGCACGGGCCTGGTCGACGCCTGACCGCTGCCGCCCTCGGCGGGACCGTCACTCCGCGTCGCGGCGGGGCGCCGGGGGCGCGCCCGCGACCCGGCGGTCCGGCTCTCGGGCGGCCGTGGCTCCGCCGCGTTCCCGCGTCGCGCTCTCGCTCCGGCCACGAGCAGGGCCGGGCGGCCGTCCGCGCCACGTCACGTCCGGGGCGGCCGCCTCACACCCGTGCTCGTCGCGCGCCCGCCTTCTTCCCCACCGTCACCCTCCCGCGAGCCGCCCGAACCCCCGAGCCGCGCCGAGTGCGCCGTCCCGCTTGGTCTAGACCGCGTTTGATCGACTGCTACCGTCACCCCCGACGAGCACCCGGCGAGAGGGGACAGCGGTGGCAGACGGCGGCAGGCGACGGGAACGGGCGTTCATCGGGTCCTTCACGGCCGCGGGCGGCCCGGGGGTCGTCATCACGGCGCGGGACCCGGAGAGCGGCGCGCTGACCCCGCTGAGCAGCGTCGACGGCGTGCTCGACCCCTCCTACCTGGCCCTGTCGCCCGACGGCGGCACGCTCTACGCGGTCAGCGAGACCGCGGACGGCGCGGTCGCCGCCTACCGCGTCGGCGGTGACAAGCCCGAGCTCGCCGGTCGCCCGGTGCGCGTCGCCGGCAGCAGCCCCACCCACCTGAGCCTGTACGACGGGCACGTCCTCACCGCCAACTACGGTTCCGGCAGCGTCACCGCCGTCCCGCTGCGCCCCGACGGTGCTCTCGCCGACGCCGCCTCCGGAGTGCTGCGGCACACCGGTTCGGGCCCCTACGAGCGCCGCCAGCAGGGTCCGCACGCCCACCAGGTGCAGCCGGACCCGAGCGGGAGGTGGGCCGTCAGCGTCGACCTCGGCACCGACTCGGTACGGGTGTGCACGCTGGCCGACGGTGCCCCGCGGGTGACCCGGGAGGTCGCGCTGCGCCCCGGCTCCGGGCCGCGCCACCTCGCCTTCCACCCCGACGGCCGCCACGCCTACGTCGTGAACGAGCTGACGCCGACCGTGACCGTCTGCCGCTGGGACGCGGAGTCGGGCGCGCTGGAGCCGTTGACCGAGACGTCGGTCCTGCCGGTCGCCCCGGCGGGCGACGCCTACCCCTCGGGCATCGCCGTCTCGTCCGACGGCCGCTTCGTGTGGACGGCCACGCGCGGGGAGGACGTCCTGTCCGTGTTCACCGTCGGCGCCGACGGTGAGGAGCTGCGTCTGGTCGGCACCGTGCCGTGCGGCGGTCACTGGCCGCGGGCGATCACCGTCGCGGGCGGACATCTCTACGTCGCCAACGAGCGGTCGGGCGACGTGACCTGGTTCGCCCTCGACGAGGCCACCGGACTGCCGGTGCTCCGGGGCGCGATCGACGTCACGGCCGCGTCCTGCGTGATCGTTGGCTGACCGGCCGCCGGCCCGGCGGTCATGCGGAAACCCGTACGGGGCCTGCCCCTCCTCGACCAGGAGGGGCAGGCCCCGTACGGGTTCGGTACCCACCGCGCGGGCCGCGTGCCGCGCGGCCGTCGGTCAGTGGGCCGGAGTGCCCTGGGCCTGCTGCGGTGCGATGCCCAGCGAGGTCGTGTACTTGGCCAGCACCAGCTTGCCGATCGCCGGGTACGGGCCGAGCGGCTCGGCCGCCGCGCAGTCCGCCTCCTTGGCCGCGGCCGCGACCAGTTCCCCGTCGACCTCCGGGCCGATCAGGTACGGCGCGAGCGCCAGTTGCTGGGACCCCGAGGCGCGCAGCTGCTCCGCGATCGACAGGATCGAGTTCTCCTGGTCCAGCGCCGCGGCCATCACCGGGACGGCCAGCCGCGCGGCCAGCAGCATGCCCGTGATGCCCGCCGCCTGCACGGCCTCGTCGCCGCCGACGGACGCCAGGATGATGCCGTCCGCCGCCGTCGCCACGGTGAACAGGCGGGCGCGGTCGGCGCGGGCCAGGCCGGCCTCCGAGAGCCGCACGTGCAGTGCCTCGGCGAGCAGCGGGTGCGGGCCGAGCACGTCGGTCAGCTCAGCAGCGACGCGGCTCTCCATGACGGCCTGGCGCAGCCGCCGCAGCAGGGCGTTGTCGGGACCCGCGAGCAGCGGCACCACGACACCGACCGGCCCGTCGGGCTCCTGGACGTCGAGGCCCGCGGACTTGGCCTGCTCGTAGCGGGCGGTGCGCTCCTCGGAGGCACGCGCGAGCACGGACCGCAGGGTCGGGAACTCGTCGTCGTCGCCGTCGAGGTAGCCGATCCGGGCATCGAGGCCGGGCAGCTCGGAGCGCGCGATGCTCACGACCTCCTCGGCGAGGCTGCGCGTGGCGGCACTGGGAGTGCCGGGCACGGCGAGAACAAGCGCGGGCGCACCCTCGGGCGCCGCCAGCGGCTCGGGCCGACGGTGGCGGCCGGGCTGGCGGGGGCGCGGCATTCGTACAGGCAGGCCGGACGCGGGCCCAGTGGGGGAGCTCATGGCGCCGCATGTTACTGGCTTACCGGGTTGCCCTGTTCGGGGAGGGTACAGGTGAGCGTTATCCGTCCGGTTTTGTCTGACTGTTTCCGGACGGATCGATTGCGTCCGAGGTGAGACCCCCTACGCCGACCGCCGACCCGCCTGCGGTCACGAGTGCGCACGAGGACGGTTGTTGGGTCGCCTGCCCCGTGCGAACTGCCGACTTCTTGCCGTTCGTCCCTTTTTCGGGCGCTTCATCTGCCGTGTCTGTTACGCCTGTTCCGTTCGGGAGATCCGCAACAGCAGCTCGTCCTGCGGCAGGACCGTCGAGCCGGCGGCCAGATCGGTGGCGATGCGGACGGCGCCGTGCAGCGGATCCCCTTCGGCGGCCACCCGCCGGGCGTGCGGAAGCCGCCGCGACAACTCGGCCTCCAGCGGCCCGAGAAGCACCTCGCCGAGCTTCAACAGGCCCCCGGTGAGGGCGACTCGAACCGCTCCTTCGGTGGGGCACACCGCCGCCGCCGACTCCGCGATGTGCCGTGCGGCGGTCCGCACGACGCCGCCGGCGACCGGGTCGTCCCCGGCGAGCGCGGCCACCCGGGGTGCGAACGAGGCCAGCACGGCGGCCCGGTCCTCGCGCGGATACAGCCTCCCGGGCAGCTCGGCGGCGGGGCCGAAGAACTCCTCGGCGGCGGCGAGCAGGGGTACGGAACCGCCGTCCCGTCCGTCGTGGGCACGCAACGCCGCCTCCAGGCCTGCCCGGCCGATCCAGGCGCCGCCGCCGCAGTCCCCGAGCAGGTGCCCCCAGCCGTCGGCACGACGCCACCGGGTCAGGTCGGTGCCGGTCGCGATCATCCCCGTACCCGCGGCGACCACCGCGCCGGGGCGCGGGCCGAGGGCCCCGGCGTACGCGGTGACGGCGTCGGCGGCCAGGGCGAGCGTCCGCACACCGAACGCCCGCGCCAGGGCGTCCGGCAGATCGGCGCGCAGGGCCTCCCCGAGTCCGGCGAGCCCGGCCGCTCCGACGACGGCGGTCGGCAGCCGGACCAGACCGAGGGGCGCCATCAACGAGCGCGCCATGGGCGTGAGTTGCGCCATCAGATGGTCCGCGTCGATGCCCCGCGGCCCGGTGCGGACCGGCAGCCGCGACTCCAGCGGCGCACCCGGCGCGCGGCCCGGGACGCCGACGACGACGCGCAGCCCGGAACCGCCCGAGTCGACCGCGAGGAAGCCGTCGGCGGGACCGGTGCCGCCGGAGCGGTCGTTCTGTGGGCGGGTCACCAGTCCCTCTTCTCCCTGAAATCCTCTGCGCCGACGGCGAGTTCGGACGCGACGAAGAGGAAGGCTAGCCCCAGGTGGCGGCCCGGGGCGGCAGTACGCCGGTACGGGGCGTGGCGCCCTGCCGGGGATCAGTAGAGTTCGGGTTGTGGCACCACAACCTCTTCACGAACTTGTCGAAGCCGGCTGGGCGAAGGCCCTGGAGCCGGTGGCCGGTCAGATCGCCCGCATGGGCGACTTCCTGCGCGCGGAGATCGCGGCGGGCCGGACCTACCTGCCGTCCGGGAAGAACGTACTGCGTGCGTTCCAGCAACCCTTCGACGACGTCCGGGTGTTGATAGTCGGGCAGGACCCCTACCCCACTCCGGGCATGGCGATCGGCCTCAGTTTCGCCGTGGCGCCCGAGGTGCGGCGGCTGCCCGGAAGCCTGATCAACATCTACCGGGAGCTCCAGGCCGACACCGGCGCGCCGGCACCGCGCGACGGCGACCTGACCCCCTGGACCCGGCAGGGCGTCCTGCTGCTCAACAGGGCGCTGACCACCGCCCCGGGCCGCCCCGGCGCGCACCGGGACAAGGGCTGGGAGGACGTCACCGCGCAGGCGATCCGTGCCCTGGCGGCCCGCGGCAAGCCGCTGGTGTCGGTCCTGTGGGGGCGCGACGCGCGCAACCTGCGCCCGTTCCTCGACGAGTACCCGGCGATCGAGTCGGCCCATCCGTCGCCGATGTCCGCCGACCGGGGCTTCTTCGGCTCGCGTCCGTTCAGTAGGGCCAACGACCTGCTCGTGCGGCAGGGCGCGGAGCCGGTGGACTGGAGCCTGCCCTCCGACGCGCAGTAGCCGACGCGGTCCGCGAGGTCCGCGCGGACCCGGGAGCCCGCCGGGTGCTCAACTCACCACCGCCGCGCGGACGCAGAGCACGTCGGGCAGGTGCGAGGCGAGCTGCCGCCAGGTGTCGCCGTCGTCCGTCGAGGCGTACAACTCGCCGTTGCGGTTGCCGAAGTAGACGCCCGCCGGGTCGTCGTCGTCCGTGCACAGCGCGTCGCGCAGCACCGTCCCGTAATGGTCCGCGCGGGGCAGGCCCGCCGAGAGCGGCTCCCAGCTGCGGCCCGCGTCCGACGTGCGGAAGACACGGCACCGGTGGCCGGCGGGGACCCGGTCGGCGTCGGCCGTGATCGGGAAGACGTAGGCCGTGTCGCCGCGGTGCGGGTGGGCGGCCATCGCGAAACCGAACGTGGACGGCAGCCCCTCCCCGATGTCGGTCCAGTGCGCCCCCGCGTCGTCACTGCGGTACACACCCCAGTGGTTCTGGAGGTACAGCCGGTCCGGGTCCACGGCGTCCTGCGCGACCTTGTGGACGCACTGTCCGAACTCCGGGTCCGGGTCGGGCAGGAACACCGCGGAGACACCGGAGTTCGAGGGGGACCAGGACGAACCGCCGTCCGACGTGCGGAACACGCCCGCCGTCGACACGGCCACCGTCACGGCGGCCGGGTCCCGGGGGTCCGTCACCACCGTGTGCAGGCCCTCGCCGCCGCCGCCCGGCACCCACCGCGAGCGCGTCGGATGCTCCCACAGCGGCCGCACCAGTTCGAAGCTCTCGCCGCGGTCCTCCGAGCGGTAGAGCGCGGCGGGTTCCGTGCCCGCGTAGACCACGTCGGGCTCGGCCGCCGCCGGGTGGAGCTGCCACACCCGCTCCAGCGAGGCTCCGGTGTCGCGGGGAAACCTGACGGCGGGGCTGGCGGGCTCGGTCCAGGTACGGCCGAGGTCGTCGGAGTGGAACACGGAAGGTCCCCAGTGCGCGCTGTCGCCGCCCGCCAGCAGGCGGGGCCGCTCCCCACGGGTGTCCACGGCGACCGAGTAGAGCGCCTGGGCGTTGAAGTACGGGTGGTCGTCGAACTCCCAGGCGCCCGCCCGCCGTCGTCCGACGAACAGACCCTTGCGGGTCCCGACCATGAGCAGGACCTCGGACATGCCGACCACCACTTCCACGACGCCTTCGTCCAGGACACCGGTCAGTCTGCTCCCACCCCCTGACAGTGTCCCCCGGATGCCGAGTCGGCGCAGGTCAACGCGCGCGTCACGGAAGGCGCGGCAGACCGATCGCCCGTTCGGGAACTCGGGACGGGCAACCACCCATGGGATCGCCCGGACGGGGGAACACGGTCAGGGCACGAGGGGTGGGGTCCGCCGCGCGGGCGGTGCCTCTCGGGGGTGTTGGCGCGCTCAGAGGAGGAGCCGTTGATGGCGTTCCGTGGTCCCGGGGTGTGGCTGTGGCGCTGGCGCCGCAATCCGCTCAAGCGTCGTGCCGATGTGACGGACGCCTGGATCGGCCTGGCGTCGTGGGTCCTGGCCGTGCTGGCCGGGACGCTGGTCGGCCTGGTGGTCGCCCGTTCCGTGGACCAGGGGCTGGCCGAGCAGCGTGCCACGTGGCAGCCGGTGGTGGCCCGCGTGACGGTGAAGGCGCCGCCCGTCGGCACGGTCCAGGCGCGCAGCGGCGTCCGTGACGACACCGTCCAGACCACGGTGCGCTGGACGGCCGCCGACGGCTCCGTGCACACCGGACAGGTCCGGGTGGGGGCGGGCAGCCCCGTCGGCACCCCGGTCACCGTGTGGTCCGACCCCCGGGGGCGGCTGGTGACCGAGCCGGCCACCGCCTCCCAGGCGCGGCTGCGGGCCACGCTGACGGGTGTGCTGGCCGGCCTGAACGCCGCGGCGGTACCGCTTCTCGTCGGCCATCTTCTGCGCCGCCGCCTCCAGCGGCGCGCCATCGACCGGTGGGACACCGAATGGGCCCGCCTCGGCCCGCTGTGGGGACACACGACCAACTGACGATCGGACCACAACCCCCAAATACAGGGCGCTACTTGGGGGCCAGCACGCAGAACTCGTTGCCGTCGGGGTCGGTCATCAGCGCACGGCCGGACGGACCGGGACCCGCGCCGGTCTCCGTCGCCCCGAGGGCCACGAGCCGCTCGACCTCCGCCCGCAGGTCCCCTTGGGCGGGCGGCGCGAGGTCGAAGTGCAGCCGCTCCCGGCCGGTCCTCGGCATCAGCGGCGGACCGCCCCACGTGATCTTCGGACCGCCGTGCGGGGAGCGGATCGCGGTCTCCTGGTCCTGGTCCCAGACCAGCGGCCACCCCAGCGCCTCGCTCCAGAAGAGCCCCACCTCGCGGGTGCCGTCGCAGGCCAGCGCCCCTACGAAGCCACAGTCCGCGAGGAAGTTGTTGCCGGGCTCGATGACGCAGAACTCGTTGCCCTCGGGGTCGGCGAGGACCACGTGCCCCTCCTCCGGGCGCTGTCCCACGTCGGTGTGGCGCGCACCGAGTTCGAGGGCCCTGGCGACCGTCGCCCGCTGGTCCTCCGGGGACGTGCTGGTCAGGTCGAAGTGCATCCGGTTCTGTACCGTCTTCGGCTCCCGGGTGGGCAGGCAACGGATCCTGAACCCGGTGTCGTCGCCGGGCAGCAGGGCGACACCGTCGCGCGGGTCGGTGGCCAACTCCCAGCCCAGGAAGCCGGACCAGAACCGCGCGAGGGACGCGGGCCGGGCGGCGGAGAAGCAGAGCGCGAACAGTTGGGCGGTCATTCCGGACAACTCCGATTCGCCGTGGGCCTGTTGAGGGCGGACGTCGGGCGTCCCGCCGCAGGGAGAGCTTAGGCCGCGCGTGCCGTGTCGTTGAGGGCCCGGATCTCCGCGGAGCCGTCCGCCGGGTGACCGCTGGGTGACCGCCGGGTCCGTCGTTGGCTCCTCGGACGACGCCTTCCGGCCGCGCCGGTTCACCCCCGCGCCGGTTCACCGTGTACCGGTTCCGACGGCCGCGGGGCCCGCCGCCCTGTGAGGGCGACGGGCCCGGCCCTCCGTCAACAGGGGCCGTTCACGCGGTGGTTGTGCTCCGGCGCCGGAAGGGGCCGGATGCCGCCGTACCTAGCCGACCTCCTGCCGGGGCTCCTCGGCGGGCTGTTCGCCGCCGCCCTCGGGAAGACCGGTCTCCGCACGGACCCCGCCCTGCGCACCAGCCTCCACCGCCGCCGTGTCCGTCGTCTCGGTGACGTCCGTCGTGGCGGTCGCGTCCGTCGCCGGAGTCGCCGGTGCGGGCGAACCGGCCTTCGGGGTCAGGTGGTTGAAGAGGAGGTTCAGCACGATCGCGGTCAGGCAGCCGGCGCTGATGCCGCTGTTCATGACCGTCTGGAACCAGTCCGGGAACTGCTCGTAGAGGGTCGGCACGCCCACCGGCAGCACGCCGATCGCCACGGAGATCGCCACCACCGTGAGGTTGTGGTTGTCCGAGAAGTCGACGCGGGCCAGCGTGCGCAGACCGCTCGCGGCGACCGTTCCGAACATCACCAGGCCCGCGCCGCCCAGCACCGGCGCCGGGACGGCCGCGACGACCGCGCCGAGCTTCGGCAGCAGACCGAGCACGACGAGGATGCCGCCGGCCGCCGCTACCACCCAGCGGCTGCGCACCCGGGTCATCCCGACGAGGCCGACGTTCTGCGCGTAGGCGGTGTACGGGAAGGTGTTGAAGACGCCGCCCAGGATCGTGGAGAGGCCGTCGGCGCGCAGGCCGTCGGCGAGCGGGCCCGGCTCGACCGGGCGGTCCGTCATCTCGCCGACGGCGATGAGGTCACCGGTCGTCTCCGTCATCGTCACCAGCGCCACGACCAGCATGGACACGATGGCGGACACGTGGAAGGTGGGGTGGCCGAAGTGGAACGGGGTGCTGATGCCCACCCAGTCGGCGTCGCCGACCCCGCCGAAGTCCGTGAACCCGAACGGCACCGCCACGGCGAGGCCCACGACGATGCCGATCAGCACGGCGATCCGGCTGAGGAACACCGGCGCGAACCGCTGCACCGCGAGCACCACGACCAGGACGAACGCCGCGAGCGCGATGTTCTTCGGCTCGCCGAAGTCCTTGCTGCCCTCGCCGCCGGCCGCCCAGCCGCCGGCGGTCGGCAGCAGGGAGAGGCCGATGATGAGGATCACCGTGCCGGTGACCAGGGGCGGGAAGAACCGCAGCAGCCGTCCGAAGACGGGGGCCAGCAGCATGATGGCCAGGCCGGCGACGACCACCGATCCGTAGATCGACGGCAGTCCGCCCTCCGTCGTGCCGATGAGCACCATCGGGGACACGGCCGCGAACGTGCAGCCCTGCATGATCGGCAGCCGGACGCCGAACCGCCAGACGCCCACGCACTGGATGAGCGTCGCTATGCCGCAGACCAGCAGGTCGGCGGTTATTAGGTACGCGAGATCGGCGGGCGACAGCTTCATCGCACCGCCCACGATCAGCGGTACCGCGACGGCGCCGGCGTACATGGCGAGCACGTGCTGCAACCCGAAGGCCGCGAGCTGCCGTGCGGGGGGAACCTCGTCAACGGGGTGTACGGGAACGGTCGTTGCCATGGGCGCTCCAGAGCGGCGGATTCGAGGGGAGGACGAACGGGCTGACGAACTGCTGAGCGGGAGAGCGGGAGAGCAGGAGAGCAAGTGGGCGGGAGAGCGGTGGCGGTGCGAGATATCCAGACAGGACGAGACCGTATGGGCCTTGAACAGTTTGTTGATTTCCGCGATGTTGCCGCTCTGTGTCATGCCCACGGGGATTGTGGCGCCCGCCGCGCGGCCGTCCCGTTCTTCGTCGTGGCGTCGAATTCCGGCCGTGGCGCGGCTGTTCGGCACGCGGCCCGCGCGGTCGTGCGGGGGTGGCTGCGCCGACGGGGTGAGCCCCGTACCGGGATGTGTGTCAGTTCGTATGGAATGTGATCATGCGGTTACGTTGCGTATGTGCTAGAAGCATCCTTTCTTAATCTTTCCGGTCGAATTCCGGCGGACGGCGTCGTGTCCGTGCGGCCAGCGTGGGAGGTTCGGGAGTCCGCCGGTGTCATGTCGTGGTTCGAGGTCCGGCTGGCGTTCCCCGACGGCGCCTTCGTCGACGCGTTGGCGGTGGTGTCGGAGGGATGTGTCTGCGTCGAGGACGTCCGTGCCCGCCCGGCCCTCACCCGCGAGGACCTGACCGCACTCGGCGACTGGATCCAGCGCCCCCTGCTCGAAGCCGTCGGCGCCGAGGCGGTGCCGTCCTTGGGAGAGGGGGGCGCGCCGGCGGAGTCGCCCATGCCCGGGGTGCCCGTCGAGGGGCCTGCCGGTCCGTCCTCCGCGGGGCCCGACGAGCCGTCTCGGGGAGTGCTCGCCGAGGCGCCGGCCGGGGCGCTCCCGGAGCCGCCTGCCGCGGCGGCTTCCGTACCGAGCATCCAGGTGCCCGCCGGGCCGTCCGTCGAGATGCCCGCCGCTGTGCCCGCCGGGACGTCTGCCGCTGCACCCGTCGCTGTACCCGTCGCGGTGCCCGCCGACGTCTCCGCGCCGGACGCGACCGCCCCGGCGCCGATCGCCCCGGCCTCGGGTGCCCAGGACGCGAGCGCGGATCCGGAAGCTGTGAACTCCCCCTCCGCGGGCGCCGGTTCGCGGCGGGCGCGGCCCGCGTGGCCGCGCGGTGCCGAGGGGTGCCGGCTTGCCGCGCGGGAGTACCGGGCGGCCCAGGAGCAGGGCGTGGACCCGGTCCTGGCGGTGATGTGCGCGACCGGCCGCAGCCGCCGCAGGTCGCTCAGGCTGATCGCTCAGGCCCGTGACGCGGGATACCTGACGTCACGTCACGTACGGCGCTGAACAGGGCGGTTGACCGGGAGCGGGGCGCCCGTCACCGGCGGGGTTCCGACGGAACGCCGTTCCCGGAGGCGTCGGGTCCGGGGACGCCGGTCGCGAAGAACCGCGACAGGTCCGACGCCTCCCGTGGCCCCGCCGGTGCCTCCGAGTCCGGCGGGACGCCCAACTCCCAGTCGAGGTGGTACCGCTTGAACAACTCTGCCCGCAGGACGGTCACCGGCATCGGCGCCCCCGGCACCAGCGCCGCGTAGACCGCGCCCATGAGCAGGGCCCGCAGCATCGGGTAGTCGGCCTCGACCTCCTGCGAGCCGTGCCGTGCGACCGTGTCGCTCAGCAGCTCGGACAGCCGTTGCTGCTCAGGGCACTGGACGAAGCCCTCGGCCTGGAGGATGCCCGCCATGTGCTGGCGCATCAGGACCGGACGGTCCCGGGCCAGGCCCAGGATGCCGTCGATGGCGCGGGCCATCCGCTCGCTGCCGTCGTCGGTGCGCGGTTCGCGCTCCAGCGACTCCTCAAGGGTGCGGTGCATGAGCCGGTGCACCGCGGACTGGACCAGTTGGCGCTTGCCCGGGAAGTAGTACGACACCAGACCGCGGGCGGAACCCGCCCGGTCCGCGATGTCCCCGAGCGTCGTCGCGTCGTAGCCGCGCTCGCCGACCAGCTCGACCGCCGCCTGCAACAGCCGCTCGCGGGAACGTCGTCGCAACTCTTCATTGACCGATGCGCTCCGCGGGGACATGCTGTAACTCCTGCGTTGACTGGCTGCCAGCCAACTATACTCAGCGCATCCGGATCGGCCCTCCGGCCGGCCCGGAGTGCCGTCGTCTCGGGCGGAGCGGGGGAGCGCCCGAGACCGACGCGCACTGCCCGGTCGGGCATGCGGCACCAGTGGATGTTGAGAGACACCACACAGCATGTGGGCGCCCGACGCAAGGAGTTGTGCCTCACAGCAGGCGTTTCCGCCAATCGTGCCGACTTCGTGATCCACGACGCCGCCGGTGTGCCGTGCCCCGCTGTCCCTCGCCGTGCCCGGCCGGTCCGGCCCGCCGGGCGGAATCGTCCTAGAGTGAGGACGACTGCCCACGAGGAGGCGCGCGTACATGGAACAGCGACCGGAACAGCTCATCCTGGCGAGAATCACGGAGATGGTCGAGGACGAGCACAAGCTCCGCCAGTCCCTCGCCACCGGTGAGATCGACGCCGAGACCGAGCAGCAGCGTCTCGGACACATCGAGCGGGAACTCGACCAGTGCTGGGACCTGCTGCGCCAGCGGCGTGCCCGCAAGGAGTTCGGGGAGAACCCCGACGAGGCCCAGGTGAGGCCGTCGTCGCAGGTGGAGGGCTACCAGGGCTGACACGGACGGAGGTCCGGGCGCGCGGGCCCGCCCCCGTACGGTGTCATCCGACCCTGTCGAGCACCGGGCGCAGGCCCGCCGGCCGCTCGGTCACGGGCAGGTGGTCCACGAAGTGGACGGCGCAGCCCAGTGCCGCCGCACCGCCGTCCGCGCGCCTGTCGTCGCCGACCATCAGGGTCAGCCCGGGGGCCGTCCCGAGTTCCTCGCACGCCGCCTCGAACAGGCGCGGGTCGGGCTTCTGGACGCCGTGCTCGAAGGACAGGACGTACGCGTCCACGTAGGGGTCCAGGCCGTGCGCGCGGAAGACCGGGCGCAGGTCCCAGCCGATGTTGCTGACCACGGCCACCCTCGTTCCCCGCTCCCGCAGCGTGCGCAGCACCTCCGGGGTGTCCGGGTACGGCGTCCAGGCGGCCGGTGCCATGTGCCGGTCGTACAGTGCCTCGTGCAACTGCGGTGTGGGCAGCGGCACTTGGCGGGACAGGGTGGTGTAGGCCGTACGGTGCAGTTCCGCGCTGCGGTCCCTGGTCTCCCACACGTCGGCGATCTCGCGGGGGATGCGGGCCGGAGGTGTGCCGCCGGGCAGTGCGCCCGCGTGGTCAAGTGCCCGTGCCGTCTCCGTCAACTCGGCCTCGGTGAGCGTGAGCCCGGCCGCCGTCAGCGCGGCCCGCAGCCACGACTCGGCGGACTCGATGCGGAAGAGGGTCCCGGAGAAGTCGAAGAGCACGGCATCCATGGCGTGATCCTATTCGCCGCCGCTCCCGCCCTCCGCGGTCGCGGGCCGTCCCGATCGGCGGATGCCGCGCTGCGTCGGCGGGGGCGCCCGGTCAGCCAAGTGCCCACAGGCCGGGGAACATCGCCACGAGGACGGGGATCACCGGGACGAGCGAGGCCACGGCCGTGAGCCGCAGCCGACGGCCCGCCGTGAGGCGGCGGCGGGGCGCCAGCAACCGGTGCACCCGGTGCGGTACGTGCGCGTGCGGGGCCGGGCAGGGGCCGAACACCCCACGGTCCTCGTTGAGTTCGACCAGGGCCAGCGCCGTGGTGCGGCGGCCGAAACGGCGCGAGGCGCGGTCGTCCGCGGCCAACTCGACGAGCCTGTGCATCTCGTCGCGGAACGCGGCGAACACCGGGATCCGGGGGAAGCCGCCGGCCAGCGCGGCCGAGCAGTGCAGCAGCCAGTCGTGCCGCGCGCGGGCGTGGCCCTGCTCGTGTGCCAGCACGGCGTCCAACTGCCGCCCCTTCAGGCGCCGCAGGGCCGCCGTGGTGATCACCAGGCGGGGCGTCGTGCCCGGCAGCCACCAGACACCGGGCCGCTCACCCTCCAGCACCACGAGGCGCTCGCCCTCCGCCTCCTCGCCGGGCAACAGCGGTGCGCGCACCAGGAGTTCGAGGCGGCGGCGACGGCGTTCCGCGCCCGCCCGCACGATCTCGCGGACCAGCATCGTCGCGCTCCACAGGGCGCCGCACGCGAGCACGACCGCGGTGGCCGCCGCCCACGGGTCACCGGCGGGCCGCGCGTAGGCGTCCGTGACGGTCTGCGGGGCGGTGCCGAACACGTGCCCCCGGACCGCCTGCCAGGCGACGGCCGCGCTCAGTGTCATCGACAGCGCGCAGCACAGCAGGACCGCTGCCACCGCGCACTGCCACACCCACAGGGCGACCACCGGCTCGCGGTCGGGCCAGTCGCCCCGGGCGAGCAGCCTGGGGGCGACGACGGCGATCACGGCGCCGAGCAGCAGCAGTGCTGCGGGGAGCATCATGCAGGCACCCTAAGAGCGTCGCCCCGCTCCCGGGTACGCCTTCTCACGGCAAAGTGACGCAGCCCACCCGTGCCCCGGCGGGGCGGTTTCCGGGCGGTCTCCGGTTCGCGGGCGAGGGCCCGCAGGTCAGAGCGTCAGCAGCATGGCGACCATCGAGATCCCCATCGAGACCCGGCACGCCCGCGCCAGTTCCGGCCGGTCTCCCCAGCCGGTCCCGCCGGACGCGACGGAGGGCCCGGCGGGGACGGGAGACGGGGAGGACGCCGAGGACGCCGAGGACACGGAGGCGGGGCCCGCCGGTGCGAGCCGCACCCCGGCCAGCAGGACGTATCCGGTGAAGTAGGCGAGCAGCGCGCCCGTCACGAGCGGCACACCCGTGGCTCCGTGGTGGTGCCCCGCCGGGGAGGACGCGGACGACACCGACATGGCGACCGCCATGTAGACCATGGCCGCCGTCCCGACGAGGTGGTGCAGGTGGTGGGGGCTCGTGCGCGCCGAGGCCAGTGCCCGCAGCGCGGCGCCCCCGAAGACGACGGCGTAGGCGGGCCACGCCCACGCGGGCGGCGCGAAGACGGCGGCCGGTACGGCCATGGCCGCCATCCCGAACCCCATGACGGCCTCGCCGCCCGCGGCGACGCGCTGCTGCTCGACGCTGCTGCGCATCCGCAGCAGGCAGTAGGACCCGGTTGCCGCGCACAACGCCACCAGCAGCCAGCCGGGCGAAGCCGGTCCGTGCACCCTGCCCCCCGTTGGACGGTCGGTGACCGTCGGCCGACGGTCGGTCAAGGAATGCCCAGGCCGGGCGGCGCACACGCGAGCGCACGCGAGCGCAAGGGGGTACGGAGGGAGCGCGCTGCGTGGCGTCGCAGGTCGGAGCATATGTTTTACGAGTAAAACACCTGCTAAACTTGTTCATCATGCCCCGTACGAGAACCCCCTCCGGCACATCGCGCGTCCGGCGTCTCCCCCTCGCGGGAGCCCTGCGGCTGGGACGCCCCTCCGACATCTGGTTCAAGCCCGCCCTCAGCGTGGTGGTCTCCGTGGCCCCGCCCAACCTCACGCTGCTGGCCCTCGGCCGCCTCGACCTCGCGATGTACACGATGGCCGGGTCGCTGTGCGCGCTCTACGCCCACAACCGCCCGTACGCCGCCCGTGCCCGGGTCCTCGGGTGGGTGCTGCTCGGGATGCTCGCCGGGATCGCCGTGGCCCTGGTGTCCGCCTCGCTGACCACGAACGCCGTGGTCCTGGTCAGCGTCGGTGCCCTCCTCGCCGCCGCGCAGAAGACGGTCTGCGAGGCCACCCGCGTCGGCCCGCCCGGGAACGTGATCCTCGCCTTCGTCAGTTCCGCCGCGCTGTTCGTGCCGCAGACCCTGGGCCAGGTGCCCGGCCATCTCGCGCTCACCGTCGGCGCCGGCGTCTGGTCGTGGGTGGTCTGCATGGCACCCGGCCTGGTTCGCCCGCACGGGCCCGAACGCCGCGCCACCGCACAGGCGTTGAACGCCGCCGCCGCGTACGCCGCGACCCGGGGCACCGCCGACGGGCACGCCCGCGCGCGGGCCGCGGCGGCCGGCGCCGTGCACAACGCCTGGCAGAGCCTGCTCTCCACCGGCGCCCGCTCGGCACCCCGCCGCGACCTCGAACGGCTCGTCGTGCGCGCCGAGGTCGCGCTGTCCGCCCCCGCCGACACCGATCCGGAGCTGCTGCGCGGCTGGGCCGCCCGGCTGCGCGGCGCCGGTGACGTGCCCGAGGCCGACGACCTCGCCGCGACCGTCGACGAGCTGCTCGGCGTCGACACCGAACTGCGCGCCCCGAAGCCCTCGTTGCGGAGCCGGCTGCGTCCGCTCGCGCCCGTCGCGGTGCGCTGCGCCCTGGGCTGCGCGGTCGCCGGGTACGTCTCGCTCGCCCTCGGTGTCGGCCGTCCGTACTGGGCGCTGGTCACCGCCGCGTCGCTCTACCAGGCCAACATCACCCTCACCTGGAACCGGGGCGTGCAGCGCGTCGTCGGCAACCTCCTCGGCGTCCTCGTCTTCGCCGCGGTCGCGCCCCTCGCCCACCTGCACCAGGCCGCCCTGGTGCTGTGCTGCCTGGCCTTCAACTTCGGTGCCGAGGCGCTGATCGGCCGCAACTACTGGCTCGGCAGTGTCTGCGTGACCCCCATGGCCCTGCTCGTCAGCGAGTTCGCCCGCTACCAGCAGCCCGGCGAACTCATCACCGAGCGCGTGGTGGACACCCTGGTCGGTGCCGTCGTGGGCCTCGCCGCCGGGATCGTCGTCACCAACCGGCGCGCGGGCGCCCGTATCGACGACGCCCTCACCGCCGCGGAGCGGGCCCGCGAGCACGCGGCCCGGCTCGTCGCGGAACCCGAGCCCGCGCCCGCCGCCCTCGTCGCGGCCCGGCGCGACCTGTCCGCCGCGCTGGTCGAACTGCGCGCCGTGGCCGACGCCGCCGCCGGGGAGTGGTGGCAGCGCGCCCTGCCCGAGGAGCGGGTCGTGCGGGTGGAGGGCGCCGGACACCGTACGCTCGCCGCGACGGTACGGCGTCAGGGACTGCGCGCCCTGAGCGGCACACGGGCATGACGACGGAGGACGTACGGCCATGACGGCGACGAACGGACGGCCGAACGAGGGCGGCATCGCCGACGGGGCGACGGAGGCGGCCGGCCACGCCCCCGGCCCGGACGAGCGGGACACGGTGGCCGCCGTCGTACGGCAGTGGCGGACCGTGCACCCCGGCCTCGACACCGGCCCCATGGAGATCATCGGGCGGATCAACCGCTGCGCCGCGCTGTTCCAGCAGGCCGAGGACGCCCCGCTGCGGCGCGCAGGTCTCAGCCGCGCCGAGTTCGACCTGCTCGGAGCGCTGCGCCGCACCGGCCACGAGCTGACCCCGAGCGAACTGGCGCGGGAGACGTTCTCCTCCGGCGCCGCCGTCACCAAGCGGATCAAGCAGCTCACGGAACGGGGCCTGATCGAGCGCCGCGGCGACACCCGCGACCGCCGCGTGGCCCACCTCCGGCTCACGGAGGACGGCCGCGACCTCGTCGACGGCATCATGCCCGAGCAGCTCTCCTACGAGACGGTCGTCCTGTCCGGCCTGGACGCGGAGAGTCAGGGTGAACTCACCGCCCGTCTGGGGGAGTTGCTCGGCCAGCTGGAGGGGCGGCTGGGCGGACCGCGCGCCTGAGGAGGCCGCTCCGGACGCCGCTCCGGAAGCCGCCCCGGCCGCGCGCCCCGGTCCCTAGATGCCCGGCCGGTACCGCAGCGGGTGGTCGGCCGGCACCTCCACCAGGACGATCCGGGTGCCGTCCGGGTCGGCGATCCACATCTCGACCAGTCCCCACGGCTCCTTCACCGGCTCGCGCACCACGTCCACGCCCCTGGCCAGCAGCTCCTCGTGGGCCGCGGCGGCGTCCTCGACCTGGAGCCACAGTTGCAGCGCGGGGGACGGCGGCGTCGACGACCGTCCGGAGACTTCGAGGAAACCGCCGCCCAGGAAGTAGACGGTGCCGCGCTCCGGTCCCGTCCCGAACTCGCGGGACACCGCGAGGCCGAGCTGTTCGCCGTAGAAGGCGCGGGAGCGGTCGGGGTCGGTGGGACGGAGAAGGGTCCTGCTGCTCAGTACGTGCACCATGCCTCGACCCTAGGACCCGGCGCTAGGCTCGTCCCGTCACCCGGGCCGCACGGGAGTGCCCGGCCCCGGACGAGCACCGCCCCCGCACAGATCGGACGACGCACACCATGGACACCCTCCTCGCCGGACTGACCTGCCGCGACGCCACCGAGGCCGACACGGACACCCTCGTCGCGCTGATCGAGTCGGCGTACCGGGGGGACTCCAGCCGGGCCGGCTGGACCACCGAGGCGGACATCCTCCAGGGGCAGCGCACCGATCCGGAGGGTGTCCTCGCCGTGATCAGGTCGGCGGACAGCAGGCTGCTGACCGTCGAGCGCGACGGGCGGGTGATCGCCTGCTGCCAGCTCGAACACCGCGGCGACCACGCGTACTTCGGCATGTTCGCGGTCAGCCCCGGGGAGCAGGGCGGGGGAGTGGGCAAGGCGATCATCGCGGAGGCCGAGCGCCAGGTCCGCGACACCTGGGGCGTCCGCGAGATGCACATGACGGTGATCTCCGTGCGCGAGGACCTGATCGCCTGGTACGAGCGCCGCGGCTACCGCCGCACGGGACGGACGACCCCGTTCCCGTACGGCGACGAGCGCTTCGGCATCCCGCAGCGCGACGACCTCGCGTTCGAGCTGCTGGTCAAGGAACTGGCCTGAGCCGAGCGGCGGTCGGGGCACCCGCGGCGGACGTCCGGCGTCGTCCCTACGCCGTGAAGCGGCCCGACCGGCGGATCTCCGGGTAGTCCGTCGTCGCGCCGTCGAGTTCCAGGGCGCGCACCAGACGCAGGTGGTCCGGGGTGTTCACCACCCAGCCGATGATCCCGAGGCCGGCCTCGCGGGCGGCCTCCACGGTCTCCAGGGTGAGGCGGCGGATGTTGAGGCAGACGGTCGCCGCGCCCGCCGCCGTCGCCCGGCCGACGACGTCCGGGCCGTAGTGGCTCGCGATCAGCGCGGTGCGTACGCCGGGCACCAGACGCGACGTCTCGGCGATCGCCTCCTCGTGGAAGGACGACACCTCCACCCGGCCGGTCAGGTCCCGCTCCCGCAGGACGTCGGCGAGCGCCCGTGCCGCCGCGACGTCCTTGATCTCGGCCTGGAGCGGTGCCCCCACCGCGTCGAGGACCTCGTCGAACACGGGGATCCGCTCCCCGCGCCCGGCGTCCAGGGCGCGCAGCTCGGCGAGGGTCTTGTCGGCGATGGGCCCGCTGCCGTCGGTGGTGCGGTCGACCTCGGTGTCGTGCATGACGACGAGGGCGCCGTCCTTGCTCAGGTGCACATCGAGTTCGATGACGTCCAGGCCGGCCTGTTCGGCGGCGACGAAGGAACGGAGGGTGTTCTCGGGCTCGACACCCATCACTCCGCGGTGGCCGATGGTGAGGAAGTTCAAGACGCGACTCGCTTTCCGTCGACGGCGGCTCTGCGTGCCCGAGGACCGGCCGGAGCCCGTGCCACGGGACAGATCGGCAGCCTAACGGCCAGGCGGCGGGACGAACCCGGGCCGACGGCGTTCACCGCGAACGGTGCCCGGCGCCCGGACCGCTCCGAGGGGTGCGCGCCGGGTCGGCCGCCCCGCGCCCGTGCCTTCGCGCGCGTGCCGTCGCCGTGTCAGGCTCTTGCCGAGGACCGCACCGAGACCCTCAACACCACCGGGACCACCGAGACCATTCCGAGAAGGCTCCGAGAACGCTCCGAAACCGCCAGTGCGTCGGTCTGTGAGACAGCTGACAGGAAAATAAGCGGCTCTTACCCCCGGTTCGCCGAATAATTTCCCGCACATCTTCTTGCTGACTGAAACGTCGTATGTCTACGGTAGGCACACGCGAGATTCGCCTGTGGAGGATGGGACATGACGGAAATTCTTGTGCGGACGGCCACCGAGGAGCCCGGTGCTCCCGTGAACGGGGTGGTGGACCACCCGGCGTGGTCCCGGCTCAAGGATGCCGTCGAGCGCGTACGCCCCTGGCAGTCCAAGGACGGCTCCATCGACCTGGCCGCGGAGGGCGCCCCCGCGGCGGCGGACGCCGAGGCCGCGGTGCGGGTGATCGCCGACGCCGTCGAGGAGCTGTCCCCGCTGCTGCCGCACGACGCCGACTACCACGCAGCCCTGGTCAAGGACCTGCGCCGCTGGGCCGACGGCGGCTTCGCCGTGCCGGACTTCCTCGACTCGCTGCTCGCCTTCCAGCCCGCCGCCCACCGCGAGGACGGCCTCGTCCACCTCGTCGTCTTCCCGATGTACACGCAGAACGGCAACCCGGACCGCAACCTGGAGGCCGTCGTCCTGCGCATGGTGTGGCCCGACTGGCTGGCCGAGCTGGAGCGCACCCGCTACGACAACCCCCTGTTCTGCGGGATCACCTTCGAGGACTTCACCGCCGGCTACGACACCAACTCCGCGGTCCTCTTCCCGGAGACCATCGCCGTGCGCGAGGCGCCCGAGCGGTTCACCTGGGGCGGCATCTTCTGCGACCGCGAGGCCGCGCGCTTCCGCCGCGTCACCGACGCCGCCGTCGACATCCTCGGCATCGCGCTGCCCGAGGAGGCCGCGGCCCTGGTCGAGGACCAGAAGCGCTGCGAGGAGGCGTTCGTGCTCTGGGACATGGTCCACGACCGCACCCACAGCCACGGCGACCTGCCCTTCGACCCCTTCATGATCAAGCAGCGGCAGCCGTTCTGGATGTACGGCCTGGAGGAGCTGCGCTGCGACCTCACCGCCTTCAAGGAGGCCGTGAAGCTGGAGGCGGACGGCGTCCCGCAGGCCCGCGACGTGCAGTACGCGGTGCTGTTCGACCGCATGTTCCGTTTCCCCGTCACCGGTGAGCGCGTGCGCAACTACGACGGTCTCGGCGGTCAGCTCCTCTTCGCGTACCTGCACAAGCACGACGTGGTCCGCTGGACCGACAACAAGCTGCACATCGACTGGGACCGCGCCCCGCAGGTCACCAACCAGCTCTGCGCCGAGATCGAGACGCTGTACCGCGACGGCATCGACCGCCCGAAGCTGGTCCACTGGTTCGCCGGGTACGAGCTGGTCTCCACCTACCTCGCCCCGCACCCCGGCTCCCGCTGGGCCAAGGGCCCGGACGCCCTCGACCTGACGCTGCCGCCGCGCAAGCTGGTCGACGACGTGCTCCCGGACGAGTTTCCGCTGAGCATGTTCTACGAGGCCCTGTCGAAGAAGCTCAAGAACGTCATCGCGTCGACGCGGGGCATCACCGCCCGCGCCGGCGACGAGCAGATCGCCGCGTGACCACGACCGGAGGCGCCGCCCGCGGCGCCCGCCCGGCCCGCGAACCCCAGGAGAGGCCATGACGGACGGCAGCAGCAACGGCGGCGCACTGGACGGAGCGGTCGTCGCGGTCGCGGGTGCGGGCGGACCCGCCGGGCGGGCCACGCTGACCCGGCTCGCGGAGGCGGGCGCGGTCGTCGTGGGCGCCGACCACGACCCGGCGCGCCTCGCGGAGGCCGTCGACGCGGCCCGGTACGCGCACGGCGGGGCGACCGTCGTCGGCGACACCGTCGACCTGCTCGACCTGGCCTCCGCGAAGGAGTGGGCCGGCCGCATCGAGAAGGAGTACGGACGTGTCGACGGTGTCGTGCACCTCGTCGGCGGCTGGCGCGGCAGCGCGTCCTTCGCGGAGACCGACCTCGCCGACTGGGACCTGCTGGAGAAGCTGCTGATCCGCACCGTGCAGCACACCTCCCTCGCCTTCCACGACGCCCTCGCCCGCAGCGACCGCGGCCGCTTCGTGCTGATCAGCGCCGCCGGTGCCTCGGCGCCCACCGCGGGCAACGCCGCGTACGCCGCGTCCAAGGCCGCCGCCGAGGCGTGGACGCTCGCCCTGGCCGACGCCTTCCGCAAGGAGGGGGGCGACGACGGGCCGACGTCCGCGGCTGCGATCCTGGTGGTCAAGGCGCTGGTGCACGACGCGATGCGCGCCGAGCGACCCAACGCGAAGTTCGCGGGCTTCACGGACGTCACCGACCTCGCCGAGGCCGTGGCCGGCGTCTGGAGCAGGCCCGCCGCCGAAGTGAACGGAAACCGTCTGTGGCTGACCGAGAAGCCGTGAACCCTCCGAACCCGGCGCGGACCGACGCGCGACGCCATCACGACCCGGAGGTCCGTGGCTTCGCCAGCGACAACTACGCGGGTGCCCACCCCGAGATACTCGCCGCGCTGGCGCTCGCCAACGGCGGCCACCAGGTCGCGTACGGCGGCGACGACTACACGGAGAACCTCCAGGAGATCGTGCGCGGCCACTTCGGGCCGCGCGCCGAGGCGTTCCCGGTGTTCAACGGCACCGGCGCCAACGTCGTCGCCCTCCAGGCGCTCACCGACCGCTGGGGCGCGGTGATCTGCGCCGAGAGCGCGCACATCAACGTCGACGAGGGCGGCGCCCCCGAACGCATGGGCGGGCTCAAACTGCTCACCGTCCCCACCCCGGACGGCAAGCTGACCCCCGACCTCATCGACCGGCAGGCGTACGGCTGGGACGACGAGCACCGCGCGATGCCACAGGCCGTGTCGATCACCCAGAGCACCGAGCTGGGCACCCTCTACACCCCCGACGAGATCCGCGCGATCTGCGACCACGCGCACGCGCACGGCATGACCGTCCACCTCGACGGCTCCCGGATCTCCAACGCCGCCGCGTCGCTCGACACGACGATGGCCGCCTTCACCACCGAGGCCGGCGTCGACCTCGTGTCCCTGGGCGGCACGAAGAACGGCGCGCTGTTCGGCGAGGCCGTCCTCGTGCTGAACCCGGACGCGGTGCGGCACATGAAGCACCTGCGCAAGCTGTCCATGCAGCTGGCCTCCAAGATGCGTTTCGTGTCCGTGCAGTTGGAGGCGCTGCTCGCCGGTGACCTGTGGCTGCGCAACGCCCGGCACGCCAACGCGATGGCGCGGCGCCTGGCCGAGGGCGTGCGGGCGGTGCCGGGCGTCGAGATTCTCTATCCGGTCCAGGCCAACGGCGTGTTCGCGCGGCTCCCGCACGACGTGACCGAGCGCCTTCAGAAGCGGTTCCGCTTCTACTTCTGGGACGAGGCGGCGGGCGACGTCCGCTGGATGTGCGCCTTCGACACGACGGAGGACGACGTGGACGCGTTCGTGGCCGCGCTGAAGGAGGAGATGGCGCGCTAGCCGGCGCCATCCTCACCGTCTCGATCGCAGGACTGCATGAGTATGCGACCACCCGTAAATGTATTGACGTGCGGGTGGTCGCATTTCTATGCTCTGCCTGCATGCAGCTGATCCAGAACACCCCTGACCTCTCCGCCTACTTGGCGGCCTCCGGGGTCATCGACCACCGGCATCCGGTGGTGCGCGAGATCGCCGCCCGGCTCGCGGGCGACGCGACCGACTCGTATGACTATGCACGGGCGGCCTACGAGTACGTCCGTGACGCGGTCCCGCACTCCCGGGACAGCGGTGATCCCCGCGTCACCTGGCGCGCCTCCGACGTGCTGGAGCTGGGCACCGGCATCTGTCACGCCAAGGCGCACGCCCTGGCCGCCCTGCTGCGGGCGGAGGACATCCCTACGGCCCTCTGCTACCAGCGCCTCGCCGACGACGACGGCGGCGGGCACCTCGTGCACGGGCTGGTGGCCGTGCGCTTCCGGGGCGGCTGGCACCGGCAGGATCCGCGCGGCAACAAGCCCGGCGTGCACGCGAGCTTCTCGCTCGACGGGGAGCGGCTGGCCTGGACCCCGCGACCGGAGTCCAATGAGTTGGACTATCGGGTCCTGTACGCTGAACCACACCCGGCCGTGCTGGCGGCACTGCGCGCGGCATCCGACCGGGACCACCTGTGGCAGTCGCTCCCCACCGCACTTTGAGGCCAGCACGATGAATCCTCCGCTCACGCTCACCGTGTCCGACGACGTACGCGCCCTGGCGCCGGGCTTCACCCACGTCGCGATCGAGGCCCACGGTCTCACCAACGGGCCCAGCACCGAGGCGAGTTCGGCCCTCCTGGACGACGCCGCGCGGCGCCTCGCCGGGCGCCTGGCCGGACGCGCCCCGCACGAGGACCCGCACATGGCGGCCTGGCGGGAGGTGTACACGGCGTTCGGCTCCAAGCCCTCCCGCACCCGCAACTCCGCGGAGGCGCTGGCCAAGAGGGCGCTGTCGGACGCCGGCCTGCCCCGGATCAACCTGCTCGTCGACCTCTACAACGCGATCAGCGTGGCCCACCTGATCCCCGTCGGCGGCGAGGACCTCGACCACGTGCGCGGCTCGATGACACTGGTGCGAGCCACCGGCGACGAGGACTTCGTCACCGTCGCGGGCGGCGAGCGGATCGTCGAACACCCCGACGCGGGCGAGGTCGTGTGGCGCGACGAGGAGGGCGTCACCTGCCGCCGCTGGAACTGGCGGCAGGGCCCGCGCACCCGCCTCACCGAGGACACCGTCTCCGGCATCTTCCTGCTGGAGAGCCTCGCCCCGATGCCGGTCGCCGACGTCGAGGCGGCCGGGGCCGAACTGGCCGAACTGCTGGAGAAGTTCAGCCCGGGAGCGAGCATCGCGGTGGCACCCGCCGACCCGGCGTCCTGACCGCACGGGCACCGGCCCCGCCCCAACTCCCGCACCCGGCACGGCGGACGGACAACTCCGTTCGCCGCGCCGGGACGTGAGGGGCGCGCGGCCCGGCTCAGCCCGCCTCGGCCGCCTGCACCTGCTCGGGCGTCGGTGCCGTGCCGCCGAGGTGGGCCGGCACCCACCAGGTGTCGTCGTTGCCCTTCGGCCGTACCGGGTACGAGCGTTGGGCCGCTTCGAGCAGCTCCTGCACGCGCTCGCGCAACCGCTGCGTCAGGGCGCCGATGTGCGCGTCGCGGGCCGCCTCCATGGCCTCGCCGACCCGGATGGTGATCGGCGTGTGGCTGCGCCCGAAGTTGCGCGGACGGCCCTTGGTCCACAGCCGCTGGGTGCCCCACACCGCCATCGGGATCAGCGGCACACCGGCCTCCTGGGCCAGGCGTGCCGCACCCGACTTGAAGGTCTTCAGCGTGAACGACGGCGAGATGGTGGCCTCCGGGAACACCCCCACGATCTCGCCCGACCGCAGGGAGTCGAGGGCACGGGCGTAGGCCGCCTCACCCTGCTTGCGGTCCACCGGGATGTGCTTCATGCCGCGCATCAGCGGGCCCGAGATCCGGTGCCGGAACACCGACTCCTTCGCCATGAAGCGCACCAGTCGCTTCTGCGGGTGCGCCGCGAGGCCGTCGAAGATGAAGTCGAGATAGCTGATGTGGTTGCTCACCAGAACGGCGCCGCCCGAGCGCGGGATGTTCTCCGACCCCTTGCAGTCGATCTTGAGGTCCCACGCCTTGAACAGCGTGAGGGCGAAACCGATGACGGGGCGGTAGACGAGTTCTGTCATGGGCGGGGCGGGCCCTTCTCTGTGCCTGAGGGAGGGGTCTCCCGGCGGAGGTTACGGGGCCGTAGGTTGCACGGCTTGCCGCAGATCGTGCCCCAAGAACGGACGGGGAGCCACCCCCGGTGCCGGTGAACAGCGAGATCCTTGTCACTCCCGCCCCAAGTCCCCTCTCCCGCACCTTCCGTACCGCTACGCCCGTCCGGCCGTGACCCTGCGGACCAGCAGATACGTCTCGCAGCCGAGGCAGTAGTCGAACGCCGCGTTCAGGAACGCGGCCGCCAGCGCGGCGCCGGTCGCCGCGAGTCCCAGCCAGTGCGGCCCCGCGGTGAGCCCGACGAGTCCGACGACGGCGAACGCCAGGCCCACCGCCTGCGCGAACCGCGGCGGTTCGGGCGCCTCGAACCGCGTCGGCGGACCGAGCCGGGGCCGAACCACCGTCCGGAACAGCAGCCCGTACGGGGAACGGGCCACTCCGCCTGCCGCGCCCAGGGCGAAGGCCAGCGTCTGCCACGCCAGCAGCCAGGCGCTGCCGGTCAGCAGCACCACCGCCAGCACGACGGTCGTCACCGCGGCCCCGAAGCGGGGTCCGCGCACATCGATGTCCATGCATCAAGCATCGCTGGCCGGGGCAGGTGCGCGCCGCCGGGAATCTTTGCAGTCTCGTGAACGCTGACGTCGTGGATGAGCGGACTTGTGGTGTGCGTCGCGGTGCTCGTACTGGCGAGCGCCTTCGGAGTGCTGCATCGGCGGCGGAGCGGGAGAGTGCGCGTGAGCGGGCGGGACGAGGGCAACCGGCTCGGCGCGGCCGAACTCGGCGGTGAACTGGGCGCGCGCGCGACGCTCGTGCAGTTCTCCAGCGCGTTCTGCGCCCCCTGCCGCGCCACGCGGCGGGTGCTCGGCGAGGTGGCGGACATGGTCCCCGGCGTCACCCACGTCGAGATCGACGCCGAGTCCAGGCTCGACCTCGTACGCGAACTCGGCATCCTCAAGACGCCCACCGTGCTCGTCCTCGACACGGACGGACGGATCGTGCGGCGCGCCGCGGGGCTGCCGCGCAAGGCCGACGTGATCGCCGCACTGGGCGAGGCGGTGTGAGGTGCCCGGCCCGCGGGGGCCGTCCGCCGGGCGCCGGGCGGCACTTGACTGTACGCGCCAGCTATCGTCAGTCTGACCGTATGCCCACAGAACTCCTTCTCTTCGCGCGGGTCCACGTCGACCTGGCCCGCACGGCGAGCGCGTGTTGTCCGGCCCGTTGAGCAGTCACCGGCCCGCACCCCACCTCACGCGGAAGGACCCGTCCATGACGGCCACCCCCGGCCTCGACACCTCCCGGAGTTCCGGCCCCGCCGGCCCGGACCTGCTGCGCACCGTCTTCCGGAACCACGCCGCGGGCGTCGCCGTGATCACCGCCGCCGGCGGCACGGGCCCCGTCGGCTTCACCGCGACCTCCCTCGCCTCGGTCTCCGCCGACCCGCCGATGCTCTCCTTCGGCGTCGGCACCGGCGCCTCCAGCTGGCCCGCGATATCCACGGCCGAGCACGTCGGCGTCCACATACTCGGCGAGCACCAGCGGGAACTCGCGGCCACCTTCGCCCGCAGCGGGGCCGACCGGTTCGGTGCGCCCACCGTCTGGCGGCACGGCCCCGAGGGCGTGCCCGTCCTCGACGGCGTCCTGGCGTGGCTGGTCTGCCGGGTCGCGCACCGGGTCCCCGCCGGGAACCACCGCATCGTCCTCGCCGAGGTCGTCTGCGGCGCCCCCGCCGGCGAGGGGCGTCCGCTGCTCTACCACCAGGGCCGGTTCAACGGCCTGCGCGACTGATCCCTCCGCGCGCCGGCAGCCGCCGCGCCCCGGAGCCGCCCGCGATCGCTCTTCTGCGGGACCGTCGAGTTCCGATTACGCTGCGTTGCACAGGTCACAGTTCAAAGCGCTTGCTTAGCGGGAACACACTGGGTGTACTGACGAGTAATATTTCGTTCGGAGCGCGTGCCGCCCCGATCGGGATCGGCCGCTTGAGGCGCCTAAACTGCCTGCACAGCAGACAGCCCAGAAAAGACGATGCAGTAGGAGAGCCGGCGTGAGTCTGAGGATCGTTGTCACCGTGAAGTACGTGCCCGACGCCACCGGCGACCGGCACTTCGCCGATGACCTGACCGTGGACCGGGACGATGTCGACGGTCTGCTCTCCGAGTTGGACGAGTACGCGGTCGAGCAGGCGCTGCAGATCGCGGACGCCGCGGACGACGCGGAGATCACCGTTCTGACGGTGGGTCCGGAGGACGCGAAGGACGCGCTGCGCAAGGCGTTGTCGATGGGCGCGGACAAGGCGATCCACGTCGAGGACGACGACCTGCACGGCACCGACGCGATCGGCACCTCCCTGGTCCTCGCCAAGGCCGTCGAGAAGGCCGGTTACGACCTGGTCATCTCCGGCATGGCGTCCACCGACGGCACGATGGGCGTCGTCCCCGCGCTGCTGGCCGAGCGGCTGGGCGTCCCGCAGGTCACCCTGCTGTCCGAGGTCTCGGTCACCGACGGTGTGGTCAAGGGCCGTCGTGACGGTGACGCCGCGTCGGAGCAGCTGGAGGCGTCGCTGCCGGCCGTGGTGTCGGTCACCGACCAGTCGGGCGAGGCGCGCTACCCCTCCTTCAAGGGCATCATGGCGGCGAAGAAGAAGCCGGTCGAGGCCTGGGACCTGGAGGACCTCGGCCTGGAGGCCGACGAGGTCGGTCTGGGTGGCGCGTGGACCGCGGTGGACTCCGCGACCGAGCGCCCCGCCCGCACGGCGGGCACGATCGTCAAGGACGAGGGCGAGGGCGGCAAGCAGCTCGCCGAGTTCCTCGCGGGCCAGAAGTTCGTCTAGGACTTCCGTGCTCCACGGGCGAGTCGTCGATTCGCCCCGGGCCTCGCGCCCCCATCGCCCCGCCGACTTCGCAATCCGCAGGAGAGCAATCCCATGGCTGAAGTTCTCGTCTATGTCGACCACGTGGACGGTGCCGTCCGCAAGCCCACCCTGGAGCTGCTGACGCTGGCCCGCCGTATCGGCGAGCCCGTCGCGGTCGCCCTGGGCAACGGCGCCGCCGAGACCGCGTCCGTCCTCGCCGAGCACGGCGCGGTCAAGGTCCTCACGCACGACGCCCCGGAGTACGGCGACTACCTCGTCGTGCCGAAGGTCGACGCGCTCCAGGCCGCGCACGAGGCCGTCTCCCCGGCCGCCGTGCTCGTGCCGTCCTCCGCCGAGGCGAAGGAGATCGCGGCCCGCCTGGCGCTGCGGCTGGGTTCGGGCGTCATCACCGACGCCGTCGACCTGGAGGCCGGCGACTCCGGCCCCGTCGCCACGCAGTCGGTGTTCGCCGCGTCCTACACCACCAAGACCCGTGTCTCCAAGGGCACTCCGGTCATCACCGTGAAGCCGAACTCGGCCGCCGTGGAGGCCGCCCCGGCCGCCGGCGCGGTCGAGGCGCTGTCGGTGACCTTCTCCGCGCAGGCCACCGGCACCAAGGTCACCTCGCGCACGCCGCGCGAGTCGACCGGCCGCCCGGAGCTGACGGAGGCGGCGATCGTCGTCTCCGGCGGCCGCGGTGTGAACGGCTCGGAGAACTTCGCGGTCATCGAGGCCCTCGCGGACTCCCTCGGTGCGGCCGTCGGCGCCTCGCGCGCCGCGGTGGACGCGGGCTGGTACCCGCACTCCAACCAGGTCGGCCAGACCGGCAAGTCGGTGTCCCCGCAGCTGTACATCGCGAACGGCATCTCGGGCGCGATCCAGCACCGTGCCGGCATGCAGACGTCGAAGACGATCGTCGCGGTCAACAAGGACCCCGAGGCCCCGATCTTCGAGCTCGCCGACTACGGCGTCGTGGGCGACCTCTTCGAGGTCGTCCCGCAGCTCACCGACGAGATCAAGACCCGCAAGGGCTGATCCGTCCCGCAGCCGCCCGAGGCCCCCGCGACCCGTACCGGTCGCGGGGGCCTCGCGCCGTCGCGGCCCGCGTCCTGCGCCGCCCGCCGCGACGGGCCGTGCCGCGGACGGGTGTTGACCCGCGGGAAGCGGCCCGGATAACTTCGTTCTACGGATTGTTGATTCCGCACAGCGGAAACGGGAGGACGTGGCATGGGCCAGGGCCGGCAGCAGCGGGCGACCGCGGAGCAGCTCACGACGGAACGCGACGCCACCGGACGGGCCGCGGCGGAGCCGGTCGCACCGGAGCGGGTGACGACGAGCCTGGCGAGCGCCGTCGGCGAGGAGATCGGCGCGCTGCTCGCACCGGTCGACGCCGACCTGCGCCGCCGCTACCCCGGCGACCCCGGCACCCGGCAGCCCGTCCACACCGTCTACGTGCCCGCCGACGCCCTCACCGCCGGGACGGCCCGCTCCTGGGGCGACGCCGCCCTCGCGCTGCTCGACGAACACGCCCCGGACGCCGCCTCGTTCGGCTCCGTCCTCGGCCTCGCCGACGAACTCGCCGGGCCCGTGTACGAGCGCGTGCGCGCCAAGCTCGAACGCGAGCCCGTCGAGGACCTGCGCGTCGACTTCGAGGACGGCTACGGCGCCCGCCCCGGCGACGAGGAGGACCGCGACGCCGCCCGCGCGGCCCGGTTGATCGCCGACGCCCACCGCGACGGCACGGCCCCGCCGTACACCGGCATCCGCATGAAGTGCATGGAGGCACCGGTGCGCGACCGGGGCATCCGCACCCTCGACGTCTTCCTCAGCGGCCTGCTCGACGCCGCGGGCCTTCCCGACGGACTCGTCCTGACCCTGCCCAAGGTGACCTACGCGGAGCAGGTCACCGCCATGGTGCGCCTCCTCGAACAGTTCGAGAAGGCGCGCGGTCTCGCACCGGGCCGCCTCGGCTTCGAGATCCAGATCGAGACCAGCCAGGCCGTCCTCGCCGCCGACGGCACGGCCACCGTCGCCCGCATGATTCAGGCGGCCGAGGGCCGCGCCACCGGCCTGCACTACGGCACCTTCGACTACAGCGCCTGCCTCGGCGTCTCCGCCGCCCACCAGGCGAGCGACCACCCGGCGGCCGACCACGCCAAGGCCGTCATGCAGGTGGCCGCCGCCGGCACCGGGGTCCGGGTCTGTGACGGCTCCACCAACGTCCTGCCCGTCGGCCCCACCGCCAAGGTCCACGACGCCTGGCGACTGCACTACGGCCTCACCCGCCGCGCCCTGGCCCGCGCCTACTACCAGGGCTGGGACATGCACCCCGGCCACCTGCCGACCCGGTACGCGGCCGTCTTCGCCTTCTACCGCGAGGGGTTCGAGGCCGCCGCCGCCCGCCTCACCCGCTACGTCCACCGCACGGCCGGCGACGTGATGGACGAGCCCGCCACCGCCAAGGCCCTGAGCGGCTACCTGCTGCGGGGGCTGGACTGCGGCGCCCTGGACATGGGCGAGGTGGCCCGGCTGACCGGCCTGACCCGCGCGGACCTGGAGGGCTTCGCGGTGCCCCGGCGCGCGGACCTCACGGCGGCGCCCGGCCACTGATCCACCTCCGGACCGGACCACTGCCTCCGGTCCGGAGGGACTGCGTTCAGTCGGTCAGCTCGGTCGACTCCCGCCGGCCGGCGGGGGCGCGCACGCCCTCGCCGGCCGGGAAGGGCCGCACGTACCGCTCCAGACCCGACCGCGTCACCATCCCCTCCGCCAGGAACAGCCGCGTGCCCCGGGCGCACAACTCCGCATCGGCGCGCGCCCGTTCGGCGAACTCCTCGGGCGTGGAACCGAACAGGGCACGCAACGCCGGTACGGTGCGCAGCAGTTCCGTGAGCAGGGCCCGTTCCCCGTTGTGGCGCAGGGGAGTTCCGGTGCCGTCGTGCAGGATGCCGTGCCGGTTGACGTACCCGTACGCGCCCGGCGGGGAAGTGCCGTCGGCCGGTTCGATCCGCACGGCCTCGGCGGGCAGCCAGGCGCGGGCGTAGTTGCCGTCGGGCCGGGACGCCCCCTCGCTGGCGTCGACCACGGCGAGCTGCCGCGCGTCCAGCCACAGGACGAACAACTCCCGCTCCGCGTCCGGCGCGTGGAACGGCGAGGCGCTCACGTAGCCCATCCGGCTCACGTGCGCGGACACGCCGACACCGAGTCCCGTCACCCGGGCACGGACCATCGGCAGGGCCGACGTGACGCCGAACTCGGCCATCTTGTGCCGGAGCTGGGCCGGGCTCGCGTTCGAGCCCACGGCGAGCACCGGTGTGCGGCCGGGGAACTCCCGTTGGTCCAGGGGCAGCAGCCGGTCCCCGTCCAGGAGGGACGAGGCGGCCGGCCACACTCCGGGATAGCTCAGCGGGTGGTCGCGCGGCGCCCCGGCCAGACCGAGCGCCTCAAGTGTGCGGTCGTCCACGGGCGTTCAGTCCGCGGGAGGCAGTTCGCCCGAACCGCGGGCGATCAGCCGGGTCGGGAGTTCGACGCGCTCCGGCGTGACGAGGGTGCCGTCGAGCTGCCCGAACAGCCGCTCGGCGGCGGTCCGGCCCAGTGCCGTCGCGTCCTGCGCCACCACCGACAGGCCAGGCCGCAGCAGATCGGCCAGTTCGAGGTCGTCGAACCCCACCAGGGCCACCGGGCGCGGCTGTTCGGCCAGCACCCGGACCACGGTGACGGTCACCCGGTTGTTGCCCGCGAAGATCGCCGTGACCGGGTCGTCGCCGGACAGCATGTCCTCGGCGGCGCGGCGCACCCGCTCCGGTTCGGTGCCGCCCAGCGACACCCACGACCGGCCGACCGGTATCCCCGCGTCCTCCATCGCCGCCCGGTAGCCGCGCAGCCGCTCGGCCGCCGTGTGGATGCGCGGCATGTCACCGATGAAACCGATCCGGCGGTGACCGTGGGCGATCAGGTGCGCCACGCCGTCGCGGGTGCCGCCGTAGCTGTCCGACAGCACCGCGTCCGCGGCGATCCGCCCGGCGGGACGGTCCACGAACACGGTGGCCACCCCCGCCTTCAGCTCGGGCTCCAGATAGCGGTGGTCCTCACCGGCGGGGATGACGACCAGGCCGTCCACCCTGCGCGCGCACAGCGCGAGCACCAGCTCCTGCTCGCGCTCCGGGTCCTCGGCGCTCGACCCGTTGATCAGCAGTGCGCCGTGGCTGCGGGCCACCTCCTCCACGGCCCGGCTCAGCGGTCCGTAGAACGGGTCGGCCAGGTCCTCCAGGACGAGCCCGATGCTCGCGGTGCGTCCCTTGCGCAGCACGCGCGCGCTGTCGTTGCGGCGGAAGCCGAGGGCGCCGATGGCCTCCCGGACCCGTCTCTCGGTCTCGGGGGTGACTCCGGGCTCGCCGTTGACCACGCGCGACACGGTCTTCAGGCCGACGCCCGCGCGCGCCGCCACGTCCTTCATCGTCGGACGGTTTCCGTAGCGGTTCTCGGGCCGGCGTGCGGTCTCGGGCACGGTGCGCTGTCCTGTCCTGTCGTCCACGTGGTGCTTCGGTCGGGTGGAGCGGTGGTGGGGCGGGGGCCTGGCCGGAGCGTGGATGTCCGGGGTGTCGCGGGCGGATGTGCGGCGGGCCGGTGCCGGGCGGGCGGGGGTGTCGGGAGCGTTCGGTTGTGGCGTCGAGCATAGAGCCTGGACAACGTTGTCATGACGGGGGAGACTGTCCGTCGCCCTTACCGGTCCGCGCCCCCACCGCCGGACCGGCCAGCTTCTGTCTCATGTTCGACGGGGAGAACCGACACTCATGCACACCGACCTCGTGGCGGCCCTCGACATCGGCGGCACCAAGATCGCCGGGGCCCTGGTCGACGACCAGGGCCGGATCCTGGTCCGGGCCCAGCGTCCGACCCCCGCCCAGGAGGACGGCGACACCGTCATGGGGGCCGTCGCGGCGGTGGTCGCCGACCTGACCGCCTCGCCGCTGTGGGAGCGCGCCACGGCCGTCGGAATCGGCAGCGCCGGCCCGGTGGACGCCTCCACCGGGACCGTCAGCCCGGTCAACGTGCCCGGCTGGCGCGGCTATCCGCTGGTGGACCGGGTGCGCGACGCGACCGGCGGACTGCCCGTCCAGCTCATCGGCGACGGTGTGGCCGTCACGGCGGCCGAGCACTGGCAGGGCGCCGCGCGCGGCCACGACAACGCGCTGTGCATGGTGGTCTCCACGGGCGTCGGCGGCGGCCTGATCCTCAACGGGCGGCTCCACCCCGGACCCACCGGCAACTCGGGTCACATCGGCCACATCAGCGTCGACCTCGACGGCGACCCGTGCCCCTGCGGCGCGCGCGGCTGCGTGGAACGCATCGCCAGCGGCCCCAACATCGCCCGCCGCGCCGTCGAGGGCGGCTGGCGGCCCGGACCCGACGGCGACACGTCGGCCGCCGCGGTGGCGGAGGCGGCCCGCGCGGGCGACCCGGTGGCCGTGGCCTCCTTCGAACGCGCCGCCCAGGCCCTCGCGGCCGGCATCGCCGCCACGGCGACCCTGGTCGAGATCGACATAGCGGTCGTCGGCGGCGGCGTCGGCAAGGCGGGCGACGTGCTCTTCACGCCCCTGCGCAGGGCGCTGCGCGACTACGCCACGCTCTCCTTCGTGCAGGGCCTGACCGTCGCGCCGGCCCAGATGGGCACGGACGCGGGACTGGTCGGAGCGGCGGCCGCGGCGCTCGCGTCCCGCGAGGGGGCGACCGCGGCGGGGGTCTGAGTCCCGCGGCTCGTGGCGGGACGGCTTCCGTGCCGGGTGGGTGCGGCTTCTGGTGGGACGGCTTCCGTGCCGCGCGGGCACGCGGGTGGCTTCCGTGCCGGGCCGGTGCGTGTGCCCCGGGAGCCACGTCTCCGCGTCCGGTCGGGGCCCGGAGCGTGACCTCGGGGGCGGTCCACAGTTGAACCGGCCATGAAGAAGCGCGCCATGCTCGCCATCGCCTCCCTCGCCACCGGCTTCGCCGTCGCGGCCGTCACCCCGTCCCACGCGGCCGACGCCGACGGCCTCAAGGACCTGAACGTGGGGGACACCGTCAGCACCCTCGACCACACCGTCGCCAGCGACAGCCTCGCGATCGACGACAACGCCCTGGGGCAGAACAGCTGACGGTCGCCCGCAAGCGACGGTCCCGCGCATCGCCCCTCTCCGTCATCGCGTCGGCCACGAGGCGCCCGCACCCCGGTCTCCCGGGGCGCGGGCGCCTCACCGTTGCCGCCCTCATCTCGAACTGGTTTCCGTGGCAGGGTGGAACGGGCAAGCCACAGGGGGCCGACAGCAGAGGGGGAAACGTGATCGTCTGGGTCAACGGGGCGTTCGGTGCGGGGAAGAGCACCACCGCGCGAGAACTGGTCGAACTGATCCCGAACTCCACGATCCTCGACCCCGAGGCCGTCGGTGACTCCCTCGCGCACCTCCTCCCCGCCAAGCATCTGGCGGAGGTCGGCGACTACCAGGACCTGCCGATCTGGCGGCGCCTCGTCATCGACACCGCGGCGGCGATGCTCGCCGAACTGGGCGGCACCCTCGTCGTCCCCGGGACGCTGCTGCGCCAGGAGTACCGCGACGAGATCTTCGGCGGCCTCGCGGCCCGCCGCATCGCTGTCCGGCACATCCTGCTCGCCCCGGCGGAAACGATTTTGCGGGAGCGCATAGCGGTCCGGGCGGCCGTGCCGGACGGCCCCGACGCCGCCGACCGGACCGGGCAGTGGTCCTACGACCGCATCGAGCCCTACCGCGCCGCCCTCGCCTCCTGGCTGGCCGCCGACGCGCACGTCGTCGACACCAGCGACCTCACCCCGTACGAGACGGCCGTCAGGATCGCGGCGGCCGTCAGCAGCGACACCGCGCCCGCCTGCGACATCGTGCAGACGCCGGAGCCCACCGCCGAGACCGTCGCCGCGGGCGTCCTGCTCTTCGACGACCAGGACCGCGTCCTACTCGTCGACCCGACCTACAAGGCGGGCTGGGAGTTCCCCGGCGGTGTCGTCGAACCGGGCGAGGCACCCGCCCGCGCCGGTGTGCGCGAGGTCGCCGAGGAGACCGGCGTACACCTCGACGAGGTGCCCCGGCTGCTCGTCGTCGACTGGGAGCGGCCCGCGCCGCCCGGCTACGGCGGACTGCGGCTGCTCTTCGACGGCGGCCCCCTCGACGCCACGCGGGTACGGCAGTTGCTCCTCCCCGGTCCCGAACTCCGCGGCTGGCGCTTCGCGTCGGAGACCGAGGCCGCCGAACTCCTGCCGCCCGTCCGCTACGAGCGGCTCCGCTGGGCACTGCGCGCCCGTGAACGGTCGACGGTGCTCTACCTGGAGGCCGGAGTGCCCGTCGCCGCGGGGGAGCAGCCACCGGGAGAGCAGCCGCAGGGCGGCCCCAAGGCCGGGGCGCCGAACGGGCGTTGACCGGACCGGGCGTCAACTCGGCGACTGCGCGGGCACGTCAGGGCGTACCGCGGGCCGCGACTCCCGGTGCCGTGGAGGTGGCACCGGAGGGCGTGGCCGGCCGGCAGGTCAACTCGCCGCGTAGTTGCGGAGGAAGAGGGCCTCGGCCACCGAGAGCCGCTCCAGCTCGTCAGGCGAGACGCTCTCGTCGACCGCGTGGATACGGGCCTCCGGCTCGCTCAGCCCGATCAGCAGGATCTCCGCCCGGGGGTACAGCGTCGCGAGGGTGTTGCACAGCGGGATCGAGCCGCCCTGGCCCGCGTACTGCATCTCCTGGCCGGGATACGCGACGGCCATCGCCTCGGCCATCGCCCGGTACGCGCCGCTGGTCGTGTCCGCGCGGAACGCCTGGCCGCGGCCCACCTGTTCGGCGCTCACCCGGGCGCCCCACGGCGTGTGCTTCTCCAGATGCGCCTGGAGCAGCTTGTTCGCCTCGTCCGCGTCCACGCCCGGCGGCACCCGCAGGCTCACCAGCGCCCGTGCGCTCGCCTGCACGGACGGAGTCGCGCCCACGACCGGCGGGCAGTCGATGCCCAGGACCGTCACCGCGGGACGCGCCCAGATGCGGTCCGAGACCGTGCCCGAACCGATCAGTTCGACACCGTCCAGCACGTGCGCGTCCTGGCGGAAGTCGGCCTCCCCGTACTGGAGTCCGTCCCAGGCGGCGTCGGCGGGCAGCCCGTCGACCGTCGTGGAGCCGTCCTCCGCGCGCAGCGAGTCCAGGACCCGGATCAGCGCGGCCAGCGCGTCCGGCGCCGCACCGCCGAACTGCCCCGAGTGCAGGTTGCCCTCCAGGGTGTCCACGCGCACGCGCACCATCGACATGCCGCGCAGGATCGTGGTGACGGTGGGCAGCCCCATCCGGAAGTTGCCGGCGTCGCCGATGACGATGCTGTCGGCCGTCAGCAGGTCCGGGTGCTCCTCCGCGTAGGTTTCGAGGCCGCTGGTGCCCTGCTCCTCCGAACCCTCGACGATCACCTTCACGTTGACCGGCACACCGCCGTTGGCCTTCAACGCCCGCAACGCCAGCAGGTGCAGCAGCACCCCGCCCTTGCAGTCGGCGGTGCCGCGCCCGTACCAGCGGCCGTCGCGCTCGGTCAGTTCGAACGGGGGCGTGGTCCACGCGGCCTCGTCCAGCGGGGGCTGCACGTCGTAGTGGGCGTAGAGCAGCACCGTCTTCGCGCCCTCGGGGCCGGGCAGATAGCCGTACACCGACTGGGTGCCGTCCGGCGTGTCGAGCAGCGCCACGTCCTGGAAGCCCTCGGCGCGCAGCGCGTCGGCGATCCAGCCCGCCGCGAGTTCGCTCTCGACCTTCGGGAACTGCTCGAAGTCCGCCACCGACTTGAAGGACACCAGCTCGGAGAGCTCGGTCCTCGCCCTCGGCATGAGGGAGGCGACGGTCTCCGCGACCGGATGCGACGACATGGGTACGCTCCTTGCGTCTGCTGTTGTACTGGGTTGTGCTTGCTGGTACTTCGTGCACCTCTTGTGCTTCCGGGCACTTCTGTGTACGGATGATCATGCGGGTGCGGTCGCGTATCGGTGTGCGGTACGCGTATACAGCCGATCCTCCCACAGCGGCCTGCGGCGATGCCCGCCGTAGGATGCGGGGGTCAGGTGCGGCAGGCGGTTTGATCGGGAGCAGTAGACCATCGTGAGCAGCGAGAACTCTTCGGCGGACGACGTACAGCGGGTGTGGGACGTCGTCGTGGTGGGTGCGGGACCGGCGGGGGCCTCCGCCGCCTACGCGGCGGCGGTCGCCGGGCGGCGCGTGCTGTTGCTGGAGAAGGCGGAACTGCCCCGCTACAAGACGTGCGGCGGCGGCATCATCGGTCCTTCCCGCGACTCCCTCCCGCCCGGGTTCGAACTGCCCCTGCGGGACCGGGTGCACGCCGTCACCTTCACCAACAACGGCCGCTTCACGCGGACCCGGCGTTCCAAGCAGATGCTGTTCGGGCTGATCAACCGGCCCGAGTTCGACCAGCAGCTCGTCGAGCACGCGCAGAAGGCCGGCGCCGAACTGCGCACCGGCGCCACCGTCGCCCGTGTCGAACAGCACGGTTCCGCCGTGCCCGACCGGCGCACGGTCGCCGTCGTCCTCCAGGGCGGCGAGACGGTGCTCGCGCGTGCCGTCGTCGGCGCGGACGGCAGCGCCAGCCGCATAGGAGCACATGTCGGCGTGAAGCTCGACCAGGTCGACCTCGGTCTGGAGTCCGAGATCCCGGTCCCCGAGACCGTGGCCGAGGACTGGCGCGGGCGCGTCCTCATCGACTGGGGCCCCATGCCCGGCAGTTACGGCTGGGTGTTCCCCAAGGGCGACACCCTCACCGTCGGCGTGATCTCCGCACGCGGCGAAGGCGCCGCCACCAAGCGGTACTTGGAGGACTTCGTCGCCCGGCTCGGGCTGGCCGGCTTCGAGCCGAGCATCTCCTCCGGGCATCTGACGCGCTGCCGCTCCGCCGACTCGCCCCTGTCCCGCGGCCGGGTGCTGGTGTGCGGCGACGCGGCCGGAATGCTGGAGCCGTGGACCCGTGAGGGCATCTCCTTCGCCCTGCGCTCCGGACGGCTCGCGGGCGAGTGGGCGGTCCGGATCGCCGAGGCGCACGACGCGGTCGACGCCCGTCGGCAGGCCCTCAACTACGCGTTCGCCATCAAGGCCGGCCTCGGCGTCGAGATGAGCGTCGGCCGCACCATGCTGTCCGTCTTCGAGCGCAGGCCGGGCCTGTTCCACGCGGCGCTCACCGGATTCCGCCCGGCCTGGAAGGCGTTCGCCGACATCACGCGCGGCGCGACCACGCTGGGCGAGCTGGTCCGTTCGCACCCCGTCGCGCAGAAGGCGCTGGCGGCGTTCAACCGCCGGGCCGGCCTCGACGCCGACGCTGCCGCCGCCGCCCCGGGCGGGGACCAGGCGGGTGCGAGCGCGGGTGCGGGTGCGGGTGCCGGTGCGGAGAACTCGGCCGAGCACGGTTCACACGCTCCGCACGGTGACGAGGGCGACGGCCGCGACGCCGCCGGCCAGGACGTCAGCCCCTGACCGCGATCCGGAAGACGGGGTGGTCACCCGCCGCCGCGACGATCTCCTCGTCCGTCGACTTCGCGGTGACCCCCTGGAAGTACTGGTTGACCTCCCAGCCCCACTTCTCCAGGTAGGTCCGCAGGACCGGGAGCTTCTCCGCGTCGGGCAGCTCCACCGCGGTGAACTCCCGTACCTTGCGCCCCACCCGCAGCTCACCGCCTCCGGCGGCACGCATGTTGCGCACCCACTGCGAGTGGCCGCGGGCCGAGACCAGGTACTGGGTGCCGTTCAGTGTGTGCGGATTGACGGGCACGCGCTGCATCTTGCCGCTCTTGCGCCCGCGCACCGACATCTCCGCCGTGCCGACGAGGCTGACACCGTGCCGCGCCAGCCACCCGATGACCGCGTTGAGCCGGACCGCCAGGGGGCTGCCCTTGAGGTAGTACGGCCCGGGGGTGGGGGTGGCTGCGGAGGCGGGCGCGGATGCGGACGGGGCGGCGGAGCCTGCCGTGGGGTTGGCGGGGGTGGTGGGGTTGCTGGGGGTGGTGGGGGCGGTGGTGCTGGTCGTGGAGGCGGGCGTGGGCTCGGACGCTGAAGACGGCATGACGTTCCCCTGACGAATGTGAGCGGTGCTCTGTTTTGTGAACAGTGCTCTCTCGATGTCTTCAGTGTGCGCGGATCGGTGCTCTATTGCAAGAGCGGTGCTCTCGTTTTAGATCGCTGATCTCTTTTGTGTGCATCGCTCTCTGAGCTGACGGGTGCTCTCCGGTGCGGGCGGCGCTCTCGCTGGTGAGCGGCGCTCCGCAGTGTGACCGGTGCTCACGGGTGAGAGCGCCGATCCGTTTGCAGAGCAGTGCTCCACTCTGTGTGCACCGCTCTGCATGCGTGGCAGACTGCCTGCATGAGCAACAGCACGCAGGGTGCCCGCGCCAGGGCCAGGAACGAAGTCACCGCGGCCATCAAGGACGAGGCGCGCAGACAACTGGCCAACGACGGTGCCGCGCTGTCGCTGCGCGCGGTGGCGCGTGAGCTGGGCATGGTCTCGTCGGCCCTCTACCGCTATTTCCCCAGCCGCGACGAGCTGCTGACCGCTCTCATCATCGACGCCTACAACTCCCTCGGTGACGCTGCCGACGCCGCGCACGACGCCGTGGCGGAGGCCGCGCCGCTGAGCCGCTGGGCCGCCGTGTGCGAGGCGGTGCGCGGCTGGGCGCTGGGGCACCCGCACGAGTACGCGTTGATCTACGGTTCGCCGGTGCCCGGCTACGTCGCGCCCGACACGACCGTGCCCGCCGCCGCGCGGGTCGGGCTCCTGCTGATCGGTGTCGTCCGCGACGCGCACCAGGGGCTCGGGCTGGCCAAGCCGCCGCTCGCGCCCGAACTGCGCCCCGAGGCCGAGCGGATGGCCGCCGACCTGGCGCCCGACCTGCCGCCCGAGGTGGTGGCGGCGCTGGTGGCCGCGTGGGCACAGCTGTACGGGATGGTGAACTTCGAGCTGTTCGGGCAGTTCAGCCGGGTGGTCGAGGACAGGGGGACGTTCTTCCGGCACGCGGTGGCGCAACTCGCCCACGCGGTCGGTCTGGTCTACCCGCAGAAGGGGCGTGCGCCGCAGCGGGGCAACGCCGGCTGAGCGGGCGGGGAGGGCGGACCGGCGGTGCGGTCACCACGAGACCGCCGGCCCCGCTCGTGGGTCCGCCGTTCCCTGCCCCGCTCCCTCGCGCCCGTGTCCGCGGGGCGGTCGGCCGCCTTGGCGTCGGCCGTCTCCGGGCTGCCTGGCTCTGGGGCCCCTCGCTCTGCGGCACCCGCGGCCACCCGCTCCGCGGCACTCGCATCCGTCCCGCGGGCCCGATGACCTGGTGCGTAGACCGCCGCCCCCGCCCTGCCCCCTCGCCCGGCTGCCTGGGCGTGGGGTCCCTCGCTCCTAGGCAACCGGGCTACCCGTTCCGCAGGCCCGATGACGTGCGCGTAGATCGCCGCTTCCGCCGTCCCGCCCCCTGCTCCTGTGTCCGCCGGGCGGTCGCCCGCCTTCGCGTCGGCCGTCTCCGGGCTGCCTGCCTGCGAGGTCCTCGTGCCGCTGCACTCGGACCACCCGTTCCGCGGCAGTCGCATCCGTCCCGCAGCCTCGCTGACCGGTGCGTAGACCGCCGCTCCCGCGCGCCCGTGTCCGCCGCTCTCGCCCTGCCCCTCGCTCATGCGTCCGCCGGGCGATCGCCCACCTTCGCATCGCCGTCTCCGGGCTTCCTGCCCGCGAAGCCGCCCGCCCCGTGGCACTCGGGCCCGCCCGCACCGGGCACCCAACGCCCCACGGCACCCGGGCGCACCCGCCCCGCAGCACCCGGGCCCGCCGCCCCGCGGAACCCACGCCCCGCTGACCGGCGCGTACTCCGTGGGAAGTACGGTCGGTCGCCCCGCTCGGGGGACGCGGGTCGGCCCGAGCGGCGGTTAGCGTGGCGGGCATGGAGGCTGAGCACGTGTCGAATCCGCCCCCGCCACCGTCGCAGTCGCCGTCCCATCCGTCCTCCTCCCCGCACGGGTCCTCGGCGCCGCGTCGGCGTGGGCGTCCGCCGCGGCGGCGGGGGAGGGGGCGCCGGGGCGGTGTGCCGTACGGCCGTTGGCACGGGCGGCCGGCCTGGGGGCGGGACGCGGAGGCGGGGGACCGGTGGCCGTGGCGTTCCACGGTGCTGGTCACCGTCGTGGTGATGGTCGGCACCGGTGCCGCGGCGCGGGCGCAGGAGGGGGAGCGGGTGGGGCTCGGCGCGGCCGCGTACGCGCTGCTGGCCCTGGCCTGCGCGCTGCTGCTGTGGCGGCACCGGTACCCAAGGGCCGTGGTGTGGGGCACGGCGGTGACGGTGCTGGTCTACCTCGGGGCGGGCTACGCGTACGGGCCGGTGCTGTTCACCGTGGTGGTGGCGTGCTTCGCCGCCGTGGTCACCGGGCACCGGCGCGCCGCGTGGACGGCCCTCGGGCTGTTGTGGGCGGGGCATCTGGTGATCGCTCACTGGCTCTACCGTCTGCTGCCGCCGTCGGGGGACGGGCCGGCGCCGGTCGGGCAGGAAGTGGTGGTGGCGGCCTGGGGCGTCGCGGTGGTCGCCTTCGCGGAGCTGGCCCGGATCCGGCACGAGCAGTGGAACCGGGACCGTGCCGAGCGGGCGCAGGCGGCCCGGCGCCGTGCGGACGAGGAGCGGCTGCGGATCGCGCGGGAGCTCCACGACGTGCTGGCGCACAGCATCTCCGTCATCAACGTGCAGGCGGGCGTGGGGCTCGCGCTCCTCGACGACGATCCCGAGCAGGCCCGCAGCGCGCTCACCACGATCAAGTCGGCCAGCAAGGAGGCCCTCGACGAGGTCCGCCAGGTGCTGGACCGGCTGCGGGCGCCTGGGGACGCGCCGCGGGCACCGGCCCCCGGCCTGGACCGGCTGGCCGAACTGGCGGCGCAGGCACGGGCGGCGGGCCTCTCCGTCGAGGTGGAGGGCGAGGTGCCGCGGCTGTCGCCCGGCGCGGACCTGGCCGCGTTCCGCATCGTGCAGGAGGCGCTCACCAACGTCGTACGGCACTCCGGCTCGCGCCACGCGCGCGTGCGCGTGGACTACGACGCGGAGCGGTCGTCGTTGCGCCTGCGGGTCGACGACGACGGTCCCGCCACGGGGGCCGACGCGGGCGGCAGCGGCAACGGACTGGCCGGCATGCGGGAGCGTGCCGCAGCCCTCGGCGGGACGATCGAGGCGGGTCCGCGGCCGGACGGCGGCTACCGGGTGCTCGCGGTGCTGCCGACCCGGGCGAGGGAGGAGAGCCGGTGATCGAAGTACTGCTGGCGGACGACCAGGTGCTGGTGCGGGCCGGGTTCCGGGCGCTGCTCGACGCGCAGCCCGACATCGAGGTGACCGGTGAGGCCGCGGACGGCGGGGAGGCGCTGCGCAAGGTGCGCGAACTGCGCCCGGACGTCGTCCTGATGGACATCCGCATGCCCACGCTCGACGGTCTCGCCGCGACCCGGGCCATCACCGGTGACGCGGACCTGGAGGGTGTCCGGGTCGTGATGCTCACGACGTTCGAGCTGGACGAGTACGTCTTCGAGGCGATCCGTTCGGGCGCCTCGGGATTCCTCGTCAAGGACACCGAGCCGGACGAACTGCTGCGCGCCGTAAGGGCGGTGGTGCGGGGCGACGCGTTGTTGTCGCCCGGGGTGACGCGGCGGCTGATCGGGGAGTTCGCCGCGCGCTCCAGGACCCCGGCGCACGCGGGTGTGCTCGACGGGCTGACCGACCGCGAGCGGGAGGTGATGGCCCTGGTCGGACTCGGCCTGTCCAACGACGAGATCGCCCGCCGCCTCGTCGTCAGCCCGCTCACCGCGAAGACGCACGTGAGCCGGACGATGGTGAAGCTGGGCGCCCGCGACCGGGCCCAACTGGTCGTCATGGCCTACGAGTCGGGCCTGGTGCGGCCGGGCTGGCTGGGCTGAGCGACGTCGGGGGCGGGCCGGGCGCGCCCCGACCGGTCGCGCCCCCGACCGGTCCCAGGCCGTCAGTCCGCCGCCGCGTTGCGTGACGCGTAGCCGACGGTCGCCGCGACCGCCGCCAGGACCGCGACGCTGGTGAGCGCCGCGGGGAGCGAGAACCAGTCGGTCATGAAGCCGATCGCGGGCGGCCCGAGGAGCATGCCGCCGTAACCCAGGGTCGAAGCGGTCGCCACGCCTCCGGGGCCCGCCAGGGCGCCGGCGCGCTCAATGGCGACCGGGAAGATGTTGGCGAGGCCCAGGCCCGTGACGGCGAAGCCGGCCAGCGCCGCCCACAGGGTCGGTGCGAGCGCGCCGACCAGCATGCCCACCGCCGCGGTCGCGCCGCCGACGACAAGGGTGCGGGAGCGGCCGAGGCGCTCCAGCAGCGTGGTGCCGGTGAGACGGCCCAGGCTCATCGCGAGGGTGAAGCATGCGTACCCGGCCGCCGCGACGCCCGGCGAGGCGGCCAGGTCCTGCTGGAGATGGAGGGCGCCCCAGTCGGCCATGGCGCCTTCGCCGTAAGCCGTGCACAGGGCGATCAGACCGAACACGGCCACCAGCGCACGGGAGTTGGCGGAGGTGGCCGGACGGCGCTGTGCGGGCACGGCGGCACCGCCGAGGTTCTTCTCCTTCTCCGGCGCCAACTCGGCTTCGGCGTGGGCAACTTCGGGAACGGAAGCCGACGCCCGACCTGAATCCGGCTCCCGACCTGAACCCGGCTCCCGACCTGAACCCGGCTCCCGACCTGAACCCGAAGCCGATCCTGGACCCGACCCCCCGGCCGATCCCGCCCCTGCCGCCGATCCCGCCCCGGTCGTCGCCCCCGTCGCCCCCGCGACCCCCGGCACCGGCGGCTGGATCCGCAGCAGTGTCGGTCCCGCCGCGACGGTCACGATCAGGCCGATGACGGTGAGGCAGAGCAGGTGCCGGGTGGGGGAGAGGGAGCCCGCGACGAGACCGCCGAGTGAGGCTCCCGTCATGCCGCCGAGGCTGAACGCGGCGTGGAAGCTCGGCATGATCGGCCGCCGCAGTGCCGCGACCAGGTCGACCGCCGCGCTGTTGAAGGCGACGTTCAGGCAGCCGTAGGCGGCGCCGAACACCAGCAGCACCCCGCCGAGCGCGACGGCCGAGTGGGTGAGCGGGGGCAGTGCCACGCTCAGCGAGAGCAGTACCGCGCAGACGACCGTCACGGGATGGCTGCCGAACCGGCGGCAGAGCCTGCCGGTGAGCATCATCGTGATCACCGCCCCGGCCGAGACTCCCAGCAGGGCGAGGCCCAGCGCGCTGGCGGAGGCGCCCGTCTGTTCCTTGATCGCCGGGATGCGCACCACCCACCCGGAGAAGATGAAGCCGTCGAGCGCGAAGAACACGGTGACGGCGATGCGGAGACGGGTCAGGGAGTCGTCCGGCACGACGGTGTGCGGGACGTGTTTGTTTATGAGCGGCACAAAAGGCAGCGTAGAAGGGCTCCCGGGGTCCCACAAGGAGTTCACGCGGCCGTCCGCTGTGGGACGGACCACGTCGGCGGGCCGCGTCGGCAGGCGGCCGACGGCCGGAGAACGCGCAGCTCAGCCGTCTCCGCGTCCGGTCCCGTCCGCTCCGAGGGCCGTTCCGGGAGCGCCGTCGGCGGGCCGCCGCCGGTCGCGCCGGACGGCCCGCAGCACCACGAACTTCGGGTCCCCGGCGACCACTTCGCTGTTGCCGAACAGCCTGCGCAGGGTGACGTGGTAGCCGAGGTGCCGGTTGCCCACCACCCACAGTTCCCCGCCGGGCCGCAGGGTGCGGCGGGCGTCGGCGAACATGCGGCGGGCGGTCGTGTCCGTCGTCGCCTGGTGGGAGTGGAAGGGCGGGTTGCACAGCACCAGGTCCACGCTCGCGTCCGGCAGCCCCGCCAGACCGTCGCCGACCCTGAACTCGGCATGTCCGGGCACCCCGTTCGCCCGGTAGGTGTCCGCGGCGGAGGCGACGGCCTGGAACGACTCGTCCACGAACAGGACTTCGGCCTCGGGGTCGGCCACGCTCATCGCGGTGCCGACGACGCCGTTGCCGCAGCCCAGGTCCACGACGTGCCGGGCGCCGCTGCCCGTGGGCAGGTGGGAGAGGAAGAAGCGGGTGCCGATGTCGAGCCGGTCGGCGCAGAAGACCCCCGCGTGGTTGACGACGGTCCGCCCCGACAGGACGCCGATGCCGTCGGGCAGCGCGTACCGGTTGGGCCAGGGGTTCGCGGCGGGCGGGTCCTGGGGCTCGGGTGTGCAGTGGATCAGCCGTGCCTTCTTCACCGCGAGCGAGGTCCGGGTCGGGCCGATGATCCGCTCGAACAGGTTCAGGGTGGAGGTGTGGATCTCCTTGGTCATGCCCGTGCCGACGACGAGCGTTCCGGCGTGCACGGCCGGGGCCAGCCGCAGCAACTGGTCCTCCAGCAGCGCGAGACTCTTGGGCACCCGCACCAGCAGGACGTCCACGCGGTCCGGTGGCGTGTCCTGCGTGGTCAGCAGGCGCACGGTGCCGGGTTCCACGCCGTTGCGCGCCAGGTTGACCCGGGTCGCCTCCTGCGTGAGGTACGACTCGGTGATCTGCTCCGGCCGGTGCGCCGCGAGAGCCGTGGCCAGCGCGCCCCAGCGGTCGCCCACGATCACGACCGTGCCGGACAGCGGGGTGCCGAGATCGGCGAGGTGGCCGAGCAGGTACTCGTCGGAGGCGTCCCAGGCGCGCAGGCGGTCGCGCGGGTCCTCGGGGAAACGGGCCAGGTCGAGCTCACCCCAGGGGGTCGTCATACGGTCGTTCATCGTGGTCCAAGGCTAGAGCCTGTCGCCGCCCGGCTGTCCCGCGGCCGTTCGCTCTGGCCGGTTGCCGCCCTGTTCCGGCGCGCTCCCGCCCCCGTCCCGCTCGCCCCACGTGCACGTGGGGCGGGTGCGCGAGGATGGAGGGTATGGAAGCGGAGCACGAGTGGACACACGCGACGGAGGCCGAACTGTTCCCCCGCGACCGTACGGAGGTCGCCCCCGGCGCGGTGCACGTGCCGGACTGGCTGGACGCCGGGGCCCAGCGCGAACTGCTCGCCGCCTGCCGGGAGTGGGCCCGCCCGCCGGCCGGCCTGCGCACGGTGCGCACCCCCGGCGGCGGCACGATGACCGCCCGGCAGGTGTGCCTCGGCTGGCACTGGTACCCGTACGCCTACGCCCGCACGGTGGTCGACGGGGACGGCTCCCCGGTGAAGCCGTTTCCCCGGTGGCTGGGCGAACTGGGCCGCCGGGCGGTGGCCGAGGCGCTCGGCGCGGACGCCGCCGAGAAGGCCGCGTACGACGTCGGCCTGGTCAACTTCTACGACGGCGACGCCCGCATGGGCATGCACAAGGACGGCGACGAGCGGTCCGGGGCGCCCGTGGTGTCGCTGAGCCTCGGAGACACCTGCGTCTTCCGCTTCGGCAACGCCGAGACGCGCAACCGCCCCTGGACCGACGTCGAGCTGCGCAGTGGCGACCTCTTCGTGTTCGGAGGAGACTCCCGGTTCGCCTTCCACGGTGTGCCGCGGGTGCACGCGGGGACCGCGCCCGCGGGGCTGGGACTGACCGGCCGTCTGAACATCACGTTGCGGGTGAGTGGCCTCGGGGCGGACACCGCGCCGGGCAGCGGCTGAGCGGATCATGGGAGACTCCCCCTCATGAGCGGCAAGGCGGACCCCCGGAACGTGGGGGAAGGAACCACCTCGGGAACCCCCTCCGGACCCAGGTCCGGCGCGTCCTCCGGCATCCCCGGCACCTCCTCCGGCACCCCTTCCGGATCCACGGCCGGATCCACGGCCGGATCCACGGCCGGGTCCACGCCCGGGTCTTCCGGGACCTCGTCCCGGACGCGGCTCGACCGCGGGCGCGGAGCGCTCGGTCCCGCGCTGGAGCTCGTCCACACCGGGCGCGCGCCGACCCGTGCCGTGCTCACCGCCGAGCTGGGCGTGACCCGTGCGACCGCCGGTGCCGTGGCCGCCGAGCTGGAGGCGCTGGGGCTGATCCGTGTGGACGCCAGGCCCGGCGCCGCCGCCGGTTCGCAGGGCCGGCCCTCGCACCGCCTGACGGTGGCCGACGACGGCCCGGTGGTGCTCGCCGCGCAGGTGCACGCCGACGGTTTCCGGGCGGCGCTGGTCGGGCTGGGCGGCCGGATCGTCGCCACGGCCCCCGGCTGCGAGACCGTCGACGCGGACCCGGCCAAGGTTCTCCGTTCCGTCGTCGAGGCGGGCACCGACCTGCTGCGCGAGACCGGGCGCCGGTGCGTCGGCGCCGGGCTCGCCGTGCCGTCCGCCGTGGCCGAACCGGACGGCCTCGCCCTCAACCCGCTGCACCTGGCATGGCCCGCCGGAGCCGCGGTGCGCCGCATCTTCGCCGAGCGGGTCCGCGAGGCCGGGCTCGCCGTACCCGCGTTCACCAGCAACGACGTCAACCTCGCCGCCCTCGCCGAACACCGGCACGGGGCGGGCCGCGGCGCCCGGGACCTGTTGTGCGTGGCCACCGGACACCGGGGCGTCGGCGGCGCGCTGGTCCTGGACGGCCGCCTGCACACGGGCAGTTCGGGACTCGCCCTCGAAGTCGGCCACCTCACCGTCAACCCCGAGGGACGCCCCTGCCACTGCGGCAGCCGCGGCTGCCTCGACGTCGAGGCCGACCCGCTGGCCTTCCTGACCGCCGCGGGGCGCGACCCCGGCCCGGTGGGCTCACTGCTGCGGCAGTCCGAGGAACTGCTGCGCCACCACTACGCGGAACCCGCGGTCCGCACCGCCGCCGAGACGCTGATCGACCGGCTGGGACTCGGCCTCGCGGGGCTGGTGAACATCTTCAACCCGGACCGCATCATCCTCGGCGGCCTGCACCGCGGCCTGCTCGACGCCGACCCCGACCGGCTGCGCGCCGTCGTGGCCGACCGCAGCCTCTGGGGCCAGAGCGGCGGCGTCCCGATCCTGGCGTGCACGCTGGACCACAACAGCCTGGTGGGCGCGGCCGAACTGGCGTGGCAGCCGGTGCTCGACGACCCGCTGACGGCCCTGGCCTGACCCCGCCCCGCCGGCGCGCACGGCGGGGCGGGGTTCACCACTGCCGGCCCCGCGGCAGCCGGTCCCGTTCCGGCTGGGAGACGTGCAGGACCTCGTACACGTCCCCGGTGGCGGCGGGGGAGCCGCTGTCCCAGAGGGAGAAGTGGACGAGCTCCCAGCGCCGGGCGTCCACCGCGGCCGCGGCGAGCACCGCGCCGCTCGCGGCCGCCAGCCGCCGGGTCGCGGTCACGGCCTCCTCCATCAGCCCGGCCAGCGGCACGCCATCCGGCACCGGCCGCACGTCGCGCACCGCGGTCACGGCGCCCGCCGCGCCCGCCGCCCCCTCCTCGTACGCGAGGCCCGTCCACTGGTGCACCTCGGGGCGGCCGAAGTCGTCGACGATGCCCTGGAACGGGCCGCCCCAGAGGAAGGAGTTCATGCCGGCCGGGCCGTTCCACAGGTAGAACGGGGCGTACTCGTTGACCGGCGACCCGTGCACCCCGCGCTCACGGACCAGGTAGGCCTTCACGCCGAGCCCGTCCCAGTCGTCGAGCCGCGCGCCGAGCCGCGCCACCCGGTCCCGGACGATCCCCATGTCGTAGTCGGCGGGGAGGACGAGGGGGTACTGGAGCGCGTACATGCGGGTTCTCCTCAGCGAGTGGTGGTGCGCGGGACCGGACCGGGGGTGCCGTTCGCGGCCGTGAGCAGGGCGAGCAGCCCGGAGACGGCGTCGTCGAAGGCCGCCGGGGAACCGGACGCGCGGGCGAGCACGTAACCGCCCTGCACGGTCGCGAGGATGGTCGCGGCGGTCCGTTCGCCGTCCAGGGACGGGTCGAACTGCCCCTGCTCCCTGCCCTCCTCGACGATGCCGGCGAGCAGCTCGCGGACCCGGCCGAGCGTCTCGTCGACGGGGGCGCGCAGTTCGGCGCTGGCGATGATCTCGGGATCCATGGTGAGCCGCCCGACGGGGCAGCCGCGCAGGACGTCGCGCTCGCGGCGCAGGTACGCCTCGATCCGCTCGTAGGGGGTGCCGGGGGCGCCGAGCACCGCCGCGACGGACGCCAGCAGCTCCTCGGCGGTGCGCCGCACGGCGGCCAGGGCGAGGTCCGGCTTGCCCTTGAAGTGGTGGTACATGCTGCCCTGCCCGGCCCCGGCCCGTTCCAGGATCGCGCGCGGACTCGTGCCGACGTAACCGCGCTCCCACAGCAGTTCGCGGGTGGACTCGATCAGCCGCTCAGTAGTGCTCATGCGCCGACCGTACATACCAGTAGGTACAGACGGCAAGGGCGCCGCCGCGCACGCCGGGCCGGGCGGGTTCTCGCGGTGGGAGGAGTGCCTGCGCCCGAGTGCTGCTCCGGCGGCGGTACGCGCACTGTCGCCGGCCGTACGACGACACGAACCCGCCCCGGGGGCGACGCTCGAAGCAGCAGTGGCGAGCCCTCAAGGAGATGAATCGACATGGAGACCCTGGCCGACTTCAACGGCGGTCCCGGACCGTGGATCCTGCTGTTCCCGCTGATCTGGGCGGCGGTCGTGATCGGCGTCGTCACGGTCCTGCGCCGAACGGCCTGGCGCGGACGCGGACGTGGCGGACCGTGGCGCGCCATGGACGCCCGGCGCCCGGCGGGCGACTCGCCCCTCGCGGTGCTGGGGCGGCGGTTCGCCTCGGGGGAGATCGACGAGGAGGAGTACTGGCGCCGGATGTCCGTGCTGGACGAGCACTTCGGCGCTGCGGGCCGCAACCCGGCGCTCTGAGGGGCGAGTTGGCGCCCTCACGCCCGTGCGTACGTGTTGGCCGTCCGGCACGCGCCCCCACACGGGGAGGCGTGCCGGACGGCGAACACGCGCGGACGGACGGGCCGTTCAGCCGGCGAACGGCCGGTTCAGCCGGCGACGGCGGACCGGGCGGGTGCGTGCCCCGGCCGGGTGAGGTCGACCGGCCGCTCGACCTCGGCGAACCGGTGGGCGGTCTTGCCCACCGACGTGCGCAGGGTGGTGCGGACCGGTTCCGGGGCGGCGGGCGAGGTCGGCAGGGTGAACCAGACGACCTTTCCCTCCTCGCCGTCCGGGCGCACGCCCCAGCTCTCGCTCACCGCCGCCACCATCGCGAGCCCGCGCCCGCAGGTGGCAAAGGTTTCGGCGTCCTCGATCACCGGGATCCGGGGATCGTGGTCGCGGACGGACACCATGAGACGGTCGAGCAGCAGCTCGATCTCCACGGTGCACAACTTGTCCGTCCGGGCGTGCCGGTGGACGTTGGTCAGCAACTCCGTCACGCCGAGCGCGGCCCGGTCGATCAGGGGGTCAAGATGCCAGTAGCGCAACTGCGCCGAGACGATTCGGCGGACCTGGCCGATCCGCGACGGCAGAGCCTGCAGCTCTACCGTGCAGTGTTTGCTTGGGTGACTGATCACGGCTGCGACTCCCCGACGTGAGGTCCGGAAGAAGGAGTACGGATCCAACAAGTTGCCCGGTGGCAACGGCTGTTCGCTGTCGAGCCCGGCGGGCTGGTTCGCAGCGTTGTCGCCGGTAAACCCAGAGTGACGTGAGACCAGCGTGGCCCAGGGGGTGCGGTACCGCAACTCGCGGCACGCGGGGGCCGTGGCTCCGGGGCCGCGGCGCGGGCGGATCGTTGTCGCCAGGCGTGATCAGGTACCGCTTGCCGGTCAGTGCCGCGGGTGTCCGGTCGGGCGGCGCGTACCGGGGGCGCGTCGTGCGCACGGCGGAGGTCGACGGCCTGCCGCCGCGGGGGCGGTGCGCGCGGTGCTCCGGCGGTGCCGGAGCGTGCGCGCGGTCCCGGGGCGCGGTTCCCGGCGGGGCCGACTCCCGTGCGCAGAGCCCGCGTTCGGAGTCACTGGTCATCGATGCCCCGCCCCTCCGCGCACGTCGGTGAGCCGGAACGTGGTCCCGCGCGGGTCGTCCGGCTCGCTTGTCCTGGTCCTGCCCACACACCCCCGTTCGGGACCTTCGTCCCGCCCGGTGCAGTCTGCCCGCCTCGGGTGTCGAGCACCAGTACGCAATGATTCGGGTACCTGTCGCCGGGAGCACGTGACGGAGTGCGCCCCCTCCACATGGCGGACGGGATACCGCCCCCCGCGCCTGCTTTGAGGCACCCAAAGGGGTGTTTATGCAGGTGAGAAGCGTGCGGATGGTGTCTATGATCGGGGTGTCCGGCCGCGCTCGGCGCGTCGGCGTGACGATCGAGGAGCTCGCCGTGACTACGCCCCAGCAGACCCGGACCGGCGTGACGCTCGACGCGGACCGCACCGATCCCGCCTACCGGAGCTGGCTGAAAGAAGCCGTCCGCAAGGTGCAGGCCGACGCGAACCGGTCGGCCGACACGCACCTGCTCCGCTTCCCCCTGCCGGAGCCGTGGGGCATCGACCTCTACCTCAAGGACGAGTCCACCCACCCCACCGGCAGCCTCAAGCACCGCCTCGCCCGCTCGCTCTTCCTCTACGGGCTGTGCAATGGCTGGATCCGGCCCGGCCGCCCCGTCGTCGAGGCGTCCAGCGGCTCGACCGCCGTCTCGGAGGCGTACTTCGCGAAGCTGATCGGGGTCCCCTTCGTCGCGGTGATGCCGCGTACGACGAGCGCGGAGAAGTGCCGCCTCATCGAATTCCACGGCGGGCAGTGCCACTTCGTGGACGACCCGCGCACGATGTACGAGGAGTCCGCGGCCCTCGCGGCCAGGACCGGCGGCCACTACATGGACCAGTTCACCTACGCGGAACGGGCCACCGACTGGCGCGGCAACAACAACATCGCCGAGTCGATCTTCCGGCAGCTGGAGATGGAGCGGTTCCCCGAACCCGCGTGGATCGTCGCGACGGCCGGCACCGGCGGCACCTCCGCGACCCTCGCCCGCTACGTCCACTACATGCAGTACGACACCCGCGTCTGCGTCGCCGACCCGGAGAACTCCTGTTTCTACGAGGGCTGGACGACCGCCGACCCGGACGTCACCTGCGACTCCTCCTCCCGCATCGAGGGCATCGGACGGCCCCGCATGGAGCCGAGCTTCGTGCCGGGGGCCATCGACAGGATGATGAAGGTGCCGGACGCGGCGAGTGTCGCCGCGGTCCGCGCGCTGGAGCGGGTCATCGGCCGCAGGGCGGGCGGCTCGACGGGCACCGGGCTGTGGAGCGCGCTGCGGATCGTGGCCGAGATGGTGGCCGAGGGGCGCCGGGGCAGCGTGGTCACGCTGCTGTGCGACCCCGGCGACCGCTACCTCGACAAGTACTACTCGGACGCCTGGCTCGCCCAACAGGGCCTGGACATCGCACCGTTCAGCGACACCATCACGACCCTGCTGGACACCGGGGCATGGCCCGACTGACGCCGGCCGCCGCGAACGAGCCGCAAGTCCGCGCGTCCTGCGCGCACTTGCGGCATGGGGCTCAGAACTCGGCTTCCGCCCCGGCCTCTTCGGGCTGCTCGCCCGCCACGATCAGGTGCAGGTGCTCCGCGACCTCGGCGCGGGCGGCCGCCGGCAGCCCCGGGTCGGTCACCAGCGTGTCCACCTCGTGCAGCTCCGCGAACGAACTCAGGCCCACCACGCCCCACTTGGTGTGGTCGGCCAGCACCGCGACGCGCCGCGCGGACTGCACCAGGCGGCGGTTGGTCTCCGCCTCCGCGAGGTTCGGCGTCGACAGCCCGGCCTCCGCCGATATGCCGTGCACGCCGAGGAACAGCACGTCGAAGTGAAGCGCCGCGATGGCCCGGTCGGCCACCGGACCCACCAGGGAGTCCGACGGCGTGCGCACCCCGCCGGTCAGCACGACCGTGCCCGCGCCCGGCCGCTGCGGGGAGGTGCGCTGCGCCCCGTGGAAGACGTCCGCCACGCGCACCGAGTTGGTGACCACGGTCAGGTCCGGAACGTCCAGCAACTGCTGGGCCAGCGCGTAGGTCGTCGTACCGCCCGACAGCGCGATCGCCGCGCCCGGCACGACCAACTGGGCGGCGGCCCGCGCGATCTCCTCCTTGGCGGACTGCTCCAGACCCGACTTCGCCTCGAAGCCCGGCTCGTGGGTGCTCGCCTCGACCACCGGCACCGCGCCGCCGTGCACCTTCTCCAGCACACCCTGCCGGGCCAGCGCGTCCAGGTCGCGGCGGACCGTCATGTCCGACACGCCGAGCTTGCGGGTCAGCTCGTTGACCCGCACCCCGCCCCGGCGCCTGACCTCGTCCAGGATCAGGGCCCGTCGCTGCTCCGCGAGGAGGTTCTGATTCTCGCTCACGTACGCTCCGGTCCTCTCGCCTCAAGTCGCCCGGCCTGCCCACCGAACCCGCTCCCACGAGCCTTTTCGCCCCGCGGGCCACGGACGCCCCATCCTCGCACGCGCCGCCGCGCGCCGCGCCACCGCCCGGCGACCGGTGAATCCCCCGCAGGCCGGTTGCGCAGCGGTCCCCGCGCCGCCCCCGGTGTCACCCGGACCGGGGAACTCTCCGGAACGTGCCGGACGTGGGCGAGCGGACCGGCCGGGCACGGGGCGGGGCCCAGCAGGAGGCCGACCGTGCGGAGCGCGTCCCCGTCCCGCCTCCCGCCCCGCCTGGGTTCGCCGGGTCGACGCCTGACGAAGGGCGCCGGGCCCGGGAGCGCGCCGCCCACCCCTGCCACGCGCAGCGCGCCCGGCCCGACCTCGCGGACGGCGGCCTGGACCCGGGTCGCCGGCGGCCGGATCGTACTGTCCGGACGCTCCGGGGCGGTGTGCTCGCCGCGACGGCCCGGTCCCGCGGCGCCCTGCCGGCCTGCGGCGCCCCGCTGGGGCGGCAGCACGGGCGCTGGTTCCCGCCCCGCCGCGGCCCCGTCGACCGCGCCCGTCGCGCACGTCCGCACCGCGAGGTCGTCGGCCGGCGCGACCCCTGCCGCCGTACCCACCCCACCGACGGTCGGCGCTGCCGCTGCCCGCCGGGGCCCCGAGGCCCACCGGCCGCCGCTGCCGGAACCCTGATGCACGGCCGCACCGACGACCACCCGCTCCCCGCACCGGTTCGGGCTCCGCGCTCGCCGGGTGACGCGCGCGGCCCCCTCGCCCGTCTCGCGGGCCGGGGGAAGCCCCCGGGACCCGGCCCGTGAGACGTTGCCCCGTTGCCCCGAACAAGCCCGCGAATCAAGGCAGTTCGGGCAGGTCCTCCGCGTACAGGAGGGTCAGGTCGTCGGTGCTCGGGTCGGCGACCTGGGCCACCCGGCTCGCATGCCTTTCGACCATCGCCTCGAACGTCTGCCGTGCGGTGCGGCCGTTGCCGAAGGCGGGTCCCTTCGGGAGCACCGTGAAGTACTTCAGCAGGGCCTCGGACGCGCCGGGCGCGAGCGCGTACTCCTGTTCCTCGGCCTGCTGCTCCACGATCCGCAGCAGTTCCTCCGGGCCGTAGTCGCCGAAGGTGATGGTGCGGGAGAACCGCGAGGCCACACCGGGGTTGACCGACAGGAACCGCTCCATCTCCGCGGTGTAGCCGGCCACGATCACCACGACCGCGTCGCGGTGGTCCTCCATCAGCTTCACCAGCGTGTCGATGGCCTCCCGGCCGAAGTCGCGCCCCGAGTCCTCCGGCGACAGCGCGTACGCCTCGTCGATGAACAGCACGCCGCCGCGCGCCCGTTCGAAGGCCTCCTGGGTGCGGATCGCGGTCGAGCCGATGTGCTCGCCGACCAGGTCCACGCGGGACACCTCGACCAGGTGCCCCTTCTCCAGTACCGCGAGCGACGCCAGGATCTCGCCGTACAGCCGCGCGACCGTCGTCTTGCCGGTGCCGGGGGAGCCCGTGAAGACCAGGTGCCGCTTGACGGACGCCGCCTTCAGGCCGGCCTCCTTGCGGCGCCGGCCCACCTCGATCATGTCGGTGAGGGCCCGTACCTCCCGCTTGACGCTCTCCAGGCCGACCAGCGCGTCGAGTTCACCCATCACGTCCTGCGACTGCCGCGCGGGGACGGGCTGTTCGGGAACGGCCGTCGCGGTGGCGCGCTGGTCCGGCACCGCTGCGAGCAGGCCGGGCGTCAGGGTCGCCGTCTGCACCGCGGACTCGTGGACCGGGGGCGGCGGCCGCAGCCCGGCACCGCTCTCGTCGCCCGTGCAGTCCTCGACGACGGGGCCCGAACCGGGAGCGCCGTCCGCGCCGCCGCCCTCCGCGAACTCGTAGCCGCCGCGCGCGCATCTCTCGGTGCGGCACCGCTTCAGGGTGGTGCGGCAGCCGTCTATGACGTGGAAGCCGTACCCGCCGCTGCCCGTGACCCGGCAGCCCAGGAAGCTGCCCCGGCCGCCGGCCGACACGTAGAACCCGGCCTCCGCGGGGGACTCCACCGTGCAGCGCTCGATCGTCGGGTCGGCGCCCTTGGTGACGATCACGCCGGTCTGGGTGCCGTCCAGCGTGCAGCCGTTGAGGGTGCCGCCGCTGCCGTGGTCGCGGAACCAGGCACCCGTCGCCGCGTCCCGGATGCGGCAGTCGTCGAGCTGCGCGGTGGCGCCGTCGCTCACGGACACGGCGGTGTTGCGCACCTGCGAGATGTCGCTGTCGACGACGTCGGCGCGCGAACCCCGGTCCAGCACGAACAGCGCGTCCGGCACGTCGTGCACGCGGCACGAGTCGAGGACGGCGGTCGCGCCGTCGCTGACCCAGACCGCCGGGTAGTCGCCGGTGCTGTCGAAGATCTCGCACTGGTTGGCGTCCACGCGGGTGCCCGGGTCCCACACCGACAGGCCGTTGCGGCCGAACTGGCGCACCGTGGTGCGGGTCAGCGTCAGGACGGAGCGCGAGCGCAGGTCGACCGCGTTCTCCGGGATGTCGTGGATGCGGCAGTCGGCGAGGGTGAGCACGGCGTCGGTGTCGAGGGTCACGCCGTCGGACGTGGTGCGGTGCACGTCGCAGTCGGTGAGGTGCGCGGTGGCCCGGCCGGTGATCTGGACGCCGCTGCCCCGGACCTCGTAGACCTCGCAGCCCACCGCCTCCAGCGCGGAGTTCTCGCCGGTCGCCGTCAGGCCCGAACCGGCGGCATGGTGGATGCGGCAGCGCTCGAAGCGGGGGTGCGCGCCCCCGCGGACCGCGACGCCCGCCTGCCCCGCCGCGACGACCTCGCACTCCTCGAACACCCCGCCGCCGCCGTCGAGTACGGCGATGCCGATGCCCGCGGGGTTGTCGACGGCACAGCGGCGGACGGTCGGCCGGGCGCCGCCGCGCACCTCGATCCCGGCGGCGGACCGGGTGACCACCCGGATGTCCACCAGCTCGGGCGTGCCCTCCTCGACGAGCAGCGCGGGCGCCGCGGAGTCCTGGCCCTCCACGTGCAGGTCCTGGATCACGGCGGAGGCGCGGACGGTCAGCGGGACGCCGTCCAGGGGCGCGATGCGGACGGAACCGGGCGTGCTGTCGGGGCCGCGCAGCGTCACCGCCCGCTCCACGACGAGGTTCTCCCGGTAGGTGCCCGGGGCGATGGTGAGGACGTCGCCGTCGGCCGCCGCCTCCAGGGCTGCGGCGAGCGATGGGTACTCACCCGTGCGGCGCCGCCACCGCGAGGTTCCGGTGTGCGTCACCTGGACCGTGCCCTGTGCCATGCGCTGCTGTGCCCCCACCTCGTCGTACGCGGGATGTCGCCGAAACCTCGGCCGGTCCACCGTAGCGTGCGCGGGGACGGTCGGTTGACCGCGGGCGCGAGCGGCGGCCGGTGGTCAGCTCCCCGCGCCGGTGCGTCCCCAGTCGGGGCCGGCCCGCAGCCACGCGCGGTCCCAACGGGCGTGCCGGCGGCGGACCATGCGCCACACGGCCGTGCGCCGGGCGCCCTCCACGAGGCCGGCGGCGAGCAGCGCCGAGCCGACGCCGGCGAGGACCGCGTGCGTGGTCGCGGTGACGCCGTCGAGGGGCGGCCCGACCACGCGGCCCCGCCCGTCGGTCCAGATCGCGAAGCGGTCGCCGGGGCGCGGTGACGCCAGGTCCGCCACGGCCCGGCCCTGCCGCGCGGTGCCGTCGGGCGCCGTCCAGCGGGCGGTCACCCTGTTGCGTATCTCGCGCGCGGAGGTGCCGTCGGGGTCGAAGGCGGCGGGCGTCTGCTCCAGTTCGCGCACCACGGTGGCCGTGACCTGGTGGCGGGTGCGGTGCTGGACGCGCACCGATTGCTGGAGGGCGTGCTGGGCGGCGGAGCCCACCAGGGCGCCGACCAGCGGGGCCACAGTGAGCAGGAGGAGCAGCGAGACGAGGGCGAGCCACGCCTCCGCGAGATCGGTGGGGCGCCGCAGGGGATTGCGCCGCCACCGCCACACACCGGTGACCGCCCGCATGGGCCGGCACCCCCTTCCCGCGCGGGCCCGGCGGGGCCGCGCACACGGGCGCGGGTGGCGGAGAGGCGACCCACCCGCGCCGTGTCCTCATGAACCTCTCACCAAGTCCCAACGACCGGCGCGGGGTTCGGGTTCCCGGGCGGCGCGGGGCCGGGGGAACGGGCGTGGGCCGGGTGCTCCTGCGCGAGGATCCGGGTCCTACGCGAGGATCCGGACGGGATCACCGACGCGGACCGTGCCGCCCGTCAGGGGGACCAGGTTCTGCCCGAACATCAGCCGGCCGTCCACGAGACGGTGCCGGCCGAGCGTGAAGAGGGGTTCGCGGCCGCGCTCCGCCGTGTCCTGGTCGGTGGTGGTGACCACGCACCTGCCGCACAGCCTGGCGGCGCGGAAGACGACCTCGCCGACGGCGACGCGCGACCAGCCGTCCTCCGCCCACGGTTCGGTGTCCGTGACGACCAGGTTCGGCCGGAAGCGGTTCATCGGCAGCGGCCCCTCGGCTGCGTACTTCCCTTGCGCGACAAGGGAGTTGAGGGCGTCGAGCGAGGACGCCGAGGTGAGCAGCAGCGGGAAGCCGTCCGCGAAGCTGACCGTCTCGCCGGGCAGTGCGTGGTCGGGGTCGACCGGGCGCCGGTGGGCGGGGTCGTCCATGTGCACGAGGCGGACGTCCGCCCCCACGTAGGCGCTGCACCAGGCGTGCGCAGGGTCGCCGGCGGGCACCGCCTCGACCTTGGTGCCGAAGATCTCGGCGGTCACCGTCGGGCCGGGCGGCGGCACGGGGACGGTGAGCGGATCCCGTCCGGGACCGGACAGCACGATGCCGCCGCCCGGTGCGGGGGAGGCGGCGGCCCGCGCGAGATGCGGCCGCTGGCGCTGGGTGACGACCCTTCCCCCGTCGTCGATCAGCGCCCAGCGCCGGTCCCCGGCCAGCCCCCAGGGCTCCACGGAGGCCTCCCGGAGCGAGAGGCTCCGGAAGGCCTTGACCGGGTGAATGTGCAGAGAGAGCAGTTGTGCACGTGCCATGACCCCATCGTGCCAGGTGGCACCGGACGCGCCGGGTCCCCCGGATCAGTACCCGCGGTACTGCTGCTGGTTGTACGGGTCCTGGTACGGGGCCGGGGCCGGGCGGGGCGCCGTGGGGCGCATCGCCTCGTAGCCGGTGGGCGCCACCGGGCGCTGCTGCTGCATCGGGCGCTGCTGCTGCACGGGACGCTGCGGCATCGGGGCCTGCTGGGCGGGGTAGCCGCGCGGGGGGCCGGCCTGCTGCGGGATGTACGCGGCCGGGGCCTGCTGGAGCGGGGCCGGCTGCTGCATCTGCGGGTAGCCGTAGGAGGACTGCGAGGGGCCCGCGGGCAGGGCCGGCAGCGCCGAGGGGAGCGCGGGCAGATGGCTGCCGCCCGTGTCGTACGCGGCGGGGACCCGGATCGGCGCGATCTGCGGGGTGCCCCGCTCGGCGACGAGCGAGTCGTAGATCGGGGTGTCCGGGAACGAGGCGGAGTAGTAGCCGCCGCCATAAGGGGAGCGGGGGGAGGTCATGGCACATAAGTTAAGCCCACGATGTGCTGGTTGGGGAGACCGATAAGAGGGTTGTTTTCCGAGTCGGGCGCGACCTGTCGTCCCCAATGCGAGCGAATTCGGCAAAAAGGGGCGGCATCATCTGTACGGATCGTGTAAAGGGCTAGTTCCCGGTCGGTTAAGGGGAGTTGGCCGCCGCGAATTCTGTGCCGTCCGTGGGAGCGGGCTGTGCCCGGCAATACCGTGGGAACACCGGCCGACGGCGCACGGCCCGCCGTCGCCGAGTACGGTCGCAGCCGATGCGAAGGGGGTCCGATGAGTGCGGACAGGGCGATGCCGAAAGGTTCGAACGTACCGGTGCCGACCGCGGCACTGCGTGTCGAGATGGGGCGCCGGTCGGGGCCCGGGGTGCCCGACGCGGACGTCTCGGCGCTGCTGCTGACCGGGCGCCGGGTGCGGTCCGACGCGGACTTCGTCTTCTACAACCAGCCCGAGCACTCCTCCGGAGCGGTCCGGCACGAGGGCAAGCGGGACACCGGCGGGCAGGTGCGCGACACCCTGCTCGTCGACCTCGCGCGCGTGGAGCCCGGCATCGAGACGGTCGTGGTCGCGGCCTCCGCCGACGGCGGCGCCTTCGGCCAGGTGCCCGGCCTGTACGTCGAGGTGCGTGAGGCCGCCGGGGACACCGTCGTCGCCCGCTTCGAGAGCGCCGACGCGACCGTCGAGACCGCCTTCGTGCTCGGCGAGTTCTACCGCCGCCAGGGCGCCTGGAAGTTCCGCGCCGTCGGCCAGGGCTACGACAGCGGCCTCGCCGGGCTCGCCACCGACTTCGGGATCACCGTCGACGAGCCCCAACACGCCACGCCCGCAACGCGGTCGGCGCCCGCGGGCACCCTCCCGCCCGCCGCGCCCCCGCTGCCGCCCGCCGCGCCCCCGAAGCCGGTCACCGCGCCGCCGCCCCCGGTCACGGTCCGGCCGCCGGAGCCGCCCGCGGGGCCGGTGCGGCTGACCAAGGTGACGCTCACCAAGGCGGCGCCGTCCGTGTCGCTCGCCAAGCAGGGCGGCGTCTCGGGCGCGCTGCGCGTGAACCTCAACTGGCAGGTGCGCAAGCAGTTCTCGGGGTGGGGGCGCAAGCGCGGGCGGGCCGTCGCCGACCACGCGGACCTCGACCTCGACCTGTGCGCGCTGTACGAGCTGACCGACGGCAGCAAGGGCGTCGTCCAGGCGCTCGGCAACGCCTTCGGGTCGCTCGATCGGCCCCCGTACATCCATCTCGACGGCGACGACCGCACCGGCGGGAGCGAGGCGGGGGAGAACCTCACCCTCAATCTCGACCACAGGGCGAAGTTCCGCCGCGTCCTCGTCTTCGTGACGATCTACGAGGGGGCCCGCTCCTTCGCCGACCTGCACGCCACCGTCACCCTCCAGCCGCAGCAGGGCGCCGCCGTCGACTTCTCCCTCGACGAGTGCACCGTGCCCTCCACCGTCTGCGCGCTCGCCCTGATCAGCAACGTCGGCGGCGACCTGGTCGTCCAGCGCGAGGCCCAGTACCTGGTCCCCGAGCGCGGGGTCAGCCCCCAGCGCACCGTCGACCGCGTCTACGGGTGGGGCATGAACTGGACCCCGGGCCGCAAGTAGCACCGCCGCCCCGGCCGGTCCGCGACCGGCCGGGCCGGCTCAGCCCTCCTCGGGCACCACGTCCGCCGTCGCGTCCGGCCGGGCGTAGGTGCGGCCCTTCCAGGCGGCGCCCCGGCCCCGGTAGTGCTGCACCGCCGAGTCGACCGTCATCAGCAGGTACAGGAACGCCGTGAACGGCAGGGCGGGCGCGAGCCACAGGGACTGGCGGTAGTAGCGCAGCATCGGCACGTACGTCGCCGCCATCACCAGCCACGCGAGGCCGCCCAGCGCGGCGACCACGCCCGAGCCCGTCGCGAGTCCCGCCACCAGGGCGGCCGGCGGCACCAGGTACACCCAGGCCAGACCGGCGACCGTACCCGTCAACAGCAGTGGATTGTGGCGCAGTTGGGCGTACGCGCTGCGCGAGATCATCCGCCACAGGTCGTGCAGCCGCGGGTAGGGCCGGATGCTGTCCACGCCCTCGGCGAGCCCCAGCCAGATGTGGCCGCCGCCGCCCTTGACCACCCGGGCGAGCGACACGTCGTCGATCACCGCGTGCCGGATGGAGTCCGGGACGCGGGCCGCCCGCGCGGTCTCGGCGCGCAGCAGCACGCAGCCGCCCGCCGCCGCCGCGGTCCGCCCGCCCTTCCGCGCGATCCGGCGGAACGGGTAGAGCTGGGCGAAGAAGTAGACGAACGCGGGCACCACGAGCCTCTCCCACACGCTCTCCACGCGCAGCCGTGCCATCAGGGACACCATGTCGAAGCCCCCGGTGTCCGCCGCGGCCACCAACTCCCGCAGGCTGTACGGCGCGTGGGTGATGTCGGCGTCCGTCAGCAGCAGGTGTTCGGGGTCGCCCGCCGCGGCCAGGGACATGCCGTGCCGCACCGCCCACAGCTTGCCCGTCCACCCGGCGGGCGGCTCGCCGGGCGTGGTCACCGTCAGCGGCAGCCCGCCGTGGGTGCGCGCCAGCTCCCGGGCGAGATCACCGGTGCCGTCGGTGCTGCCGTCGTCGACGAGGAACACCTCCGCCCGCCCCGGATAGTCCTGCGCGAGCAGCGACGGCAGGCTCAGCGGAAGCACGGCCGCCTCGTCGCGGGCCGGCACCACCACGGCGACGGACGGCCAGCGGGCCGGCGGGCGGCCGGGCGGCAGTCTGACGTCCGTGCGCCAGAAGAAGCCCTGGCACAGCAGCAGCCACAGCCAGGCGACGAGTGATCCGGCGGCAATCCACACGATGGCGCTCACGTGCGCAGTCTGCCGCACCCGCCGGCTCGCGAAAGGCATCGTCTAAGGTGGCCGGGTGAAGATCGCGCTCATGGACTCCGGGATCGGACTGCTGGCCGCCACCGCGGCGGTACGGCGCCTGCGCCCCGACGCGGATCTCGTCCTCTCCCTCGACCCCGACGGCATGCCCTGGGGTCCGCGCACGCCCGAGGACCTCACCGGCCGGGCCGTCGCCGTCGCCGAGGCCGCCGCCGCGCACGACCCCGCCGCGCTGATCATCGGCTGCAACACCGCGACCGTGCACGCCCTGCCCACCCTGCGCGCGCTGCTGGAGCCCGGCCTCCCGGTCGTCGGCACCGTCCCGGCCATCAAGCCCGCCGCGGCCGGCGGCGGCCACTTCGCGATCTGGGCCACCCCCGCCACCACCGGCAGCCCCTACCAGCGCGGGCTGATCCGGGACCACGCGACGGGTGCCACCGTCACCGAGGTGCCCTGCCACGGACTCGCCGAGGCCGTGGAGCACGCCGACGCCGAGGCGATCGACGCGGCCGTCGCCGCCGCCGCGGCCCTCACCCCCGACGACGTCGGCACCGTCGTCCTCGGCTGCACCCACTACGAACTGGTTGCCGAGCGCATCCGCGCCGCCGTCCAGCGCCCCGGCCGCCCGCCGCTCGTCCTGCACGGCTCGGCCGACGCGGTCGCCGCCCAGGCACTGCGCCGGATCGGTGAACTCCCGGCGCCCGACGCCGCCCCCGGCGGCACCCTCACCGTCCTGCTCAGCGGACGCCCCGGCGAACTGCCCGCGGCGGCCGCCGAGTACGCCGAGGGCCGGTCCCTGCGGGCCGTCACCCCCGCCCGCTGACGGCCGGCGGACCCTCGCCGCACCCCTTCGCCCGGTACGGCGGACCGGGACGTTCACGCTGTGCGACGAGGTACCCGCGCAGGGAAACCTGAGTAACCTCATAGCCATGAGGGACCACCCCCGGGGCGAGCAGACCTCGCACACCGACGTATGGACAGGCCGCGCCACCAACCGCGTCCAGTGGCTGCTGGCGCTGGTCGGCGCCGCGTGCGTCGCGCTCGGCATCGAACTCGCCGTCGTCTCGGCGTGGACGTCCGGGGTCACCGCGCTCGCCATGTCGGTGGTGGGCTGCATCGCGGCCGGCCTGCTGGTCCTCTTCGGCACCCTCGCCTTCGTGCACGTCGCCCTGCGGGTCGACGACGACAGCCTGGAGGTGCGCTGCGGGCACATCGGGCTGCCGCGCCGCCGCATCCCCCTCGACCACGTCGCGGGCGCCGACTTCGCGCCCCTGGTCACCCCGCGCCACTGGGGCGGCTGGGGCTACCGCTGGCTGCCCGAGAAGGGCACCGCCGTCGTCGTGCGGCGCGGCGAGGGCATCGTGCTGCGCCTGTGGGACGGCCACACCTTCACGGTGACGGTCGACAACGCCGAGTCCGCGGTGCGCGTCATCCGGGACCGGCTGCGCCCGGCGACGCCCACGACCCCGACCACGCCCGGCGCGGTCTGACCGGTCTGACCCGCCCCGCCCGGCCGGGGCGCGTCACTCCGCCGGTCCATCCCGGGGCGGGCGCGCGCCGGACTCCGCCTCCTCCGCGAGCGGATGCGCCGTGGCCAGCCCCGCCAGCACTCCCGCGCCCGCCGTCACCGCCGTGAAGCTCAGCGCGTTGCCGACCGACGCGACCACCGCCAGCAGGCTCAGGGCCACGCCCGCGGTGAGTGCCTGCGGCGCCGGCCGGTCGGTGCGCCACAGCGCGTACAGCAACCAGCAGAACGCGGCCGCCAGCAGGGCCACCCCGGCGAGTCCCTGTTCGGCGGCCATCTGGAGCGGTGCCGAGTGCGGGGTGCCGTCGGCTGCGGCGACCGCGGTGCCGGACTGGCCGAAGCGCCCGGGGCCCACCCCGAGCAGCCAGTGCGAGCGCGCGAGCCGCCACGCGTCGTGCCACAGCCCCACCCGGCGGCTCGACAGGCCGCCGGCCGCCGACTCGGTGAGACCCTCCGGCAGCACGTCCGCGGCCACCGCCCAGGCCGCCCCGGCCGCGAGTGCGGTCAGCAGGGTCAGCGCCGCGACCCCCGGGCCGCGCCGCACCCGGCCCGCCCCGAGCGAGCACACCAGCACCGCGGCGCAGCACACGCACCCGGTCACCGAGCCCGCCACCCCGGCCGCCACCGCGATCCCGGCGGCCAGCAGCCGCAGGGCGGTCCGCACCCCGGGCACCGGGGTGGCCCAGGCGGCACAGCAGGCGGCGCCCGCCGAGAGGGTCAGCAGCGCGGCGGTGGCGCCCAGGTGCCCGAGCGGCACGGCGAACCCCCGGCCCGGATCGAGCCCCGGCGCGGCCAGCGTCACCACCGGCCCGGCCAGCGCGCAGGCCGCCGGCACGGCCACCGGCAGCAGCGCGCCGCCGATGCGCCCGGCCGCGTACCCGGCGCTCACGGCCAGCACGGCGAGCAGCACCCCCTCCGGGCGGCCGTCCCGCAAAGCCGCCGTGACCAGCGACCAGACGGCGCAGCCGCCGAGCACCAGCACCCCGACCACGTCGGAGACGTCGCGTCTGTCGCCCCCCGCGGACACCCCGTCCGCCGGCACCAATCCCGTGGACCGCACCTCGTAGCCCCCCGACCCCGCCGACCGGCCCCCGCCGGTCCACGCCCCCGCCGTGCCCCGTCGCACGACACGGGTCAGGCCACACCGTAACCGCCCCCGGGTCCCGGCGGGACGGGTTGGACGCCACGGGTACGGGCGGCGGCGCCGGCCCCTCCCGCCGACGGCCCCGGGAGGGGCCGCGCACCGCCCGGCCTGCGTCAAAGGGGCCGGCCGTACACTCCCGGGGTGACCGTCACCGCAACTTCCGCCGACGACACGGACGGGACGCAGACGCAGTCCCCCGCCCGGCCTTGGCGCACGAAGCTCGCCCGTTCCGTCCCGGCCGCCGCGGCCGCGCTCTGCGGGCTGCTGCTCTACGTCAGCTTCCCGCCGCGCACCCTGTGGTGGCTGGCGCTGCCCGCCTTCGCCGGACTCGGCTGGGTGCTGCGCGGCCGGAGCTGGAAGGCGGCCCTCGGCCTCGGCTACCTGTTCGGCCTGGGCTTCCTGCTGCCGCTGCTGGTGTGGACCGGCGTCGAGGTCGGCTCCGGTCCCTGGATCGCCCTGGTCGCGGTCGAAGCGGTGTTCGTCGCCCTGGTCGGCGTGGGCATCGCCGCGGTGTCGCGGCTGCCGGTGTGGCCGGTGTGGGCCGCCGCGCTGTGGATCGCGGGCGAGGCGGTACGCGCCCGCGTCCCCTTCGGCGGCTTCCCCTGGGGCAAGATCGCCTTCGGCCAGGCGGACGGCGTGTTCCTCCCGCTGGCCGCCGTGGGCGGCACGCCCGTACTCGGCTTCGGCGTCGTCCTGTGCGGCTTCGGCCTCTGCGAGGCGGTGCGGCAGGTCGTCGAGGGGCGCCGGACCGGCGCCCTGCGCACCGGGGCCGCCGCCGCGGCCGTGCTCACCGTCGCCGTCCCGCTCGGCGGCGCGCTGGCGGCGCGGGCGCTGGTCAGCGACAAGGCCGAGGACGGCACCGCCACCGTCGCCGTCATCCAGGGCAACGTGCCGCGCGCCGGGCTGGAGTTCAACGCCCAGCGCCGCGCGGTGCTCGACCACCACGCGCGGGAGACCGAGCGCCTGGCCGCCGAGGTCAGGGCGGGCAAGGTCGCCAAGCCGGACTTCGTGCTGTGGCCGGAGAACTCCTCCGACATCGACCCCTTCGAGTACGCCGACGCGTGGGCCGTGATCGACGGGGCCGCCAAGGCGATCGACGCGCCGATCTCGGTCGGTTCCGTCGTCGAGCGCGGCGGAAAGCTCTACAACGAGCAGATCCTCTGGGACCCGGTCAAGGGCCCCGTGAACACCTACGACAAGCGCCAGGTCCAGCCGTTCGGCGAGTACCTGCCGCTGCGTTCGCTGGTCGGCGCCATCAACAAGAACTGGACGTCGATGGTCGCCCAGGACTTCAGCCGGGGTACGAAGCCCGGCGTCTTCACCATGGACGGCACCAAGGTCGGCCTCGCCACCTGCTACGAGGCGGCCTTCGACTGGGCGGTGCGCGACACCGTCACGCACGGCGCCGAGATGATCTCCGTGCCCAGCAACAACGCGACCTTCGACCGCAGCGAGATGACCTACCAGCAGCTCGCGATGTCCCGCGTCCGCGCCGTGGAGCACAGCCGTACCGTCACCGTCCCGGTGACCAGCGGCGTCAGCGCGATCATCCTGCCGGACGGCACGGTCAGCCAACGGACCGGCATGTTCGTCGCCGACTCGCTGGTGCAGAAGGTGCCGCTGCGCACCTCCGAGACGCCCGCGACCCGCCTCGGCATCCTGCCGGAGATGGTGCTCTGCGCGGTCGCGGCGGCCGGCCTCGGCCTGGCGATCGGCGCCGGGGTGCGCGGGCGGCGCGCCCGTGGCGTGTAGCGGTACGCCGGGCACGCGCCGTCGGCGGGGGAAGGGGCGCGCGGCGGACAGCCCGTAGGGTCGGACGCATGGCGACTCCTGACTTCATCCGTACCCTCCGGGCGTCCGCCGGCAGGCAACTGCTGTGGCTCCCGGGGGTCACCGCCGTCGTCCTCGACGACGACGGCCGCGTCCTGCTCAACCGGCGCACCGACACCGGCAGGTGGTCGGTGATCGGCGGCCTGCCCGATCCGGGCGAGCAGCCCGCGGCCTGCGCGGTGCGCGAGGTGGAGGAGGAGACCGCGGTGCGCTGCGTCGTGGAGCGGCTCGTCCTGGCGCAGGCGCTGGAGCCGGTCACGTACGAGAACGGCGACGTCTGCCAGTACATGGACATCACGTTCCGCTGCCGCGCGGTGGGCGGCGAGGCCCGCGTCAACGACGACGAGTCGCTGGACGTCGCCTGGTTCGCGGTGGACGCCCTTCCCGACATCGGCGAGTTCGGGCGCTTCCGCGTCAAGCAGGCGCTGGCCGGCGGGCCCGCCTGGTTCGATCCGGCGGGCGGTGCGTGAGGCGGGCACGCGATCCTCACGAACGGCTTTGAATGCCCGTGGCGAGTCCGGGTAGGCAAGCAGGACCGCTGACCCGGACCGGGCCCGACGGGCCCGGTCCGCAGCGGCGTACCACCGCCTACAGCAGGGGATACCAGGGATCTGCCATGGAGACACCCGCGTACGACAACACCGCCACACCGGCCCGGCGCGCGCTCGACGTGCTCGCCGCCAACACGGAGGACCAGGGGGCACTGGACACGCTCGCCGGCAGCGACGTGCTCGTGCCCGTGCCCGACGACGTCGCCGACGAACAGGCCACCGACCCGACGGCCGTCGCGCTGCCGGTGCTGGAGAGCCCGGAAGGAGGCGGCCCCGTGGTCCCGGTGTTCACGTCGGAGGGCGAGCTGGCCGGCCTGCTGCCCGAGGTGTCGCGCTACCGCCTGGTGCCGCTGGGCGCGCTCGCCTCCCAGTGGCCGGCCGACGACCTCTGGCTGACCATCGACGGCAGCTCGGAGCACCGCCTGACCCTCAGCTCGCAGGGCGTCCGCACCCTGCTGGTACGGGCCTGACGCACGCCGCCGCACGTCCGCGCCCGGGGGTCAGCCCCCGGGCGCGGTTCGTGTACGACCCGCCGACGCGGGAGTGCGGACCCCGGGCACCGGCACCGCGGTCGCCGGGTCCGCCGCGGTCTCCGCGCCGGGGTCGCCGTCGAGCATCCTGGCGAGCACCTCGCGCTGCAACGGCTGCACGCGCGCGTGCAGGGAGCGGCCCTTGGCGGTCAGCCGGACCCGGACCCCGCGCCGGTCCTCGGCGCACTCCGACCGCTCCACGAGTTCGTCCCTCTCCAGCCGCGCGAGCAGCCGCGACAGCGCGCTCTGGCTCAGATGGACCCGCCCCACCAGACGGTGCACCCGGCACCGGTCGCCGGGGCCGGGCGGCGCCGAGGCGAGGACGTCGAGCACCTCGAAGTCGCTGGCACCCAGACCGTACGGATGCAGCGCGCGGTCGATCTCGCACAGCGTGCGCGCGTGCACCGACAGGAGATCCCGCCACCGCTGCTCCAGCCGGGTGCCTGCCGCGTTGCCTGCCATGCATCGCATGTTAATGCGCTCGTAGCATCGGCGGAGGGTGTTGGCAAAGCCCGCCCCACCTCCGCGCAAAACCTCTCCGGAGTGCTCAGGCGGAGTCGCGCCGGACCAGTTCGGTCGGCAGGATCACCGTCGCCGGGTCCTCACCGCCGACCTGCGCCAGCAGGACCCGCACCATCTCCGCGCTGATGCGGTCCCAGGGCTGCCGGATCGTGGTCAGCGCCGGGTGGCCGGCGAGCGCCGCGGGCGAGTCGTCGAACCCGCCCACCGCGACGTCCTCGGGAACCCGGCGCCCGGCGCGCCCCAGGGCCGCGAGCACGCCCAGTGCCATCAGGTCGGACGCGACGAACACGGCGTCCATGTCCGGTGCGCGGGTGAGGAGTTGCTCGGCCGCCGCCTCGCCGCTCGCCCGGCTGTAGTCGCCGGACGCGACCAGGTCCTCGTCCACCGCGACGCCCGCCTCGGCGAGCACCTCCCGGTAGCCGGCGAGGCGTTCGACGCCGCCCGGGGTGTCCAGCGGCCCGGTCACCACGCCGATCCGGCGGCGGCCCAGCGAGAGCAGGTGCCGGACCATGTCGCGCGCCCCGTCGCGGTCGTCGGCCGCCACGTAACTCACCTTGGATCCGAGCCCGATGGGCTTGCCGCACGCGACGAGGGGGACGCCGGCCGCGCGCAGTTCCTCCGCGACCGGATCGCCGGAGTGGCTGGAGACCAGCAGCACCCCGTCGACGTGCCCGGCGGTGATGTACCGGGTGATGCGCCGCCGTTCGTCCTTGGTGCCCGCCAGCATGAGCAGCAGCGGGATGTCGTGCGCCGCGAGTGCCTGGGTGCAGCCGCGCAGCAGGACGTTGAAGTTGGGGTCCTCGAAGAACCGCTCCTGCGGCTCGGTCAGCAGGAAGCCGACCGAGTCGGAGCGGCCGGTGATCAACGAGCGGGCGTGCCGGTTCACGACGTAACCCGTCCTGCGGATCGCGGAGTTGACCGCTTCCTGGGCGGACGGGCTCACGTAGTGGCCGCCGTTGAGGACGCGGGAGACGGTGCCTCGTGAGACTCCCGCCTCGCGCGCCACGTCGTGGATCGTCGGCGGTTTGCGCCGGCCCCCCGTGTTGTTCATGGTCATGACTTTACGGCTCCGGACAGCAGGTCGAGGCTCCAGAACCGCTGCACCACGAGGAACAGGGCGACGAGCGGGACGACCGCGAGCAGCGCGCCCGTGATCACCAGCGTGTACAGCGCCGGGGTGTTGGAGCCCTGTTCGAGCAGGGTGTACAGGCCGAGCGTGACCGGGAACTTCTCGTCGTCGCTCAGCATGATGTACGGCAGCAGGAAGTTGTTCCACACGGCGACGAACTGGAACAGGAACACCGTCACCAGGCCCGGCACCATCATCGGCAGCGCGATCCTGGTGAAGATCCGCCACTCGCCCGCCCCGTCCATCCGCCCGGCCTCGACCATCTCGGACGGCACGGCGGCCGTCGCGTAGATGCGGCTGAGGTAGACGCCGTACGGGGAGAGCACCAGCGGCAGCAGCACGGACAGGTAGGAGTCCGTGAGGTCCGCCTTCGCCAGCAGCAGGTACTGCGGCACCGCGAGGATCACCGGCGGCATGAGCACGCCCGCCAGCAGGACGTTGAACAGGCTCTCCCGGCCGCGGAACCGGTAGACGGCGAGCGCGTACCCGCTCAACGCGGACACGGCGGTGGACAGGACCGCGCCGAGCCCCGCGTACAGGGCGGAGTTGCCCATCCACTTCCAGTAGAGGCCGCCGCGGTAGGCGCTCAACTCCCTCACGTTGTCCGTGAATCCGCTGCCCGGCAGGAACGTGAACGTGGAGAACAGCTCGCGCCCCGACTTGGTGGCGGCGATCACCACCCACGCGACGGGCAGCAGGCAGTACAGGGCGCCGAGCAGCAGGGTCACCGTCGGGACGAGCGCGGTCCTGCGGGGCCGGGAGGGGCTCCGCGCGGTGCCGGACGCGGTGTCCGCGGCGGGAAGGACGGCCGGGGCGGCGTCGCTGACGGCCGGCGTACTCATCGTGCTGCCTCCTGCTGACGGCGTCGGTTGGCGGTGCGCAGGAAGGCGAACGACACCAGCAGCGTGGCGAGGGCGATCAGTGTCGCCTCCGCCGCGGCGGCGTAGACGTCTCCCTTGGCGAAGGCGTCCTGGTACACCTTCATCAGCGGACTCCAGGTGGTGGAGACGGAGTTGGTGAGCGGTTTGAGGGTGGTGGGCTCGTTGAACACCTGGAGCGTCGCGATGATCGAGAAGAAGAGGGTGAGCACCAGCGACGGCGCCACCATCGGGATCTTGATCCGCAGCGCGACCTGCAACGGCGTCGCGCCGTCGAGCTTTGCGGCCTCGTGCACCTCGGCGGGGATCGCCCGCAGCGAGGTGTAGATGACGATCATGTTGAAGCCGGTGCCGCCCCACACCGCGATGTTGGTGAGCGCGAGATAGAGCGGGCCGCCGTCCAGCAGGTCGGGCTGCGGCAGGCCGAGCCGGTCCAGGACGTAGTAGAACGGGCTGACGTCGGGCAGGTAGAGGAAGCCCCACAGCAGGGCCGCGACCACGCCGGGCACCGCGTACGGCAGGAAGATCGCGAGCCGGGTGAACGGGGCGAGCCGCACCCGTTCGCTGTCCAGCATCAGCGCGAGGAGCAGCGCGAGGCCGAGCATCAGGGGGACCACCAGGCACCCGTAGCCGAGCACCCGCAGGGCGCCGCGCAGGAGTTCGCTGTCGGTGAGGGCGTCGGTGTAGTTCTCCAGCCCCGCCCAGACCTCCTTGCGCGCGCCCGCGCCGAGGCCCAGGCCGGAGACGTGCACCTTGTGCAGGCTGAGCCAGAGCGCGTAGCCGATGGGAAGCGCGAAGAACAGCAGGAAGAGGGTGACCGCGGGAAGGAGGAAGGCGTACGGGGCCCCCTTGACCCCGTACGACCCGCTGCGCGGCGTGCTCATCCGGTGACCCCGAAGCCCTGCTTCTTCAGGTCGGCGACCGTGGCGTCCTGCATGGTCCGCAGGGCGGCCCCGAAGTCCGACTTGTTCTTGGCGGCGGCGCCGAAGGCGTCGTTGAAGGAGCCGTAGGCGACGTTCACGTTCGGGCCCCAGGCGGACGGTGCCGTGGTCTTCGCGATCTTGGCGGCCTCGGTGTAGAAGTCCGCCTGGTTCGAGAAGTACGCGGGCGGGCTGGTGAAGGCGCCGGACGTCTGGGCGTCGGTGGCGGCCGGGTAGATGCCGCCCTCCTTGGCGAGGGCGGTCAGCGCGGCGCCGTCGGTGTTCAGCCAGGCGGCGAACTTCGCGGCGGCGTCGCGGTTCTTGGAGTCCGTGGTGACCGCCGTGGACGAACCGCCCCAGCTGCCGGTCACGTTCTCGCCCGCGGACCACTGGGGGAGCGGGGCCATCGCCCACTTGCCCTTGGTGTCGGGCGCGGCCGTGGTCAGGGTGCCGGGCGCCCACACGGCGCTGACCCAGGCGATCTGCTTGCCGGTGTCGAGGGCCTTGTTCCAGGCGGGCGTGTACATCGGCTGGTTGTCGATGGCGCCCTCCTTGACGAGGCCGCCCCAGAAGTCGGCGACCTTCCGCGTGGCGGTGTCGTCGATGCCCACCTTCCACTTGTCGCCGGACGTGGTCCACCACTTGGCACCGGCCTGCTGGGCGAGTCCGGCGAACAGGCCGGAGTCGTTGGCGGAGAAGGTCGTCAGGTCCGTGTCCGGCGACTTCTTCTTCAGGGCGCGCGCGGTCGCGGCGAACTCGTCCCAGGTGGTGGGGACGTGAAGGCCGTACTTCTTGAACAGGTCGGCGCGGTAGTAGAACATCATCGGCCCGATGTCCTGGGGTATCGCGTAGACCTTGTCGGTGCCGAGCGTCGTCTGCTGCCAGACGCCGTCCGCGAACTCCTTCTTCGCGTCGCCGGCGGCCTTGGAGATGTCGGCGAGCGCGTCGTTGCTGACCAGGGTCGGCAGTGCCTGGTACTCGGCCTGCACCAGGTCGGGCGCCTTCTTGGCCTTGTGGGCGGTGAGGATCTTGGTGACCAGCGAGTCGCCGGACGCCTGCTTCTTCACGACGACCTTGATCTGCTGCTTCTTGCCCGGCCCCGCGTTCCACAGGTCGACGACCTTGTCCATGCCGGGCGTCCAGGTCCAGTACGTCAGCGAGACGGGACCGGAGGCGCCGTCGCTGTCGTCGTCGGACGATCCGCAGGCGACGAGTGCGGTGGCGCCGAGCGCGACGGCGACGGCCGAGGCCGCGCAGCGACGGAGGTGCGGGTGCTGTCTGTTCGGCATGGAACGCATGGAACTCTCCCCTGACCAGGGCCCCCACGTCGTTGCGAGGGCCTGCCACGCTTCTGTGAGCGTTCACAGTAGAGAAACATCCAGGACACTTGTCAATGGTTGTTGCTGTGCGGTTATGTTGGGCTCACGGCCCTGGCGCCGTGTGTGCACGTTCCCAAATGATTGAAAAAACGGGAGAGATCGATGCCGGAGACCACCCCCCGCGCACCCCGCGGCCCGTCCGGGCTCGCCTTCGGCGGGGACTACAACCCCGAGCAGTGGCCGCGGGACGTGTGGGACGAGGACGCGAGGCTGATGCGCGAGGCCGGCGTCAACCTCGTGAGCGTCGGCATCTTCGCCTGGTCCCTGCTCGAACCCGCCCCGGGCGCCCACGAGTTCGGCTGGCTCGACGACGTTCTGGACCTCCTGCACGCGAACGGCGTCCGCGTCGACCTCGGCACCCCCACGGTTGCCCCGCCCGCCTGGTTCTACCGCGCCCACCCCGACGCGCTGCCGGTCACCGCCGACGGAACGCGGTTCTCCTTCGGCTCCCGCGGCGCCATCTGCCACAGCAACGCCGGCTACCGCGCGGCCGCCGCCGACATCACCACGCGGCTCGCCGAGCGCTACGCGGACCACCCGGCGCTGGCCATGTGGCACGTCCACAACGAGTACGGCGTCCCCGTCTCGGCCTGCTACTGCGACTCCTGCGCCGCCCACTTCCGGCGGTGGCTGGCCCGCACGTACGACAGCGTCGACGCCCTCAACGAAGCCTGGGGGACGGCCTTCTGGGGCCAGCGCTACGCGTCCTTCGCCGAGATCGACCCGCCGCGCGCCACCCCCACGGTCGGCAACCCGGCCCAGGCACTGGACTACCGGCGGTTCGCCGACGCGACCCTGCGCGAGAACTTCGTGATGGAGCGCGACATCCTGCACCGGCTCGCGCCCGGCGTGCCCGTCACCACCAACTTCATGACCGCGCTCAGCCAGTGCGACTCCGTCGACTATTGGGCCTGGGGCCGCGAGGTCGACGTCGTCACCAACGACCACTACCTGATCACCGACGGCCGCCGCACCCACGTCAACCTCGCCATGGCCGCCGACCTGACCCGCTCGGTCGCCGGCGGCGCGCCCTGGCTGCTGCTCGAACACTCCACCTCGGGCGTCAACTGGCAGCCCCGCAACCCCGCCAAGGCCCCCGGCCAGATGGCCCGCAACTCCCTCGCGCACGTGGCGCGCGGCTCCGAGGGCGCGCTGTTCTTCCAGTGGCGCCAGTCACGGCGCGGCGCGGAGAAGTTCCACTCGGCGATGCTCCCGCACGGCGGCACCGACACCCGCGTGTGGCGCGAGGTCGTCGAACTCGGCGCGGCCGTCGAGGCGTTGGGCGCCGTGCGCGGCACCCGCACCGAGGCCGACGTGGCCGTGCTGTGGGACTGGCAGTCCTGGTGGGCGCAGAACCTCCAGTGGCACCCGAGCGAGGACCACGACCCCCGCGAACGCGCCGACGCGTTCTACGAGGCCCTCTACGACCGCCATCTCACCGTCGACTTCGCCCACCCCGAGGCCGACCTGTCGGCGTACCCCCTGGTGGTGGTGCCCGCGCTCTACCTGATGACGGAGGCGGCCGGCGCGAACCTGCGCGACTACGTCGAGAACGGCGGCACCCTCGTCGTGTCCTACTTCTCGGGCATCGTCGACGAGCACGACGCCGTGCACGACGGCCCCGTCCCGGGACCGCTGCGGGACGTACTCGGCCTGACCGTCGAGGAGTTCAACCCGCTGCCGGCGGGCGGGGGTGTGCGGCTGCGCGGGCCCGGCGGTGCCGAACTGACCGGCGACGTCTGGAGCGAGTTCGTGGTGCCGCGCGGCGCGGAGACGGTGTGGACGTACACCGACGGCCTCGTGGCCGGCCGCCCGGCCGTCACCCGCAACCGGCTCGGGCGGGGCACCGCCTGGTACCTGTCCACGCGCCTGGCCCCCGGGGCGCTGGACGTGCTGCTCGGCGCCGCTGCCGAGGACGCCCGGATCGCGCCCCGCGCGGCCCTGCCCCGCGACGTCGAAGTGGTGCGCCGCAGCGGCGATTCGGGCAGCTACCTGTTCGCGGTCAACCACACCGCGTCGGACGCGAAGGTGCCGCTGGAGGCGCCGGGCACCGAACTGCTCACCGGCGAACGGGCCGCGGGCCGCCTCGTGGTCCCCGCGGAGGCCGTCCGGGTCGTCCGGCTCGACGGCTGAGGCCGCCGACGGGGAGGGCGCGCACGCCGGGCCGGGCGTCCTCCCCGCGGCACCCCACAGACTCCCGTGCCCGTCCGCGCACGAGCCGCCGGGCGCGGGTCCCCGGTGCCGCCGAGGCGCCGGGACCACCCGGGGACCGCCCGTCCCCACGTCGAAGGGACGACGAACGACGATGTTCCATCCCAGACGCACCCTCACCGCCCTGCTGCTGCCCCTGGTGGCGGGACTCGCCCTCACCGCCGTGCCCGCCCAGAGCGCGCACGCGGCGAGCACCCTCACCAACTCCGGCTTCGAGAGCGACAGTTCGGGAGCCGCCACCCCCACCGGGTGGTCGGAGTCCGGAAACACGGCCGCCTCGTACACGGAGTCCGGCGGCCACAGCGGCAGTTACCGCCTCACGCACTACGCCGCCTCCGCGTACAAGGTGGAGACGTACCAGTCCCTGACCGGGCTCACCAACGGGGCCTACCGCCTCACCGCCTGGGTGCGCTCGGGCGGCGGCCAGAACTCCGCCTACCTCGCCCTCAGGAACTGCGGCGGCGCCGAGCAGCGCACCGACCTGCCGGTCTCCGCCGCCGGCTGGATCCACCTGGTGGTGCCCGTCAACGTCACCACCGGCCGGTGCACGGTCGGCGTCGTCTCCGACGCGAACGCCGGGAACTGGATCAACGTCGACGACCTGACGTTCGCGGCCGGTTCCGCCACCGGGGTCGCCGTCAAGGGCGCCGACATCTCCTCCCTCGCCAAGAGCGAGGCGTACGGCGGCACTTACCGCACCAGCTCGGGCACCGCGGGCGACGCGCTCACCATCCTGAGGTCCGCGGGGATGAACTACGCCCGCCTCAAGGTCTGGGTGAACCCCGCCGACGGCTACAACAACAAGGCCCGCGTCCTCGCCATGGCCAAGCGCATCAAGGCGCAGGGCATGAAGCTCCTCGTCGACTTCCACTACTCGGACACCTGGGCCGACCCCGGCACCCAGACCAAGCCCGCCGCGTGGTCCGGCCACACGTACAGCCAGCTCAGGACCGACGTCTACAACCACACGTACGACGTCCTCAACGCCCTGAAGGCGCAGGGCACCACGGCCGACATGGTGCAGATCGGCAACGAGATCAACGCCGGCCTCCTGTGGGACGAGGGCTCGACCAGCAACTGGACGCAACTGGTGGGGCTGCTCAACTCCGGCTACAGCGCGGCCAAGGCGGTCTCCTCGTCCACCGCGGTCGCCCTGCACATCGCCAACGGCGGCGACGAGGCGGGCACCCGCTGGTGGTTCGACAACGCGGTCGCGAACGGCGCCCGGTTCGACGTGATCGGCCTCTCCTACTACGGCTACTGGCACGGCTCGCTCGCCGACTTCCAGACCACCCTCGACGACGCGGCCGCCCGCTACGGCAAGCCGGTCTACGTCGCCGAGACGGCCTACCCGTTCCGCCTGGACAGCGAGGACGCGCTCACCAACATCATCGACACCACCGGTGAACTGGTCGCCGGCTACCCCGCGACCACGGCCGGGCAGGCGGCCTGGCTGCGGGACGTCATGAACATCGTGGAGGCCGTGCCGAACGGCCGCGGCCTCGGCGTCTTCTACTGGGAGGCCACCTGGACCGCCGTCGCCGGCAACGGCTGGGACCCCACCGACGCCTCCTCCGGCAACGGCTGGGAGAACCAGGCCCTGTTCGGCTACGACGACCGGGCACTGCCGGCCATGACCTGGTTCGGCCACCGCTGACCGGGCCGGGGGCGGGCCGGCGGTGACCGGAACCACCGCGGCCCGCCCCCGCGCTCCGTCCGTCCCGGGCTCCGGACGCGTTAACCTGTCCCGGCCGTGATCTTGTGACGCTCCGCGTCGCGCCGCGGCACGGCGGTGGGGCCCGCCGTATCCGAACCGCGGCACGGACGCCGCCGACGGTCCCTGCCCGCCCCGGTCCGCGCCCCGCGACCGCCGTCGATCAGGAGACGTACGCGGATGACCGCCCCCGACGCCGAGAGCGGCGAGGCCGCCCGCCCCCGCCCCGCGCCGCCGCCCCTCCTGCGCGGCCAGGCCCCCTTCGTCGCGGTGGTCGCGGCCGGCGGCGCGCTCGGCGCCACCGCCCGGTACGCGGCGGGCCTGTGGTGGCCCGCCCGGCCCGGCGGATTCCCGTGGACGACGTTCTGGGTGAACGTCACGGGCTGCGCGCTGATGGGTGTGCTGATGGTCGTCGTCACGGAGGTCCGGCGCCCGCACCGGCTGGTGCGCCCCTTCCTCGGCACCGGTGTGCTCGGCGGCTACACCACCTTCTCGACGTACGGCGTCGACACCCGCTGGCTCGTCGACTCCGGGCGCGCCGCCACCGGCCTGCTCTACCTGGCCGCGACACCCCTCGCGGCGCTCACCGCCGTGTGGCTCGCGACCCTGGCGGCCCGTGCCGCGTCGGCGGGACGCGAAAGCGGGCGAACCGGACGCGAAGGGTAAGGAACCGTTGTGAACTGGCTGTTGGTCGTCCTCGGCGCCCTCGTGGGTGCCCCGGCGCGCTATCTCACCGACCGCGCGGTCCAGGCCCGCCACGCGACCGGCTTCCCCTGGGGCACCTTCACCGTGAACGTCGCGGGCTCCGCCGTCCTCGGCCTGGTGACCGGCGCGGTGGCGGCCGGCGCCGCCGACGTCCACCTGCAACTCCTTGTCGGCACCGGCTTCTGCGGGGCCCTGACGACCTACTCCACCTTCTCGTACGAGACACTGCGCCTGGCCGAGACCGGGGCGCGGCTGCACGCCGTCGCCAACGTCGTGGGGAGCATCACCGCCGGACTCGGCGCGGCTCTCGTCGGCGGCGCGGTCGCCCAGGCCCTCTGGGGCTGACCCGCCGCCGCGGTCCGGCCGGTGCCCACCCCCGGACCGCCCGTCGGACGGCCGGGCCCGGTACGCCAGACTGTCCCGCGCAACTGTCGATCAACTTTTTCAGAACTGGATCCCATGAGCGTCATCAACGTCGGTCAGGCCGTCGTCCTCGGAATCGTCGAGGGGGTGACCGAGTTCCTGCCCGTCTCCTCCACCGGCCATCTGAAGATCGCCGAGGGGCTGATGGACATCCCCGTCGACGACGACGCCGTCGTCGGCTTCTCGGCCGTCATCCAGGTCGGGGCGATCGCCGCGGTGCTCGTGTACTTCTTCAAGGACATCGTCCGCATCGTCACGGCGTGGTTCCGCGGTCTCGCGCACCGGGAGGAGCGCTACCACCACGACTACAAGTTCGCCTGGTGGGTCATCTACGCGACGATCCCGATCGTGATCGTCGGTCTGGCGGCCAAGCCCCTCATCGAGGGACCGCTCGCCTCGCTGTGGGTGGTGGCCGCTTCGCTGATCGTGGGCAGTGGCGTGATGTGGGCGGCGGACCAGATGGGCCGGCACAAGCGCGGCGAGGACGACACCACGTTCAAGGACGCGATGCTGGTGGGCTCCTCGCAGATCCTCGCGCTGCTGTTCCCCGGCTTCTCGCGCTCCGGCGCCACCATGTCCACGGCCCTCGTCCTCGACCTGAACCGTGTCGCGGCCACCCGGCTCTCGTTCTTCCTCGGCATCCCCGCCCTCACCGGCGCCGGGCTGTACGAACTGAAGGACGCGCTCGGCACCGGGGTGGGCGCGGCGCCGCTCGCCGTCGGCACGATCGTCTCGTTCGTGGTCGCCTACGGCTCCATCGCCTGGCTGCTGAAGTTCGTCGCGAAGCACTCCTTCAACGCCTTCGTCATCTACCGGATCGTGGTCGGCCTGGCCCTGTTCGGCATGCTCGCGACGGGCGTCCTGGACTGACCGGTCCGGCCGCCCGGCGGACACCGGCGCCCGGGGGGCGTGCGGCACGCACCCGCGTGCCGCACGCCCCCCGGGCGTTTCGGCGCACCCCCGCGTCCGGCCCACGAGCCGGTCACGCTGCCGCCGCCGCGCGGTGACGGGCCCGACGCCTGCCGGCCATCCGGTCCGTACAGGCTGCCCGCGTGCCGGCCATTCCTCGCCCCGTCGACCTCCGCCAGTGCCGGGCGCTGGGCCTGGCCGGTACCGCCTTCCTCGCCGCGGGCGGCGAGGCGTCGGGCGCCCTGCCCGTCGGGGACCTGCTCGCCCCCGTCCCGGCACGACCCGCCCTCGGCCTCGTCACCGCGTACTTCGGCCTCGTCCTGCTCATCGCGGCCTGGGCCGCCCTGGGACGACTCGCGCTCGGCCCGCGACCGCCCGCGCCGCGCGCCCTGTACGGCGTCCTCGCGGTGTGGTCGGCGCCGCTGCTGCTCGCGCCGCCCCTGTTCAGCCGGGACGTCTACAGCTACCTCGCGCAGGGCGCCATGGTCGACGCCCGTATCGACGTGTACGCGCACGGACCCGCGCGTCTCGGCGGTCCGCTCGCCGACCAGGTCGCGCCGCTGTGGCAGCACACGGCCGCCCCGTACGGGCCGGTCTTCCTCAGGCCGGCCGCCGTGCTGACCGCCCTGACCCGCGACGACCTTCCGGCGGGCCTGCTCGGCATGCGGCTGCTCGCCCTGCTCGGGGTGGCGCTGATGGCCGCGGCGCTGCCCCGGCTGGCCCGGCACAGCGGCGCCGACCCCGCCGCCGCGCTCTGGCTCGGCGCCCTCAACCCGTTGGTGCTGCTCCACCTGGTGGCCGGTGCCCACAACGACGCCCTCATGCTCGGGCTGCTGGGCGCCGGGCTGGTCGCTGCCCGTGGCAGGTGGCCGCTGCTGGGTGCGGTCCTCGTCACCCTCGCCGCGCTCGTCAAGGCGCCCGCCGTGCTCGGGCTCGCCGCGATCGTCGCCGTCCGCATCCACGCCGGGGCGCGGCCCGCCCCGGCCGTCGCGACGACGGCGGCCGCCGCCCTCGTCACCACGGTCGCCGCGACCGCCCTCGCCGGCACGGGATACGGCTGGGCGCACGCCCTGGGCACCCCCGTCTCCTCGCACAACTGGGCCCTCACCAGCCTCCTGGGCCGCGCGACCGGGGCACTGCTCCAGCGCCTCGGCAGTGACCTGGCCCCGCTGGCGACGACGGCCTGGCACCTGCTGGGTCTCGCCGTCACCGCGGCCGTGCTCCCGCCGCTGTGGTGGCGGCTGCGCCCGCGCCCCGTCTACGCACTGGGCCTGGCCCTCGCGACGGTCGCCGTGCTCGGCCCGGCACTGCGTCCCTGGTACCTGCTGTGGGGGGTGTTCCCGATAGCCGCGGCCGCGCCCGCCGCGGCCGTCCGCCGCCGGGCCGCCGTACCCGTCGCGCTGCTGGCGCTCGTCGTGCTGCCGGACGGAAACCCGGCGGACGCCGGGCAGTTGGCGTCCGCCGCGGGCGGAGGACTGCTCGCGGTGGTGGTGCTCTGGCAGCTCCACCGGATGCTCGGCGTGCCCGCGGCCCGCGGCGGCCCGGCCCCCGCTGGGGGCGGTACGACGTGAGGGCGCCCGGCACCGACCGCGGCCGGGTGCTGCTGGTCCTGGCCCTGGCCGTCGCGGTGACCGTCTTCACGGCGACCGTGCCGCTGCTGCGCGGCTCGTTCGACCTGCGCGTCTACCACGGCACCGTGAACGGCTGGCTCCACCACGGCGGCCGGATCTACGACTACCGGATGCCGGGCACGGCGTACGGGTTCACGTACCCGCCGTTCGCGGCCGTCGTCATGGCGCCGATGGCGCTGGTCGGCGTGCGCACGGCGATCGCGCTGGGCCTGCTCCTGAACCTCGCCGCCCTCGCGGCGGTGCTGCGGCTGCTCGCCGGGGCGCGGTGGCGGCGCCACGGCTGGTTCGGCGGGGCGCTCGCCTGCTGCCTGCTCGCCCTGTTCGAACCGCTGCGCGACACGTTCAGCTTCGGCCAGGTCAACCTGGTGCTGCTGGCTCTCGTCCTCACCGACCTGCGGCTGATCACCTCCGGGCGCGAGCGCCTGGCGGGCGTCGGCATCGGCCTCGCCACGGCGGTGAAGCTGACGCCCGCGCTGTTCATCGGGCTGCTGCTGGTGACCCGGCGGTGGCGCGCCGCGGCGCTGGCGAGCGCGGTGACGGCCGCGGCGACGGGGTTCGCGGCGTGCCTCGACCCGGCCGCCTCGCGGTTCTACTGGACGGACGCGCTGTGGGACACCGGTCGCGTCGGCCGCGCGGAGTACGTCTCCAACCAGTCGCTCCAGGGCGTCCTGGCGCGGCTCGGCGACCCCGGCCGGGGGCTGTGGGCGGCGGCGGCAGCGGTGGTGCTGGGCGTGTGGGCCCTGCGGACCCGGCGCGCGGCGTCCCGCGGCGACTGGACGGCGGCGTTCGCGCTGACGGGGCTGACCGCCTGCCTGGTCAGCCCCGTCACGTGGGTGCACCACCTGGTGTGGCTGCTGCCCGCCTTCGCGGTACTGCTGCGGGCCGGCCGGACGCGGGTCGCCGCCGCCCTGTACGCCGTGCTGTGCACGAGCGTGGTGTGGCTGTGGACCGGCGACGCGTCCGGCGTGGACGGCTTCCTGGGTTCCAACGCGTACGTCTGGATCACGCTGGGCCTGCTGCTGTGGCTTCCGTCCGGTCAACTCCCGTCGGCACGCCCGCCCTTGGACCGCAGAACCATGCCGACGGCGCAGGCACCGAGACCGGCGGCCCCGGCGATCGCCCAGGTCTGCGGCCAGCCGGGGCCGTCCGGCGCGGGGGCGGGCGCGGCGACCGGCACGGAGGTGGGGCCGGCCTGCGGCGCGGGCTTCAGCCCGTCCAGCGAGCCGACGGGATCGACGCGGCCGGCGGCCGAGAAGCCCCAGTCGAGCAGCGAGCGCGCCTCCTCGTAGACGGTGAACCCGCCGCCCGCCTGCGGGTTCATCAGCGTGGCCACGAGGGTGCGGCCGCCGCGCCGGGCCGCGACCACGAGGGTGTTGCCGGCGTTGCTGGTGTAGCCGTTCTTGATGCCGATCAGCCCGGGGTAGGGGTCCACGCCGTCGGCGCCGGTGAGCAGCCGGTTGGTGTTGCGGATACCGAATCCCCAGCCCTGCGAGGGGAACTGGGCCTCGGCGGTGGAGCAGTAGTGCGCGAAGTCCGCGTTGCGCAGCCCGGCCCGGCCGAAGACCGCGAGGTCGTACGCGGAGGACACCTGGCCCTCGGTGTCGTAGCCGTCGGGGGACAGGACGTGGGTGTCCATGGCGCCCAGGGAGCGCGCCTTGTCCTGCATCTGGTGCGCGGTGGTCTCCCAGCCGCCGTTGAGGGCGGCCAGGACGTGCACGGCGTCGTTGCCCGAGTTGAGGAAGACCCCGCGCCAGAGGTCGGCGACCTCGTACGTCCGCCCCGCGTCGACGCCGACGAGGCTGCTGCCGGGGCCGACGTCGGACAGCTCCTCCTCGCTGACCGTGTGCCGGACGCCGGCGGGCAGCACGGGCAGGACGGTGAGCGCGAACAGGGTCTTGAGGGTGCTGGCGGGCGGCAGTTTGCGGTGGGCGTCGTTGGCGGCCAGCACCTCGCCGCTGGTGGCGTCGGCGACGACCCACGACAGGGCGGACACGTTGGGGACCTCGGGTGCACCCGCGTGCGGCCGGACCTGGGTACCGGCGCCGTACAGGAGGGACGGCAGGGGTGCCGTCGCCCGGGGTCCGCCCGGCACGGCGGGGTCGGGCCCGGCGGCTGCCGTCGCCACGGGCGCGAGGGCCAGGACCCCCGTCACGCAGAGGGCGCAGGCCGACACAACGGTCCGGGAAGTAAATCCGATGGTCATACCGCAAACGTAGGAATGCACTCCGTCCTACGCCCTGTTTTCAGGGCCGAGTGGGGAGCGCGTGCACCCGGATGCCCCAGCCGGAGGGTGACGCGGCGCTCTCTCCGGCGGCCGTGCGACCTTCCACCGAGCGGCGCTCCACCGTGCACCTTCTCGCTGTGCGCCGTCCCGCCGTGCGGCCTTCTACTGCGCGGCCGGCAGCGTGGGCTGGATGCGGCGCAGGAAGGTGGCGTTGTCGGGGGTGGCGCGCATGCGGTCGAGGAGGATTTCGAGGGACGTGCGGCCGTCGCGGCTCTGCAGCGCCCGGCGCAGACCGTGCGTACCGGTCAACTCCGCCTGGGAGAGCAGGAATTCCTCGCGCCGGGTACCCGACGTGGTGATGTCGACGGCGGGGAACACGCGGCGCGAGGCCGGTTCCCGGCTCAGCCGCAGCTCCATGTTGCCGGTGCCCTTGAGCTCCTCGAAGAAGTAGTCGTCGGCACGGGAGCCCGTCTCGACCAGGGCGGTGGCGACGATGGTCAGCGAGCCGCCCTCCTCGGCCAGGCGGGCGGCGCCGAAGAACCGCTTCGGCCCGAGGATCGCGGCGGCGTCGACACCCCCGCTGAGGGTGCGCCCGCCGGAGGAGGCGCTGTTGTTGTGCGCGCGGCACAGCCGGGTCAGCGAGTCCATCAGGATGACGACGTCCTCGCCGTTCTCGACGAGCCGCTTGGCCCGCTCGACGACGAGCTGGGCCAGGGCGACGTGCTGCCGGGGCGCCTGGTCGAAGGTGGAGGCGTACACCTCGCCGCGCACGGAGCGCCGCATGTCGGTGACCTCCTCGGGCCGCTCGTCGAGGAGCAGCACCATGAGCCGGCATTCGGGGTGGTTGCCCGCGATCGCGGCCGCGTACTGCTGGAGCAGCACGGTCTTGCCGGTCTTCGGCGGGGCCACGATCAGCCCGCGCTGACCCTTGCCGACCGGGGCGAGCAGGTCGGTGACCCGGCCCGCGAGCCCCGACGCGGGGTGTTCGAGGAGCAGCCGCTCGCGGGGGTGCAGCGGTGTCAGGTCGCCGAAGTGGCGCCGGGTGCGGGCCTGGGCCGCGGGGCGGCCGTTGACGTGGTCGACGTCGGTGAGGGTGCGCTGCGCGCCGCGCGGGCCGGTGACGAGGTCGCCCTTGCGCAGTCCGTACTTGCGGATCAGCGCGGCGGGCACCTGGAGGTCGGTCGGGGCGGGCAGGCAGCTCTCGGCGCGCAGGTGCCCCTTCCCGTTGCCGTCGATGTCGAGGACACCGATGACGGGCCGGGCCGGGGCCTGCTGCTGGACGGGGGGTTCGAGTGTGGTGGTCATGAGGTGAGTCCTTTCGTGGACCGGGGGGGAACGCAGTACGGGGGAGGGGCGTCGCGGAGAGGGGGAGAGCGCACGAACGCGTCTCCGGGCGACGGAGAACATCACCTCGGTGCGGCGGGGAACGCTGCCGTGAGGTGGTGCGGGGAAGCCGGGGCGTCGGCCGCAGCACGGCGGACGGGCCGGCGAGAAATGAGGAGAACAACTGGCACTGGCGCCCGAACCTGGGGCGTAACACAAGTGCTGGCGTCAGCGTAGCACCGTTGCCGTGCGGAGTCCGGGAACCGCGGCGCGACAGAGGTGCCGGCGCCGGGCGGAAACCCGTGAACGGGGCAGTCCGCGCAGGTCACGGCGCCTGTCGTGGGTACAACACGGAGACGTGCCGGGTTTGTTCCCGGCGCGTCGCCGTTCGTTTTCTCCGACCTGCGGGTGCGGTGACGGCGCGCGAGGGCGGGCGACCGGAACCCGTGCCGAGCGGCGGGCGGAGGCGCAGAGTTGACACCCCGTCAACAACGCCGTGGGCGGCCGGAGTTGGGGAATTCTCCGGATGCCCCCGCGGTCACGCCCCGGCGGCCTCCTTGAGGATGCGGTCGAACTGGGCGCCCATCGCCGCCTGGAGCGCCTGTGCGGCCGACAACGGCCGCACCATCACGGTGATTTCGTCGATCAGGCCGTTCTCGTCCAGGTGCAGGAAGTCGCAGCCGTCGATCTCGCGTTCACCGACCCGCGCCGTGAAGACCAGGGCGTGGTCCCGGCCGTCCGGGCCGCCGATCTCGCGCACGTAGCGGAAGTCCTCGAAGACCCGCGCGGCGCCGCGCAGGATCGCCGCGGTGATCGCCCTGCCCGGGTAGGGCCGGAACACGACGGGGCTGTTGAAGACGACGTTCTCGGCGAGCAACGCCTCGACGGCGTCCAGGTCCTGTGCCTCGACCGATTCGCGGAAGGCGCGCATCGGACCACCACCTCTTGGTCACTTTGTTGAGTAGGTGCGGACGACAATATTCAACGGCTGCTAGCGTGTCCACATGTCTCTCAAGTACGCCGTGCTGGCAGCCCTGTTGGAGGGTGAGGCGTCCGGTTACGAGCTGTCGAAGGGCTTCGACCTGTCCCTGGCCAACTTCTGGCCCGCGACGCCGCAGCAGCTCTACCGCGAACTGGAGAAACTGGCCGGGGAGGGCCTGATCGCGGCACGCGTGGTGCAGCAGGAACGCCGCCCCAACAAGCGGATGTTCACCCTCACCGGGGCGGGCCGCGCCGACCTCGCCGCCTTCGCCGCCGAACCGCCCCGCAGGCCCGGAACCGTGCGCGACGAACTCCTCGTGAAGATCCAGGCGATGGACGCGGCGGACCCGGCGGCGACCCGCGCGCTGGTCGAGGAGCGGGCCCGCTGGTCGCGCGGCAAACTCGACCGGTACGAGCGCGTGCGCGCCCGGCTGCTGGACGGCCGGGACGAGGAGACCTACCTGCGGGAGGCCGAACGCGTCGGCCCCTACCTGACGCTGCTGGCCGGCATCGCCTTCGAGGAGGACAGCATCCGCTGGTGCGCGCGCGTACTCACCGTGCTGCGCGGCCGGGCATCCCTAGACTGACCCGGTGTTCAGCCCCGAAGGACCCGGCCTGCGTGAACTCGCCGTACAGGCGCTCTCCTCCGTCGAGCACGGTTACGACCTGCTCGCGCCGAAGTTCGACCACACACCGTTCCGAACCCCCGACTCCGTGCTCGACGCCGTCGTGACGCAACTGCGCGGCGCGGGGGACTTCGACGACGGGCTCGACCTGTGCTGCGGCACCGGCGCGGGCACCGACGCGCTGGCCCGGGTGTGCCGGGTGGGCGTCACCGGCGTCGACTTCAGCGCCGGGATGCTCGACGTCGCCCGGCGCAGGCCGCGCCCGGCGGGCGGCCCGAGGACGACGTGGGTGCGCGCCGACGTGCGGGACCTGCCGTTCGGCCCCGCGTTCGACCTGGTGGCGAGCTTCGGGGCGTTCGGCCACTTCCTGCCGCGTGAACTGCCCGGCCTGTTCCGCCAGGTCCACGACGTGCTGCGGCCCGGCGGCTGCTTCGCGTTCCCCGTTCTCGCGCCGCCCCGGCCCACCGAGGCGGCGTTCTGGATGCTGTGGGGCTTCGACACCGTCATGCGGGTGCGCAACGCGCTGTGGCGGCCCCCGTTCGTCATGTACTACCGGGCCTTCCGGCTGGGCGAGGTGGGCCGGGAGCTGGCGCGGGCCGGGTTCGCCGTGGAACTGCGCCCGCTGCCGGAGTTCGGCGAGCGCGCGGACGGCAGCCCCCGGGCCGCGATGGTGCTGGCGCGCCGCGGGAGTGCCGGCCGCCGTTCCTGAACCGCCGCCCGCCCCGCCTCAGGCGTACGCGGCCAGCCAGCGGATGATCGCGGCCTCCTGGTGACTGCCGCCGCCCTCATGGTCGTTGAAGTCGTACACCTCGATCGACTTGTCCTCGTGCGCCCAGGAGTTGAAGGCGCCGAACACCGTCGACGGCGGGCAGGTCTGGTCCTCCAGGGCGGTCGAGAAGAGCGCCGGGGCCCGGCCGCGCGCCGCGAAGTGCACGCCGTCGAAGTACGCCAGCGTCCGCAGCGCGTCCTCGGTGCGGCCCCGGTGGGTCTTGAGCCAGTCGCCGATCTCGCGGTACGGGCTGCGGTCGGTGAGCGTGACGGCGCGCGGGAAGTCGCACAGGAACGGCACGTTCGCCACGACCGCCACCACGTCCGGCACGAGGGCGCCCGCGGCGAGCGCGATGCCGCCGCCCTGGCTGGTGCCGAGCACGACCGTGCGCGCCGGGTCCACCAGCGGATGGGCGCGCCCGGCCTCGACGGCCCGCACCGCGTCCGCGAACACCCGGCGGTAGTAGTAGTTCTCGGGGGCATCGAGACCCCGGGTCATGAAACCGGGGAACGCGGGCGCGGAGCCCACCGGGTCCGGGGTGTCGCCCCCGCCGCCCCATCCGCTGCCCTGCCCCCGCGTGTCCATCACGAAGTGCGCGCGGCCCGTCGACGCCCACAGCAGGTGCTCGTGCGGCAGGCCCCGCCCACCGCCGTAGCCGACGTACTGCACCACGAGGGGGAGCGGCGACGCGACCTCGGCGGGCAGCGTCAGCCAGCCCCGTACGGGGTGGCCGCCGAACCCGGCGAACGTCACGTCGTACACCTTCACCGTGGACAGGCCCGAGTCGACCAGTTCGAAGCGGACGCCCAGGTCGTGCCCGTGCGTCTCCCGCAGCGTCCGCGACCAGAACGCGTCGAAGTCGTCGGGCTCGGTGGAGACGCTGCGGTACTCGCGGAGTTCCGCGAGCGGAAGGTCGAACAGGGCCATCGACAGCCGCCTTCGTGCGGGAGCGGGGGTGCGGACGATCACCGTACGGTCCCGTTCGGAGTACCGCCAGAGTGCGCGCGGGGCCGCGTGCGGGTCGGTCGGGGCGCCCGATCATGACAGCGGTATGAACACTCGCGCCGCCCGGGAATAGCCGCCCGGTCCGCACTCCTTGCAGGTGAGGTGCCCACTCCGGCTGTCCCGGGAGTGCGGCGAGAGCGAAGGAGAGTGGGAATCATGCCGAAGACGGACGTCTTCACCCGGCCCGGCGGACCGCTTGCGGCGGCACCCGGCGGCCACCTCGTACCGGCCGGTGACGGCGCCGCCCACGGCCGCGGACGCCTCGCGGCCGGACCGTCGGGCGAACGTCACGCGCGCGTGCGCGTCGCGCCGGCGGGAGTCCTCGCGTGAGCGCCGGCGCGCCCGCCGGGCGGCACGTCCTGGACAACCCGGCCCTCGCCTCCCTGACCGGGCCGCACGCGCTGTTTGCCGAGGCGCGCGGACGGGTGCTGCGCTACCCCGTCGACGTGTCGCCCTGGCTCGCGCTGCCCGAGGACCCCGGCCCCGAGGACTGGGCCGACCTCGCCGCCTTCGCCGACCCCGACGCGCGGGTGCACCTGCCCGGCTACCGCGGGGAGATCCCCGAGGGGTGGGAGGTGACCATGCGGGTGGACGGCGTCCAGTTCGTCTACGAGGGTCTCGACGCCGCGCCCGACGCGGAGGCGGTCCGCCTCGGCCCCGCCGACGTGCCCGAGATGCTCGACCTGGTGGCCCGCACCCGGCCCGGCCCCTTCCTGCCCCGCACCGTCGAGCTCGGGACCTACCTGGGCCTGCGGCGCGACGGCCGACTGGTCGCCATGGCGGGGGAGCGGCTGCACCCGCCGGGCTGGACCGAGATCAGCGCGGTCTGCACCGACCCCGCCCACCGCGGCGAGGGCCTCGCCGCACGCCTCGTGCTGGCCGTCGCCCACGGCATACGCGAGCGGGGCGAGACGCCGTTCCTGCACACGGGCGCGCAGAACACCAACGCCGTCCGGCTGTACGAGAAGCTCGGCTTCCGGCTGCGCCGCACCACGGCGTTCCTGGAACTGCGTGCCCCGCAGCACCTCGTCGAGCAGGAGCGCGTCCCGGTGGGCTGACGTCCGGGGCCCGGCTCCACCCGCCGGCGCGCCGCCCCGGCGGGTCAGCGGGGGTCCGGCCCCGCCGGTTCCCCCTCGTCCGGGGCGCCCTCGTTGTAGCGCGTCAGGTACTCGGCGAACCGGGCCAGGTCCTCCGGCGTCCACTCGGCGAGCCGGGTGCGGAAGGCGGTGCGCCGACGCCGGGTGACCTTGCCGAGGATCTGCCGGCCGGCGTCCGTCAGGTCCAGCACCTGTACCCGGTGGTCCTCCGTGTCCTGCCGCCGCCCGATCAGCCCCGCACGCTCCAGGGCCGCCACCTGGCGGCTGACCGTGGACTTGTCCAGGGCGTGGTGCGCGGCGAGGTCGGTGGCACGGCAGCCGCCGCTCTCCTCCAGGTGGCCGAGCAGCGTGTACGAGACGAGGGACAGCTCGGGATGCAGCCGCCCGGCGGAGGCGCGGGCCCGGCGGGCGAAGATCGTCATCTCCCGCTGGATGGTCTCGACGGAGGCGGCGGCCGCGCCCTCCGGCACGTCCTCGCCGTCCCGGACGGTCCCGGCGGTGGCGGTCGCGGCGGCCGGGTCCGCGTCGAGCGGGCCCACGTCGCCCCGGTGCGACACCGCGTCCACGCGGTCCGCGCCCGCGTCCGCACCCCTGTGCCCGGATCGTTCGGCTGCTGTCACGGAAACTCCCTCGCACGTCTGGTTGCAGAGTACAACCAGGGGTCGGGGGCCCGGCCCCGGCGGGTCCCCGGGAGGGCGGGCGGGGCCGGGGCGCCGCCGGATGCCGCCCGTGCGCGGGGTTACGGGGGTGAAGATACGTTCGCGCACCGGTGTTCGGGTAGTCTGGCGCACTGCCGCGGACGGTCCCCGGCAGTGCGGCGCCCAGGAGGTGAGACCCAGTGCCAGTGGCAATCGGGTGCTCACGCCCCCGGGCGGTGCGGACCACCGGCCTCGGGTGACCGCGGGAGCGCCCATCGGCTCCCGAAAGGCCCCTTCTCCGTGCCGTCTCGTCCTTCTTCGTCGTCTTCCTCCCCGCTGCCCCCGTCCTCCCCGTCCGCCGGGGCGGCCGCGCCGCTGCCCCCACTGGTCTCCGTGGCCGCCGAACTGCGCGCCGCCGGCTGTGTCTTCGCCGAGGACGAGGCCGAACTGCTCCTCGCCGCCGCCGCGTCCCCGGACGACCTGCGCGCCATGGTCGAACGCCGCGCGGCCGGATTTCCGCTCGAACACGTCGTCGGCCGGGCCGAGTTCCGCGGTCTGCGGATCGTGGTGGAACCCGGCGTCTTCGTGCCCCGCCGCCGGACCGAGTACCTCGTCGAACAGGCCCTCGCCCAGTGCCCCGGGGCCTCCGTCGTGGTGGACCTGTGCTGCGGCTCGGGCGCCGTGGGCGCCGCCCTGGCCGACGCCCTCGGTCCGGTCGAACTGCACGCCGCCGACATCGACCCGGCGGCGGTGCGCTGCGCGCGGACCAACGTCGCGGCGGCGGGCGGCCAGGTGACCGAGGGCGACCTGTTCGACGCGCTTCCCGCGCGGCTGGCCGGACGGGTCGACATCCTCGCCGCCAACGTGCCGTACGTCCCGACCGGCGAGGTGGGCCTGCTGCCCGTGGAGGCCCGCGACCACGAACCGCTGGTCGCCCTCGACGGCGGCGCCGACGGCCTCGACGTCCTGCGCCGGGTCGCCGCGGGCGCCCCCGACTGGCTCGCGCCCGGCGGCTGTCTGCTCGTCGAGACCAGCGAACGCCAGGTTCCCGCGGCCACCCGGGCGTTCGCGCGCGCGGGGCTCACCGTCCGCGTGGCCGTCCCGGACGAGGAGTACGCGCACGTGGTGATCGGCGTGCGGGACCGCTGACGCCGCTCGCGGGTCCCCGGGCCGGGCCGGGCGCCGACGGCGGCGGCGCCCGCCGGTGTGCGCCACCGCCCGGCCCGGCCAGGCCCGGTGTGACCGTCATCGCATTGTGCAACTAGTTGCACAAACCTCGGGCCGTCCTCTACAACAAAGGGACCACACCGCGCACGGAGGGCCCGATGAGCCGTTACCCGCACCTGCTGAGCCCGCTCGACCTGGGCTTCACCACGCTGCCGAACCGCGTCCTCATGGGCTCCATGCACGTGGGCCTGGAGGAGGCCGAGAACGGCTTCGCGCGCATGGCGGAGTTCTACGCGGCCCGCGCCCGCGGCGGTGTGGGCCTCATCGTCACCGGCGGCATCGCCCCCAACGACGAGGGCCGGCCCTACGAGGGCGGCGCGAAACTCACCACCGAGGCGGAGGCCGAGCAGCACACCGCCGTCACGTCGGCCGTGCACCGCGAGGGCGGCCGGATCGCCCTGCAACTGCTGCACTTCGGCCGCTACGCCTACCACCGCGACCTCGTCGCCCCGAGCGCGCTCCAGGCGCCGATCAGCCCGGCAGTGCCCCGCGCGCTCGACGACGCGGACGTCGAGCGCACCGTCGACGACTACGTGCGCGCGGCGCTCCTGGCCCGCGCCGCCGGTTACGACGGCGTCGAGATCATGGGGTCCGAGGGCTATCTGATCAACGAGTTCCTGGTCACCCGGACCAACCGGCGCGAGGACCGCTGGGGCGGCCCGTACGAGAACCGCATGCGCTTCCCGGTGGAGATCGTGCGCCGGGTGCGCGAGGCCGTCGGTGACGACTTCATCCTGATCTACCGCCTGTCGATGCTGGACCTCGTCCCCGACGGCTCGACCTTCGACGAGGTCGTCACGCTCGCGCGGGCCGTCGAGGCGGCCGGGGCGACGATCATCAACACCGGCATCGGCTGGCACGAGGCCCGCATCCCCACCATCGCCACGTCCGTGCCGCGCGGCGCCTACACCTGGGTGACCCGCCGGCTCATGGGCCTCGTGTCGGTCCCGCTGGTGACCACCAACCGCATCAACACCCCGGAACTCGCCGAGGAGTTGCTCGCCGACGGCTGCGCCGACATGGTGTCCGTGGCCCGGCCGATGCTCGCCGACCCGGACTTCGTCGCCAAGGCCGCGGCCGGCCGGTCCGAGTCCATCAACACCTGCATCGGCTGCAACCAGGCCTGCCTCGACCACACGTTCAGCGGGAGGATCACCTCCTGCCTGGTCAATCCGCGTGCCTGCCACGAGACCGAACTCGTCCTCGCGCCAACGCGGTTCAGCAAGCGCGTCGCCGTCGTCGGCGCCGGTCCGGCGGGACTCGCGTGCGCGGTGGGCGCGGCCGAACGCGGCCACGAGGTGACCCTCTTCGACGCCGCGCCCGAGATCGGCGGCCAGCTCAACGTGGCCCGACAGGTCCCCGGCAAGCAGGAGTTCGACGAGACGCTGCGCTACTTCCGCGACCGGCTCACCGAGTACGGGGTCGACGTCCGCCTCAACACCCTTGTGGGCGCGGCCGATCTGGACGGCTACGACGAAGTGGTCGCCGCCACCGGCGTCGTCCCGCGCGTCCCCGCGGTCCCGGGTGTCGACCACCCCAGCGTCGTGGGCTACCTCGACGTGCTGCGCGACCGGGTGCCCGTCGGCGAGCGCGTCGCGATCCTCGGCGCGGGCGGCATCGGCTTCGACGTCGCCGCGTACCTGACCGACCCCGGCGACGGGGCGAGCCGGGACCCGGACGTGTACTTCCGCACCTGGGGCGTCGACACCGGGCACCGCGCCCCCGGCGGCCTCGCGGCACCCGTGCGCCCCGCCACCGCCCGCACCGTCCACCTGCTCCAGCGCAGGACCTCGAAGGTCGGCGCGGGGCTCGGGAAGACCACCGGCTGGATCCACCGCACCGAGCTGAAGCACCGCGGCGTCACGATGGTGCCGGGTGTCCGCTACGACCGGATCGACGACGCCGGGCTGCACATCACCCTCGACGACGGGCCCGTCGTGCTGGAGGTCGACACGGTTGTCCTGTGCACGGGACAGGAGCCGCGCCGCGACCTCTACGAGGAACTGAGCGCGGCCGGCCGCCGCGTCCACCTGATCGGGGGCGCGGACGTCGCCGCGGAACTGGACGCCAAGCGCGCGATCAAGCAGGGCACGGAACTGGCGGCCGCCCTGTGAGCACGGGCCGCACCGCCCCGCCGCCGGCCCGGCCGGCGGCGTCCCGGGCGTCCCTAGGATGAGCCCATGTCACTGCCGCACGCCATCCTCACCGCCCTGCTGGAGAAGCCGTCCTCGGGGCTGGAGCTGACCCGGCGGTTCGACCGGTCGATCGGTTACTTCTGGTCGGCGACGCACCAGCAGATCTACCGCGAACTGGGCAGGCTGGAGGCGGAGGGCCACATCCGGGCCCTGCCGGCCGAGCAGCCGGCCAGGGGCCAGAAGAAGAGCTACGAGGTGCTGCCCGCGGGCCGGGCCGAACTGGCCCGGTGGACCGCCGCCCCGCAGGACCCCCGGCCGATGCGGGACCCGCTGCTGCTGCGGCTGCGCGCGGCGGCGGTGGTCGGCACGGCCGGCCTTGAGGACGACCTGCGGCGCCATCTCGACCTGCACGAGCGGCAGTTGGCGGAGTACCGGCAGATCGAGGAGCGCGACTTCCCGCCGGGCGCGGGGACGGCGAGGCGCGACCGGCTCCAGCATCTCGTGCTGCGGGCCGGCATCGACCTGGAGACCTTCTGGACCCGCTGGCTGACCGACGCGCTCGCGGAGTTCGCCGAGCCGCCGGCCGGCCGGGACCCGGCAGGCTGAGCCGCCGCCGCGGCGCGCCCTCAGAAGCGGTGCGGACGCGCCCGGCGCCGCAGGTACCAGCCGCTCGCGATGACGCCCGAGCCGACCAGGGCGGCTCCGGCGAGCAGCGTCACCCGGCCGTAGTCCCTGGTGGCGCCGCCCAGGCCGCCCATCACGCCGCGCGCGGGCGAGGCCGACGAGGACGTCGCCGACACGGTCGGGGTGGCGGACGCCGAGGCCGCGCTGACCACGACCGCCTGGGTGCCCGCGACGGTCTCGTTGGAGCAGATGACCACCACGGTGTACGTACCGGGGCTCACGTTGGACCAGGCCGCGTTCTGGGCGGCGCCGGAACCGGCCAGCGCGGTCTGGCGGCCCTGCGCGAAGTTGACCTGGCTGCTGGTGAGCAGCGAGGCGTTGCCGTAGCTGCCGTTGAGCCGCGCGCACGCGACGGTGGTGACCGACACGGTGGAGCCGCTGGTGCTGACGGAGATTCCCGGGCCGGCCGCGGCGGGGGCGGCCGCGAGGCCGAACGGCAGCGCGACGACGGCCGCCGCGGTCAGGCCGCGGCGGAGGAGTGGCCGAGGAGTGCGCATGGGTGGTCTTCCCTCCGGGCGGCACGGTCGGCGGTACGTCCGTTGCGCCGCCGAGGGTCGGGAGCTGCCCGTGCTGCCTCAGGGAGAGCCAATGTGCGGACGGCCCGGTCCGCACGCGGGGCCGGGCCGTGCAGGTGACGTGATCCGCCGCCCGGCCTACTGCCCCGGCGTCCCCGTGCGCACCGTCCGCGACGCGGAGAGCCCGCCCCACGTGCCGTCCGGCAGCTTCGCCCTGATCCGCACGGTGTGCCGCTCGCCCGCCGTGCGGCCGACGTAGAAGCTGTAGGACGCGTGGCCGGTGGGCGGGTTCGCGCCGAAGACGAGCGAGGTGGCCGCCCGCCCGTCGAGCCGTACCTGGTACTCGGTGACCACGCCGTCGACGCGCGGCGGGACCCAGTCCAGGTCGATGTAGTACGCCCCCTTCGCGAGGCGGGTGGTCGCGCGGAAGCCGCCCGGCGCGGTCGCCGCCCCGTCGTCGCTGCCGGGGGCCGTGGTGAGGCGGACGGCGGTGCTGGCGGGCGAGACGTTGTCGGCGGCGTCGCGGGCCCGCACGGTGAACGAGTAGCGGGTGCCCGGCCGCAGACCGGTGACCACCGTCGCCGTCTGGGCCCCGCCCACGCTGTGGATGCGGCTGCCGCCCTGGTAGACGTCGTACGAGGCGACGCCGCGGGCGTCCTTCGACGCGGTCCAGGAGAGCTGGACCGCGCGGCTGCCGGCCGTCCTGCCGCGCGCGTCGCCGGGGCGGGTCGGCGGGGTGGTGTCCGCGGCCTCGGCGACCGGTGTCGTCGCCGGGACCCGCCGGCTCGGCGGGCCCAGCCGCCCGGCGGCGTCGCGTGCCCGCACGCTGAAGACGTAGCGGGTGGCGGGCGCCAGCCGCGTCACGTCCCACATGTGCTCCGAGCCGGGCACGTCCGCCACCTTCGTGGCGCCGCGGTACACCTCGTAGACGGTGCCGGTGCCCGCGGTCACGTCGTTCCACATGACGTGCACGCTGGTCGCGCTGCCCGCGACCGCCGTGACCCCGGTCGGCGCGCCGGGAGCACGGCCGTCGTCGCCGTCGCCGCCGGAGCCGCCGCACGCGACCGCCAGGACCGCGCAGCAGCAGACGGGGACCGCGCGGCGGGCGGTGGCGCGCAGACGGGCGGCGGGACCGGCGGTGGGGCGACGCACGACGGTGCCTCCCGGCTGTGCGGACGGAGCGGCGAAATTGGTCCGGACCAATATGGCGCGGCCGGCGTGCTCACAACAAGAGGGCGGTGCCAAGGTCCCGGCGGCCGGGGGGCACCCGGGGCGGTTACGTATGCTGATGCTCCGTCCGGTCCGAACTCCCTTGGAGGGCAGGGGAGTTCGGACCGCAGGCGCGGACCGCTGTCGTCGCAGGACCCGCGCCGGTACGGGTACCCGGGGGCCGGGACCGACACAGGTCCGGCCCCCGGAAGTACGCCGGAGGTGCCGCGCGGGCGCGCACGGACCGACACGCCGCGCCGTGCGCCGTCCGGCCCCCCAACGGTGGCCGGGGGAGCGGACCGGGGCCAGATTGGGCCGGGTGTCCTTCGACGTCCCCCCGGAGAGGGGTCCCCGACGTGCGTGCCCGGTCCCTCGTCCCGGCGGCGCTCTGTGCCGCCCTGCTCGCCCCGGTGGTGTGCCTCCCGTCCGACGCCGGACCGCCGGCCGTGACGGCGCTCCCCGGGCCGGCGGACGCGGCGTCCCGCGCGCCGGTGCCCGGCCCGCCGGCACCGCCCCGTTCGGGACCGGTACCGGCGCGGACCCCGCGTGCCCCGGCGACACGTCCCCGCCGCACGGCACGTTCGGGGGCGCGCCGGGGCGCCGTCGGTGCCGCCGAACTCCTGGCCGGGGTGCGTGACTGCGTCCCCGTCTCCCGCGGCCGCTTCCGCACCGACGCGGGCGAGCGCGCCACCGTCCCCGTGTGCGGCGCGCGCGGCGCGGTCTACTGGACGGCCGACCTGGACGTCGACTGCGACGGCCGGCCGGGCCGCCGCTGCAACGAGCACAGCGACCCCGCGTACACGTCCGGCACCGCCTACCCGCAGAGCGACGGCCGGGACCTGGACGCCGAGCACCTGCCCTACGTCGTCGTGCCCGGCCCCGGTGAGCGCTGGGACCACCGGGAGAACGGCGTGCGCGGCGGATCGGTGGCGGCCCTCGTGCACCGGGACCGGGTGCGCTACGCCGTCGTCGGGGACACCGGCCCCGAGGACCTGATCGGCGAGGCGTCGTACGCCGCCGCCCGCTCCCTCGGCATCCGCGCCGACCCGCGCGGCGGCGGCGCCGACGCGGGGGTCACCTACATCGTCTTCGAGAACTCGCGCGTCCCGCGCATCGAGGACCGGGCCGCCGCCGAGGCCGAGGGCGAGCGCCTGGCCCGGCGGTTCGTGTCCGGCGCGCGGACCGCCGCGCCGGACGCGGACGCCCCCGCCGAACCGGTCCGCCCCGGAGGGGGCGGACCGGCCACCTCGCCCTGACGCCGTCCGCCGCTCACACCTTCCGGTAGCCGTACGCCTCCGCCGCCGCGGCCTCGACCGCGTCGAGGTCCGCGCCGGTGGCCGCCGTGACCACGGCCGCCACCGCGCCCTCGACGAACGGGGCGTCCACCAGGCGGGTGCCGTCCGGCAGTTCGTCGCCCTCCGCGAGCAGCGCCTTGACGGTGAGCACCGCGCTGCCGAGGTCCGTGAGCACGGCGACCCCGGCACCCCGGTCCACGGACGCCGCCGCCGCCGAGATCAGCTCCGCGCTGGTGCCGAACCCGCCGCCCTCCGTGCCGCCCGCCGGAGCGAGCGGGACGTCGGTGGCGCCGCCCGCCAGGGCACGGGCGAGACCGGCCACCGAGTCGGCCACCTCCGCGCTGTGCGACACGAGGACCACCCCGACCAGCTTTCCGCCCGCCTCAGCCATCGGACTCACCCGCCGCCTCCGCGAGCGCGCCGATCAGCAGCGCGGCCGACGTGGCGCCGGGGTCCTGGTGCCCGACGCTGCGCTCCCCGAGATAACTGGCCCTGCCCTTGCGCGCCTGCAACGGGGTCGTGGCGAGAGCGCCCTCGTCGGCGGCGGCCCGCGCCGCGCCGAACGACTCGCCCAGGGCGGCAGCCGCCGGCACCAGCGTGTCGATCATCGTCTTGTCGCCCGGCGCGGCGCCGCCCAGCGCCATGACCGCCTGGACGCCCGTGTCCAGGGCGGCGGCGAGCTGCTCCCGGGTCACCTCGGCGTCGTCGCCGAGCGCCTTGCCGGTACGGCGCAGCAGCGTGCCGTACAGCGGCCCGGACGCGCCGCCCACGGTCGAGATGAGCTGCCGTCCCGCGAGGGTCAGGACCTCGCCGGGGGTGGCGGGCGACTCCTTCTCCAGCGTCGCCGTCACGGCCGTGAACCCGCGTTGCAGGTTGCTGCCGTGGTCCGCGTCGCCGATGGGGGAGTCGAGGGCGGTGAGCCGTTCGGCCTCGCGGTCCACGGAGGCGGCGGTCGCCGTCATCCAGCGGCGGAAGAATTCGGCGTCGAGCACGGGTTCTCCTTGCGTGGTAGGTGCGGGATCGTTCCCGATGGGTTGCCGTTCCGCGCCGGTCACACACCCCAGCGCAGGGCGGCCGTCCGCACCGGCGCGTCCCACAGGCGCAGCGTCTCCTCGTCGATCTGGCAGAGCGTGACCGAGGCGCCCGCCATGTCCAGGGAGGTGACGTAGTTGCCGACCAGGGTGCGGGCCACGACCACGTTGCGCTCGGTGAGCACCCGCTGCACCTCCGCGTTGTATCCGTACAGCTCCAGCAGCGGCGTCGCGCCCATCCCGTTGACCAGGACGAGCACCGGCCGGTCGGGGTCCAGGTCCTCCAGGATCGCGTGGACCGTCGCGTCCGCGATCTCGCCGGACGTCATCATCGCCCGCCGCTCCCGGCCGGGCTCGCCGTGGATGCCGACGCCGAGCTCCAGCTCGCCGGGCGGCAGGTCGAAGGTGGGGCTGCCCTTCGCGGGCGTGGTGCAGGCGCTGAGCGCGACCCCGAAACTGCGGGAGTTCTCGACGACCTGCCGGGCGATCGCCTCGACCCGCTCCAGCGGCTGGCCCTCCTCCGCGGCGGCCCCCGCGATCTTCTCGACGAACAGGGTCGCGCCGGTGCCGCGCCGGCCGGCGGTGAAGAGGCTGTCGGTCACCGCGACGTCGTCGTTGACCAGCACCTTCGCGACCTGGATGCCCTCGTCCTCGGCGAGTTCGGCGGCCATGTCGAAGTTCAGCACGTCACCGGTGTAGTTCTTCACGACGAACAGCACGCCGGCCCCGCTGTTCACGGCCGCGGCGGCCCGCATCATCTGGTCGGGCACCGGCGAGGTGAACACCTCTCCGGGGCACGCGGCCGACAGCATCCCCGGCCCGACGAACCCGCCGTGCAGCGGCTCGTGACCGGAACCGCCGCCCGAGACGATGCCGACCTTCCCGGCCACGGGCGCGTCCCGCCGTACGATCACACGGTTCTCCACGTCGACGACCAGATCGGGGTGCGCGGCGGCCATGCCCCGCAGGGCGTCCGCGACCACGGTCTCCGCAACGTTGATCAGCATCTTCACGGGTACCTCCCAGAGCACGTCGGCAAGAGCCGGCCGGCCTGCGTGCGTACAGGCCGACCCGGGTGCCCCGGTCGTCACGGTGCCGCGGTCCTCGGCGGTGGTGGATGCCCTTGGGTGGGCCGGCGCAGGCGCGAGGCCGACCTTTCTCACGGCCCGTCAGGTCGCCGGCGCGACGCGTGGCCGGGGTGTCACCCGTATTGCCCAGTATCCTCGCAGCCCCGCGGATGAGCACGCGGGCGGACCGAATCGACCGAACCGGCCGTCCGCCGGGACGCGGGACGCGCGGCGGTCGCGGGGCACCGCCGCCGCAGCCGCGCCCCGCCTCAGCGTTCGGCCAGGCCGTCCAGGATGCCGGTGACCCGCTCGCGGACCTCGTCGCGGGCCTCGGCGGGGAGCGCCCCGAGGTCCGTGCGGGACAGGGCGTCGAGGATCGCGTCGGCCGGGCCGGTGACGGCGGTGCTGCCGGCGCTCACGTCGTATCCGTCGCGCACGGCGACCCGCAGCTCGGCGGGGCCGCCGTCCGACCCGGCGTGCACGGCGCAGGCGACGACCAGGGGCGGCGGCCCGCCCGCCTCGCCGGACAGTTTGCGGTAACTGCTGACGAGCGGCGTGCGCCAGTGCAGCGCGACCAACAGCGGGCGCTTGATGAGCAGTTCGGTCAGGTCGGTCTCGTAGGCGTGCCGCGCGTCCAGCACCGCGGCCCGCGCGTCCAGCACGATCGCCGCGGGCAGCAGGCAGCGCAGCGTGCTGCCCACCAGGTTGCCGCCCACGGTGGCGGTGCGCCGTACCGCCCCGGTCCCGATGCTCGCGGCCGCGCGCCGCAGCACCTCCGGCACCCGGTCGTCGATCTGGTGCAGCAGCACCGCGGAACCCAGCGTCCGCGGCCCGATCACCCGGGCCTCCGGCAACTCCCGCAACGAGACCGCCTGTTCCGGGAATCCGTCGCGCTGCCAGCCGGCCCACACCAGGGTCGCGCCGCCTATCGGCACCGCTCCCTCGGCGAGGCGCTCGCGTACTTCGGACACGGACGTGGGCAGACTCACCAGCACGGCAGCCGACCTGCTTTCCTCGAACGTGGGGAGTGCGGCGAGGCTTCCGCCGCCTCGGCCGCGTGAACACCGGCGGAGGCGATTTTCCCCGCACGAGAGGGGGCGCGTACAGGGCTCACGGCCTCCCCGTGTGCGCTGTGCGTGCGCCGTTGCGCAACCCGGGCCGCCCGTCCGCTCAGCGGGGACCGGCGGTACGGCGGAGCAGGTCGGTCAGCTCGACGGAGTCGACGTACGAGCGCGCCTCCACCAGCGTGTCGCCCTCGAACCGGCAGATCCACGCGTGGATCTGCTCGTACGGAAAGCCGTCGAGCGCGACGGCCGCGGAGCGCATCTCCGCCACCGTCACCGGGCCCGCCACGTGCAGGTGGTCGACGGTCAGCCGGAGTCCGCCGCGCAGGGCCGCGTCCACCCGGGCCACCGGGCCCTCCAGGAAGGCGGCCTTGGAGCGGTACACGCCGGCCAGCGGGTGCCTGCCCAGCAGCGTCCAGCGGACGTCGTCGGCGACGTGGCGGAAGAAGTCGGGGACGGTCTCGGTGTTCTCCAGGCGGAGGAAGAGCTTCCGTCGCGCCGCGAGGATGTCGGTGTCGTCGTTCACGTCAGTCGGACCGCCCGCCCTGGGTGTCTGGTGCCGCCGGGTGCGAAGTGTCCGTTCCATGCCCCTCGCGAGCGGCCGCGAACCGCCCCGGTTTGCGGTGTTCGCGGGGCCTGCCGCGGACCGGGCCGGCATGTCGCCGGGGGCCCGCGCACACGGCGGTGCCGGTCACCGTCCGGGAAGCGGACGGTGACCGGCACCGGGGAGATCGTGCGCGGGGCGGCTCAGCCGTGGCCGGGACCGCCGCTGCCGAACGAGCCGCTGCCGCCCTCGTCCCAGCGCGGCCGCTCCTGCGAGTCGCTGGTGCGCGAACCGCCGCCGCCGTTCACCTCGTGCGGAAGCAGTCGCGTGTCGCTCCTGGGCATCTCGTTCGGCTCGCGGGCCTCGCGCACCTCGCCGACGGGGCCGCCCTCGGGAAGGCGCGGCTGCTCCTCCGGGCGGGGCGGCGGCGGCATCTCGCGCCGCTTGCGCGCACCGAACCAGAACAACCCCACCAACAGGGCCACCACGACCACCGCGACCACGGCCAGTCCGATGCCCAGCAGCCCGGAACCGGCGGCGATCTCCTCCAGCGCTTCATTCATGCGGCGCGAGTACCCCGAAAATGTGGACGAAACCCTTCCTTCCGGGCGGTCCCGTGTGTCCTGTGCCGGCCCCGCCCGCCGCGGCAGCGCGGTCCCCGCCGTTCCGCTCTACCCCCGTCCCCGCCGAGGACACCGCAACCTGCCCGGTCCGGCCCGGGTTTGACCGGGCGGGCACCGGCTACCCGTCACTTGTGAGCGACGTTGGCGACATGACTTCGACGGCATCGCAGCAGGAGCTGTTCCGTTTCCTGGAGGACCGCTTCGGCTGCGCACAGGCCTGTACCGACTGTGCCCGCGCCTGTGCCCTGCGCGCGAGCCTCGTGGACCTCGACGGATCCCCGGCGCAGGAACTCGTCCGGCGCAAGGGCGTCATGTGCGCCGAGGTCTGCGACGCGACCTGCCGCCTGCTGTGCGAGCAGAACGGCCACGACGAGGCCGACGTCCGCGCGCAGTTGGAGTGGTGCCGCACCGTCTGCCTGGAGACCGCGCACGTCTTCGACGCGGAGCCCGGTGCCGAGGCGGGCGCCGCCGCGTGCCGGGCCTGCGCGCTGGCCTGCACGGAGTTCATGGCCGTGCTGCTGGGCTGACCGCCCGGCCCGGCGGCCCCGGCCCTCGCCCCGCGCGCGACGGCGTGGCATCGTGGCCGGGCGGGATCGTGGTCGGGCGGGGCGGGCGGAGGACGGTGCGGATGACGGACGAGAGCGACCCCGATCCGGGACTGTTCGGCCCCCGTTCCGTCACCTGGCAGGTGCACGCCGACCCCATGATGTGGATCGCCGGCATCCGCGCCCTGTACCTCCAGGCCCTGCACCCCCGCGCCGTGCGCGGCGTGACGCAGAACTCCGACTTCCGCCAGGACGCCTGGGGGCGGCTGCTGCGCACGGCCGACTTCGTCGGCACCACCACGTACGGCACGACGGAGGCGGCCGAACGGAAGGGCGCCCGGGTGCGCAGGATCCACAGCATGCTGTCGGCGACCGACCCGGGCACCGGTGAGCGCTACGGCATCGACGAACCCGCACTGCTGCTCTGGGTGCACTGCGCCGAGATCGGCTCCTACCTGCACGTGATGCGCCGCTCCGGGTTCCCGCTCACCGACCGGGCGGCCGACCGGTACGTGGACGAACAGCGCGCCGGTGCCCGGCTCGTCGGCCTCGACCCGGACAAGGTCCCCGCCGACAGCGCCGCTCTCGCCGCCTACTTCGACGACGTACGGCCTCAACTGGCCGCCGGCGCCGAGGCGTACGAGGTGGACGCGTTCCTGCGCCGCCCGCCCGTGCACCCCCTGCTGGCCCCCGCACGCGCGGTGCTGTGGCGGCACGTCGCGCATCTGGCGTACGCCTCGCTGCCCGCGCACGCCCACGCGCTGTACGGCAGACCGGCCCCCGCACCCGCCACCGTCACCCGGCAACTGCGGCGCACCGCAAGGCTGTTGCGCGGGATCCCGGCGACCCTGCGCTGGCAGCTTCCGCCCAAGCACGTCCTGCGGGCCGTCGCCCGGCTCGGGCCGGACTCCCGCCCCGCCCCGTACGGATCGGGGCGATAGACCGCCATACTGGGCGGGTGCGAACGAACCGGGGGGAGGCGGTCGTACGGTGACGGGGGCGACGGCGCGGATGGCGGAGAGCAGACTGATCCAGGGCCGGTACCGGCTGCTGGACCTCGTCGGGCGCGGCGGCATGGGGGAGGTGTGGCGGGCCCGCGACGAGTCGCTCGGACGCCAGGTGGCCGTCAAGTGCCTCAAACCCCTTGCCCCGCACCACGATCCGTCGTTCGGCACCGTCCTGCGGGAGCGGTTCCGGCGGGAGGCCCGCGTCGCCGCCGCGCTCCAGCACCGCGGGGTCACCGTCGTGCACGACTTCGGCGAGAGCGACGGGGTCCTGCACCTGGTCATGGAGTACCTCGACGGCCGCAACCTCAGCCAGCTCCTGGACGAGGGCCGCGAGCCCGGCCGTCGTGCGCCGCTGCCCGTCGACGACGTCGCCGAGATCGCCGAACAGGTCGTCGCCGCCCTCGCCTACACGCACGAACAGGGCGTCGTGCACCGCGACCTGAAGCCCGCCAACATCATGCGGATCACCGACGGCACCGTGAAGATCTGCGACTTCGGCATCGCGCGGCTCGGCCACGACATCGGGTTCACCGCACGGCTGACCGGCACGGGCGTCGCCATGGGAACCCCGCACTACATGTCCCCCGAGCAGATCGGCGGCGAGGAGGTCGACCACCGCAGCGACCTCTACTCCCTGGGCTGCGTGCTGTACGAAATAGCCACCGGGGCACCGCCGTTCGACCTGGACGACACCTGGGGGATCCTCGTCGGCCACCGGGACACCCCGCCGCGACCGCCGCGCGAGCACCGGCCCGAGCTTCCCGCCTACCTCGAACGGGCCATCCTCGGCCTCCTCGCCAAGGAACCCGGCCAACGCCCGCGCGACGCACGCGAGGTGGCCGACAGGATCGCCGTCGGACGCAGGCCGCCCGCGTACCTCCCGACCGTCGCCACAGCCCAACCCGGATCCCCACGGCAGGAGTTGCCGCCGGAGGCGGAGGGCGGGGCGGCGCGCCCGCCGTCCTGGACGCGCGGCATGACCACCGGTCCGAAGGCCGTCTCCGCCGGACCGCGGCCGGCGCCCCCCGATCCGGCCGCCTCGCTCGCCGCCGTCTGGAGCGGCGCCGGACCCGTCGGACCGGCCGCGGCCGCCCCGGCGGCCCGCGTCGACGCCGCCGCCCGCCTCGCCGAACGGCACCGCGCCGGACTGGCCCTCGGCCGCCGCGGACGCTGGGCGGAGGCGCGCGACACGCACGGCGCCGTCGCCGCCGAACGCGCCCGGCTGCTCGGCCCGGACCACCCCGACACGCTGGCCAGCCGCTACGAGGCCGCCGTCGCCCTCGGCCGCACCGGCCAGGTCCCGGACGCCCTCCGCGCCTGCGCCGACGTGGCCCGCGCCCGGGAACGGGTTCTCGGCGCCGACCACCCCGACACCCTCGCCGCCCGCCAGGAGACGGCCTACGCGCTGGGCGGGCTCGGCAGGCACGCCGAGGCCCACCGGGTGTACGCGGCGGTGCTCGCCGCCCGGGAGCGCACGATGGGCCCCGACCACCCCGACACCCTGCGCTGCCGGCACAACCTCGCCCGCAGCCTCAGCCGTACCGGCCGCCCGACGGAGGCGTACCGCACCGCCCGCGAGGTCGCCGCCGCCCGGTCCCGGCTGCTCGGCCCCGGCCACCCCGACACCCTCGCGACCCGCTACGAAGTCGCCTATGTGCTCGGCCAGTTGGGGCGCTGGTCCGAGTCCCTGCGGGACTACGGGGAGATCGTCGCCGCGCGGGCCGCCGTCCTCGGGCCCGACCACCCGGACACCCTCGCCGCCCGCTACGAGATGGGCATCTGCCTGGGCCGGCTCGGCCGCGGTGAGCAGGCGCTGACCGTGTACCGCGACCTGGCCGCCGACCGCGCCCGCACCGACGGCCCGACCCACCCGGAGACACTCCGCGCCCGGCACGGCGTCTGCGTGAACCTCGGGCGGCTCGGCCGCTGGGACGAGGCGCTGGCCGAGTCCCGGCAGGTGTACGCGCTGCGCACGAGCGTCCTCGGCCCCGGACATTCCGACACCCTGGTCAGCCGCCGTGAGGTCGCGGTCGGCCTCGGCCGGCTGGGCCGCTGGCCGCAGGCGCTCACCGAGTACCGGGGCGTCGCCGCGGCCCGGGAGGTCGCCCTGGGCCCGGACCACCCCGACACCCTCGCCGCCCGTGACGACGAGGCGCACTGCCTGCGCCGGCTCGGCCGCACCGCGGAGACGGCCGCCCCGTACCGCCGGGCCGCCGCCCCGTCCGGGGACCGCCGGTCCGCCGGCTGAGCCCCGCCAGGGCCGCGGCGGACCGGGCGGGCCGCCGACGCCCGGCCGCCCCCGTCCGCGCCGGTTCCGTTCACCCCGGTCCCGGGCCCCGAGGTCCTGGCTGCCCGCAGCCGCCCGTGTTACCAAGAACCGTGACCGGACACCAGGAACACCACAGGTACGACGTCGTCATCGTCGGCGGGGGCCACAACGGCCTGACCGCCGCCGCCTACCTGGCCAGGGCCGGCCGCTCCGTGCTCGTCCTCGAACGGCTCGGGCACACCGGCGGCGCCGCCGTCTCCAGCCGTCCGTTCCCCGGCGTCGACGCGCGGCTGTCGCGGTACTCGTACCTGGTCAGCCTGCTGCCCCGGAAGATCGTGCGGGACCTCGGTCTCGACTTCCGGGTGCGCGAGCGCACCGTCTCCTCGTACACGCCCGCCGAGCGCGACGGACGGCACACGGGTCTGCTCGTCGGGCGCGGCGAGCGGCGCACCCGCGACGCCTTCGCCCGGCTGACCGGCACGGACCGCGAGTACGAGGCCTGGCGCGCCTTCTACGCCCGCACCGGCCGGCTCGCCGCGCGGGTCTTCCCCACGCTCACCGAGCCGCTGCCCAGCCGCGACGAACTGCGCGCCCGCGTGGACGACGCGGAGACCTGGCGGATGCTGTTCGAGGAACCCGTCGGTGTCGCGATCGAGGAGCACTTCGCGGACGACCTGGTCCGCGGCGTGGTCCTCACCGACGCGCTGATCGGTACGTTCGCCGACGCCCACGACCCGTCGCTGCGGCAGAACCGCTGCTTCCTCTACCACGTCGTCGGCGGCGGCACCGGCGCCTGGAACGTCCCCGTCGGCGGCATGGGCGCCCTCACCGACGCGCTGTCCACCGCCGCGCGCCGGGCGGGCGCCGTCGTGGCCACCGGACACGAGGCGGTGCGGGTCGAGACCGACGGCCGCAGTGCCGAGGTGACCTACCGGACCGAGGAGGGCGAGGGGACCGTGAGCGCCGGGCACGTCCTCGTCAACGCCTCGCCGCGCGAACTCGCCGCCCTCACCGGCGACACGCCCCCGGAGCCCGCCGAGGGCGCCCAGCTGAAGGTGAACATGCTGCTCACCCGGCTGCCCCGGCTGCGCGACCGCTCGGTCGACGTGCGCGACGCCTTCGCCGGCACCTTCCACATCGCCGAGGGATACGGCCAGTTGGCCGCCGCCCACGCGCGTGCGGAGTCCGGACGGCTGCCCGACGTGCCGCCGTCGGAGATCTACTGCCACTCGCTGACCGACCCGACGATCCTCGCCCCCGCCCTGGCCGCCCGCGGCTACCAGACGCTGACCCTGTTCGGCCTGCACACGCCCGCGCGGCTGTTCACCGAGGACAACGACGCGACGCGCGCCGCGCTCCTCACGGCCACCCTGGCGCAGCTCGACGCGCATCTCGCGGAGCCCCTCGCGGACTGCCTCGCCACCGACGCGGAGGGCCGCCCCTGCATCGAGGCGAAGACCCCGGTCGACCTGGAACGCGACCTCGGACTGCCGGGCGGCCACATCTTCCACCGCGACCTGAGCTGGCCCTACGCACAGGACGGTGCCGGCCGCTGGGGCGTGGCGACGCGGCACCCGAACGTCCTGCTGTGCGGCGCGGGCGCGGTGCGCGGCGGGGGAGTGAGCGGGGTGCCGGGGCACAACGCGGCGATGGCGGTCCTGGAGGAGACGGCCGGCGCCTGACACGAGGCGGGGACCGGGGCCGGTGTCCGGAGCGGGGTGCCGGGCCGGCGGCCCCGCGTCAGGGAGGACCACCGGCCCGGGGTCCGGCCCGCCCCGCGCTCAGCGCGGCGGCCGCAGGTCCACGATGCGGCGGATCTTGCCCACCGACCGTTCCAGGGACTCCGGTTCGGTCACCTCGACCTCGACCGACACCCCGATGCCGTCCTTGACCGCCGCCGCGAGACCGCGCGCCGCCGCCTCCCGTACCTCGGGGCCCGCCCCGGGGCGGGCCTCCGCGCGGACCGTCAGCACGTCGAGCCGGTCCGGCCGGGTCAGCCGGAGCTGGAAGTGCGGCGCCAGACCCGGGGTGCGCAGCACGATCTCCTCGATCTGCGTGGGGAAGAGGTTCACCCCGCGCAGGATCACCATGTCGTCGCTGCGCCCGGTGACCCGCTCCATCCGCCGGAAGACGCGCGCGGTGCCCGGCAGCAGCCGCGTCAGGTCCCGGGTGCGGTAACGGACCACCGGCATCGCCTCCTTGGTGAGCGACGTGAACACCAGCTCGCCCTCGGCGCCCTCGGGCAGCACCTCGCCCGTGACCGGGTCGACGACCTCGGGCAGGAAGTGGTCCTCCCAGACGTGCAGCCCGTCCTTCGTCTCCACGCACTCCGCCGCGACCCCCGGCCCCATCACCTCGGACAGACCGTAGATGTCGAGCGCGTCGATCCCGGACCGCCCCTCGATCTCCCGCCGCATCGCCTCCGTCCACGGTTCGGCGCCCAGCACTCCCACCCGCAGGGACGTGGAGCGCGGGTCGACGCCCCGGCGCTCGAACTCGTCGAGCAGCGTGAGCAGGTACGACGGGGTCACCATGATCACCCGGGGTGCCAGGTCCTGGATCAGCCGCACCTGCCGGGACGTGGCGCCGCCGGACGCCGGCACGACCGTGCAGCCCAGGCGTTCGGCGCCGTAGTGCGCGCCGAGGCCGCCGGTGAACAGGCCGTACCCGTAGGCCACGTGCACGATGTCGCCGCGCCGCGCGCCCGCGGCGCGCAGGGAGCGGGCGACCAGGTCCGCCCACACGTCCAGGTCGCCGTCCGTGTAGCCGACCACGGTGGGACGCCCGGTGGTCCCGCTCGACGCGTGGATGCGCCGCACCCGCTCCCGGGGCACCGCGAACATGCCGTACGGGTAGTGCTCGCGCAGGTCCGCCTTCTCGGTGAACGGGAAGCGGGCGAGGTCGGCGAGCGAGCGGCAGTCGTCGGGGACGACGCCCGCCGTGCGGAACGCGTCGCGGTAGAAGGGCACGTTCTCGTACGCGTGGCGCAGTGTGGTGCGCAGCCGCTCCAGTTGGAGGGCCCGCAGGCCGGCCGTGCCGAGCTGTTCCCCGGCGTCCCACGCGTCCCGTCCCGCCGTCTGCCCCAGTGCCGCGTCCGTCATGCGATTCTCCCGAGCCGAGCCGTGCTGTCCGAACCGGACGACCGATCATTCGGTCGAGGTGCTGTGATCAGTAATCCAGCCCGGTCGGCGGCAGGCAAGGGCGCGGCACGCACTTTCCGGTGCCGCCGACGTGCGGGGCCGGTCCCGGCGGCCGTACGGACCGGCGCCGCCCGCCGTACGGGTCGCCGAAAGGTCCCCCGACCGTGGCCTGTCGGCGGTACCCGCCGGTCGCTACGCTGGCCGCGGACGACGACTCGGGAGGAGCAGGACGTGGCCGAGAGCACCATTCAGCAGCACCCGTTCGCGGGTTGGGAGAAGCCGGAGCTGGATCTCAGCGGGGCGGACTGGCGCACGAGCAGCCGGGGTCTGGGGGACGTCCAGATCGCCTTCGTCGAGGGGTTCATCGCGATGCGCAACAGCGGTCGCCCGGAGAGCCCCTCGCTGATCTTCACCCCCGCGGAGTGGGGCGCCTTCGTGTCCGACGCCAGGGAGGGCGAGTTCGACCTCACCTGAGCGGCCCCGCCCGCCCCGGTGGCCGTTGCCGCCGTTCACCGGGGTGTGCCGGTTCTTTTTCCGGACACGCGCCCTCGCTCGCCCTCCGGGGCGGCCCGCTGCGCGAGGCTGACCCCGGAAGAAGAGGTCGTGTTCCCGAGAGGTGAGAACCATGAGCACCCCGCCGGTCATCGCCGCCGTCGACGGTTCGGACGACAGTCTGCGCGCCCTGGAATGGGCCGTCGAGGGAGCGCGACGGCGCGGGGCACCCCTGCGCGTGGTGCACGCCCGGCAGTACGCCGCGTGGGCGCAGCCCGACGTGCTGGTGGCGGGCCCGCCCGACCCGGAGACCGACGAGGTCCTCGACCAGGTCCGCACCCTGCTGACCGGCCGCACCGACCCGCCCGCCGTGCAGTACGTCGTCACGGAGGGCGCGCCCGGCGCCGTCCTGCCCGAACTGGGCGCGGACGCCGCGCTGTTGGTGCTCGGCTCCCGGGGCCGCGGCGGCTTCACCGGGCTGCTGCTCGGCTCCAACGGCATGGCCGCCGCCCGCGACGCGGACTGCCCCGTCGTGGTGGTGCCGCGCGCCGACCGGGAGGCGCACGGCGACGGTCCGGCCGAGCCCGGCCCGCGCGTCGTCGTCGGCGTCAACGTCGACAGCCCGGACGAGGCCACCCTCGCCTTCGCGGCGGCCGAGGCCACCCTGCGCGACGCCCGCCTCGACGTGGTCGCCGCCTACGCGTGGCCGGTGCAGACCTGGGCCGCGCCGGGGGAGTTGGTGCCCCCGGCCCTCGACGAGGACGCCGTCGCGAACGAGACGCGGACCCTCGCCGAGGGCTTCCTCGCCCCGCACCGCGAGCGGCACCCGGACCTCCGCGCCGGCGTACGGGCCGTTCCCGGCGACGCGGCGGGCAACCTCGTCGCCGCGTCACGGGGTGCCGATCTCGTGGTCGTCGGCAGGCACCGCAGACGGCTGCTCGCCCCCGCCCGCATGATCGGCTCCGTCACCCACGCCGTCCTGCTGCACGCGGCGTGCCCGATCGCCGTGGTGCCCCCGCCCCCGCCGGAGAGCTGACCACGGCCGCGCCCTCCGCCCTCCGGCACCGCCGTGCGGGAGGGGGCGGACGGGGGGCGGCGACGAACCGGGCCGGCGCGTTCCGCGCCGGGTGCGAGTACTTCAGGACGCTCCCTCGGCAACTCGGTTGCGCGTAGGCTGAGATGCCTGTGGTCACGGCGCCGACCCGCTCCCCGCGCGGGGACAACTCCGTGGCGGGGGGTAGGACATGGGACTGCGCGGCGTACGCGACAGAGGCACCTTGCTCGAACGGGAGAGCGAACTCGCCACCGTGGAGGCGGCGTTGGCCGACCTCGTCGGGACGGACGGCGACGCCGCGCCGGCCGAGCCGCACCGGGGTGCCCTGCTCGCCGTCGCCGGACCGGCCGGCATGGGCAAGACGACACTGCTCACCGAGGTGCGGCGCCTCGCCGCCGCGCGCGGCTGCACCGTCCTCGGGGCCCGCGGCGGCGAACAGGAGCAACGGGTCGCCTTCCACGTCGCCCGCCAACTCCTGCAGCCCCGGCTCGCGGCGGTTCCCGAGACGGAAAGGCGTGCGGCGCTGGGCAGTTGGTACGACATCGTCGGCCCCGCCCTCGGCCTGTGCGCGCCGACCGACGGCGCTCCGCCCGACCCGCAGGGCCTGCGCGACGGCCTCGACTGGGTGCTCACCCATCTCGCCGTCCGGCACGCCCCGATGGTCCTCGTCCTCGACGACGCGCACTGGGCCGACCCCGAGTCCCTGAGCTGGCTCGCCGCGTTCGCGCCCCGCGTCGAGGAACTGCCCCTGCTGATCGTCGTCGCCTACCGGCCCGACGAACTCCCGCCCCACGCGGCCCCGTTGAGGGCCCTGCCCGGACGCGGCGGCGGCCGGCCCATCGACCTGGAGCCGCTCAGCGCCGACGCCGTCGCCCACCTGGTGCGCGAGTCCCTCGGTGAGCACGCCGACGACGCCTTCTGCCAGGAGTGCTGGGAGGTGACCGCCGGCAACCCCTTCGAGGCCGTGGAACTCGCCGCCAAGGTCCGCGACCGCAAGGTCACCCCCACCGAGGGCCGCGCCCATCTGCTGCGCGACCTCGCCGCCGCCGTCAAGGGCAGCGGTCTCGCCGCCCGTCTGGACCGCCTCGGCGGCCCGGCCCGCCACTACGCCTGGGCCTGCGCCGTCCTCGGCACCGAGATCCGCCCCGCCCTGGCCGCCGCCGTCGCGGGCCTGGGCCACCAGGACGCCGCCGACGCGGTCGAGAAGCTGTGCGACGCCCGCTTCCTCACCGTCGTCGGCGCCGAGCCCGGCGCCCCGGCGGACAGCGGCACCCTGGAATTCGTCCACCCGCTCATCGCGACCGGCGTCTACCGGGCCATCCCGCCCTCCATCCGCGTCGCCCTGCACGGCCAGGCCGCCTGGTGCGTCGTCGACGACGGACAGGGCCCCGCGGCCGCCGCCCGTCACCTGCTGGAGACCCACCCCGACGACGACGCGGGCACGGTGGACCAACTGCGCGCCGCCGCGCAGGAGATGCTGCGGGCTGGCGCCCCCGAGGCCGCCCGCGACTACCTCGCCCGAGCCCTGCGCGAACCCCCGCCCCCCGACGAGCGCGCCGCCGTCCTGTACGAACTGGGCTCGTCCTTCCTGCTCACCGACCCGGCGACCACCGTCAACCACCTGCGTTCCGCCCTCGCCGAACCCATCACCGACCCCGCACTGCGGCACAGCATCGTCTACCGGCTCTCCCAGGTCCTCGCGCACAGCGACCGCCTCGCGGAGGCCACGGACACCCTGGCGCGCGAGATCCCGCGGACCGAGGACCACCGGGTACGGCTGCGGATGATCCAGGAGCAGTTCATGTGGGACGCCTTCCGCGCGGACGAGCCCGACCACCCCTCCCGCTCCCGCCGCCTCGCCCGCCTCGCCGACCGGCTCAAGGGCGAGGACCTCACCGAGCGCTACATCATCGGGCTGCGCACCTGGGACGCGATCCTGCGCGGCGAGCCCGCCCACGTCGCGCTCCACCACGCCGAACGCGCCCTCGCCGGCGGCCTGCGCTGGGCCGAGCCCGACCGCGGCTTCGAGGTGCCCGTCCTCGTCGCCGTCGCCCACATGTACGCCGACCGGCCGGGCCGCGCCGAGCAGCTGTTCGCCGCCGGGATCGCCGAGTACGAGCGGCAGGGCTGGCGCGGCGCCCACCTCTCCTTCGCGTACACCCTCCTCGGCTACCTCCGGCTGCGGCGCGGCCGGCTCACCGAGGCCGAGGACTTCGCCCGCGCCGGCGTCCGCCTCGCCGAACGCGTCGGCCCCGGCGTGCCCGCCCAGTGGTACGCCGTCGGCGTCCTCGTCGAGGTGCTGCTCGCCCGCGGCCGGACCGGGGAGGCCGCCCGCGTCGCCGCGGACCACCACTTCGGCCCGCCCTTCCCGGCGGCCGTCGTCTTCCCCGACGCCCAGACCGTGTACGGCGAACTCCTGCTCGCCCGCGGCCTGGTCGACGAGGCCGCCGCCGAGCTGACCGCGGCCGGCGAACGCCTCGAACCGCGCGGCATCCGCAACCCCGCCTGGTGCCCCTGGCAGCTCCACCTGGCCCGCGCCCAACTGCGCGACGACCCGTGCCGGGCCCTCGCCACCGCCCTCGAAGCGGTCGCCCGCGCACGGCAGTTCGGCACCCCGTCCGCGGTCGGGCAGGCACTGCGCGTCGCCGCCGAGGTCGCCACGGGAGCCGACCGCGTCAAGTACCTGGAGGACTCCGTCGCCGAGCTGGAGTGCTCGCCCGCCGCCTACGAACTGGCCCGCGCCCTGGTCGCGCTCGGCGCCGAACTGCGCCGCACCGGCCGTGCGGACGAGGCGGCCGAGCACCTCTACCGGGGCCTCGACGCCGCCGTGCGCTCCGGCGCCGACGCCCTCGCGGACACCGCGCGGGCCGAGCTGACCGCGGCGGGGCTGCGCCCGCGCCGCCTGCACGTGACCGAGGCGGGCACGCTCACCGCCCGGGAGCGGTCCGCCGCCCGGCTCACCGTCCAGGGCGCGACCCGAGCCGAGACCGCCGAGCGGCTGCGCACCGACGAGCCGGCCGTCGTGCGGCTGCTGTCGGCGGTCTACCGCAAGCTGGGCACCGACCGCGCGGGTCTCGCCGAGGCGCTCACCGACCCCGCCCCGGTGTGAGGGCACCGCACGGCCCGGGGCCCGGCCCCCGCCGCCCGTACGGCTTCCGCCCGGAGGCCGTACGGGGCCCGCGGGCACGTACCATTGCGGCATGTCGTTCCTCCGCCGCCGCAGCGCCACTCCCGCCGGGCCCGCATTCGACGTCCTGGCCATGGATCCGGGCGACTGGCCCGGCAATCTCGGTGCCGGCCTGCTGCCCGCCCCCGACGGCACGTGCCAGGGCGTCTTCCTGCGCTACGACCTCTTCGGCGGCCGCGGACCCGCGATGATCATCGGCAATCTGCCGGAGGGCTCGCCCGCCCGTGACGTCGCCGAGGGCCAGGTGCCCTTCGAGGTCGCGCAGCTCCTGCTGGCCCTGGAGAACGACGAGGAGGTCACCGTCGTCGGCACCGAGGACATGCCGGTCATGCAGGGCGACAACCTGCTGATCGTGCGCCGCGTGAAGCTCTCCGAGAGCCGGATCTCCTGCGTGCAGTTCGACCGCAGCGACAACGTCCTCGTGACCATCGCCGCCTGGGACCGCCCCATCACCGACGACCTGTACGCGCTGCTCAAGCCGCTCCCGGCCGAGCTGTTCCAGCAGGGCTGACCGCCCCGGACGACGACGTGCCAAGGGCCGGCCCCCCGAGGGGGACCGGCCCTTCGCGCACTCCTGCGGCTCAGCGGAACGAGCGGGTGACCTTCACGTCGGCCGCCCGCACGTACTCCACGCGGTGGCCGAACTGGATCTGGTAGTACAGATCCTTGCCCTTCACCACCTGGTGCGAGTCCGTGGTGAACGTGACGGCGTAGTAGTACTCGCCCGGCAGCTTGTCACCCACCACGTACGACTGCCCCGCGGGCAGCGTGTACGACAGCGGCGACACCGCCTGCGCCGGGACCGTCGACGGATAGGCCGACGCCTCCGGGTAGGCCCTGCCGTACACCGGGATGCTCGTCGCGCCGGCCTTCGGCGTCACCACCAGACCCGTCGCGTTGACCGCCGTGGGCTTCTTCGCCGGGTTCTTGAACCACGCCTTCTGCCCCAGGTACCAGATCGCCGTCCAGTCGCCCTTGCGCTCGGCGACCGCGTACTGCTGGCCCGTCGAGACGCGCGAGCCCACGTCGTTCACGTCGATCGTGGAGGCGGCACCCGTCGGACGCGCCCCGATGTCCTTGATCAGCGCCGACGTCTCGTCCGGTGCCGAGTACAGCCGCACCTCGCTGGAACCGTGGTCCGCGCAGGCCACCCCGCTCGTCACGCACCCGGTGTACACCGGCCGGTTGGCCGCGTAGTCCGGCAGGATCGTCACCAGCCCGCCGTGCGCGCCCGCGGTCGCCTTGAACGGGCGCCCCAGCAGCGTGAAGTAGTGCTGCCAGTCCCAGTACGGGCCCGGGTCGGTGTGCATCCCCGGGATCGTCGACGTGGTCGGGCCGGGGACGTTGTCGTGGCCCAGGATGTGCTGCCGGTCCAGCGGGATGCCGTACTTCGCCGAGAGGTACTTCACCAGCCGCGCCGACGAGCGGTACATCGCCTCCGTGTACCAGGCGTCCGGAGCCGCGAGGAAGCCCTCGTGCTCCAGGCCGATCGACTTGGCGTTGACGTACCAGTTGCCCGCGTGCCACGCCACGTCCTTCGCCTTCACGTGCTGGGCGACGAGCCCGTCCGTGGAGCGCAGCGTGTAGTTCCACGACACGTACGTCGGGTCCTGCACGAGGTTCAGGACCCCGTCCCAGGTGCCCTCCGTGTCGTGGATGACGATGTACTTGATGCTCTGCGACGCCGGGCGGTCGCCGAGGTCGTGGTTGCCGTAGTCGCCGTCCCCGAACTCCTCGTAGGGGGCCGGGACCCACTCGCAGGAGATCGTGGACGGGCACTCCGTGCCGGCCGCGGACACGGTCCGCAGACCGGCCGCCGAGAGCTGCGTCCTGTCCGGCGCGACGGACGGGCTCGCGGCGAGCGTCACCCGCTGCCCCGCGTCCGTGGTGCGCGTCTCACCGCCGCGGATCACGTCGAACACGTCGTTCGCGTAACTCGCCGCGGTCGCGCTGTCGTCCGCTCCGGAGAACTTCGCCACCGCCCCGTACCAGCGGGCCGGGTCGGCGCTCGCCGGAACACCGAGGGCCTTCTGCGCGGCGGCCAGCAGCGCCGCCCCGCCCCGCACGTTGGCCGCCGCGTCGGTGCGCAGCCGCGCCGCCGGGATGCCGGTGAGCCCCGCGGCCTTGGTCAGCGTCTTCAGCCGGGCGGGAAGCTGCGCGTTCGTCGGCACCGCCGCGGCGGTGTTCACCGCGGGGCGGGCGCTGTCGCCGCGCGCGTCCTCGCTGGAGTCGCCGTGGTGCGCGGCACCGGCGAGCGCGGTGCGCGCGTCGGTGAGGTGCATCGGGCCGTAGCCGCCGGACACGCTCGGCGCACCGCCGTGCGCGTCCCAGCGGGACTGGATGTAGGAGACGCCGAGCAGGACGCTCTGCGGCACGTGGTACTCGGCCGCCGCGGCGGTGAACGCGGCCTGGAGCCCGTCGGCGGAGGGCCGCGGCGCTCCGGCGGGCGGTGCGGCGCCGAGCAGCGGCACCAGCAGGGCCGCGACGGCCAGCGGGCCGGCCGTCCTGCGGACACCTCTGTGACCGGGCGTCGGTCTCGGGTCGTTGGCGGATCCTCGCAAAGCGGCCTCCTGGGGCGATGGAGCGTGGCGGGGCGTGCGGGGCCGGGCGTGGTCAGTGCTACCTGCTTACCGACGATCCGTCAATCATGCCCAGCGGAAGGCGATTTCCCATGTCAGGCGGGCTCGGCGGGAGTTTCGCGGCGGCGGCTCCCGGGCCTGCGCGGCGTCAGTGGAGTACACCAATGTCCGTGCGGCGGACGGAGGTTGGGCCGACTTTTCCGGCGCCGCCCGGCCGCCCCGCGCGCGGGCACGACAACGGCCCCCGGTGCGCCGCTCGGGGCGCGCCGGGGGCCGTCCGTGCTCGGCTCAGCGGGTGCCGACCGCCGCGCGCACCGCCTTGCGGGCCATCTGGCAGTCGTCGTGCAGACGGCGCAGCAGCATCCGCTGCTCCTCGCCGGTGGGCAGGCTTCCCGGCTGCACGATGCCCGCCGCCGGGACGGCGCTCTCGTGCATCGAACGCTGCACGGCCGTCTCGTACGTACGGATCTCGCGGGTCAGGACGAGCATGAGGTTGACGAGGAAGGCGTCCCGCGAGGCGGGTCCGCCCGACTGGGCGATCTGGCTGATCTGCCGACGGGCGACCGGCGCGTCCGCGAGGACGGTCCAGAGCGTCGCGAGGTCGTAGCCCGGCAGGTACCAGCCGGCGTGCTCCCAGTCCACGAGCACCGGGCCCGAGGGGGAGAGCAGCATGTTCGACAGCAGCGCGTCCCCGTGGCAGAACTGGCCCATCCCCCCGCGTCCCGACGCGTGTGCGATGCCGTGCACCAGCTTCTGCAGGTCGCCCAGGTCGCGGTCGGTGAGCAGTCCCAGCTCGTGGTAGCGGGAGATCCGCGCCGCGTAGTCGAGTGGGGCGTCGAACGTGCCCGCCGGGGGCCGCCAGGAGTTCAGCCGGCAGATCGCGCCCAGCGCCGCGCGGATGTCCGCCCGGGGCGGGGCCTCGGCGGGGTGGCGCTGGAGCGCCGCGACCCGGCCGGGCATCCGCTCGATGACCAGGGTGCAGTTGTCCGGGTCCGCCGCGATGAGGCGGGGTGCTCGCACCGGGGGACGGTGCCGGACGAAGGAGCGGTAGGCCGCTATCTCGTGCCTGCTCCGCTCGGCCCAGGCCGGGGAGTGGTCGATTAAGCACTTCGCCACGGCCGTGCTGCGCCCCGTCGTCCCGATCAGCAGGACCGACCGTCCGCTGCGGCGCAGCACCTGGACCGGTGAGAACTCCGGACAGATGCGGTGCACCGAGGCGATCGCGGTGCGCAGTTGGGCCCCCTGGGGACCCGACAGGTCGAGTCTCCCGCTGAGCGGTTGGGTGCCGGCCCCGGGGACGCGCCGGGCCCTGCCCGTGCCGAGCACGGGTCCCGCAGGGCGCGCGGGGTCCAGGTAGGGGCCGCCGCCCGCCGGGCGGGAGCGAAGCGGCCGGGGCGGGGCGGACACGGAGGACGATGCTGCTGCGTACATGGGCGTTACAGATCCCTTCGTGTGCCTGCGACGTCATCACGCCACCCGCCCGACGGCCCATTCGCATCCTGGGGAATGTCCCTCGGCTGCCGGGTCGGGGTGGCGCATTCCTACCTGACACCCGGGCGTCCGTGGCACACCATCTGGCGTGCCCTGGCGAACCCTGGCGAATAGTCGCCCGGCAACTCTGCCGGGGCTACTGTCAACTCAGCCGAGAACCTGGGGGCTTGACGTGAACGGACAACCCAACACCCGTCTAGCGGACCTGTTCGGCCTGGCCGGCTGGTCCAAGGGCGAGCTCGCGCGGCTGGTCAACCGGCAGGCGGCGGCCATGGGCCACCCCCAGCTCTCGACCGACACCTCGCGGGTGCGGCGTTGGATCGACACGGGAGAGATCCCGCGCGATCCGGTTCCGCGGGTGCTGGCGGCTCTGTTCACCGAGCGTCTCGGCCGTGTCGTGACCATCGAGGATCTCGGTCTGGTCCGGCACGGGCGTACGGGGAAACGGCAGGCCGACGGGACGGAGAGAACTCCCGACGACATGCTCTGGGCGCCTGGCCGGACAGCCGCGGTCCTCACCGAATTCACGGGAATGGACCTCATGCTCAACCGACGCGGCTTGGTGGGCGCGGGCGCCGCGCTCGCCGCAGGAACCGCATTCAGCAGCGCCATGCAGGAATGGCTGCGGGGCGACCCGGCCCTGGTGGCCGACGCCCCCGACTCATCGGCACCGCGCTACGCGGAGACCGCCGGATTCGACCGCTACGAGGCGGCACCCGTCGGCTCGCAGGAGATCGACGAACTGGAGCGCTCCGTCGAGGTGTTCCGCGCGTGGGACGCGGCCCGCGGCGGCGGGCTCCAGCGCAAGGCGGTGGTCGGCCAGCTCAACGAGGTGGGCGGCATGCTTGCCTACCACCACTCGCCCCTTCTTCAGCGGCGCCTCTGGGGCGTCGCCGCCAACCTGGCCGTCCTCGCGGGCTGGATGTCCCACGACGTCGGCCTCGAACCCACGGCCCAGAAGTACTTCGTCATCGCCGCGCACGCGGCCCGGGAGGGCGGTGACCGGCCCCGCGCGGGCGAGGCGCTCTCCCGCGCCGCCCGGCAGATGGTCCACCTGGGCCGTCCCGACGAGGCACTGGACCTGATGAAGCTGGCCCGGTCCGGCTCGGGCGACGAGGTACTGCCCAGGACCAGGGCGATGCTCCACACCATCGAGGCCTGGGCGCAGGCGTCGATGGGCAAGGGCCAGGCGATGCGCCGCACCCTGGGCCAGGCGGAGGACCTGTTCGTCTCGGACCGGGGCGACGTCCCGCCGCCGAGCTGGATGCAGACGTTCAAGGAGGAGGACCTGTACGGCATGCAGGCGCTCGCCTACCGGACGCTCGCCGAGCACGATCCGGCCGCCGCCGTCCACGCGCGGCACTACGCGGAGAAGGCGCTGGAGCTGAGGGTCGACGGCCGGCAGCGGTCGAAGATCTTCGACTACCTGTCGATGGCGTCGGCCTGCTTCATCGCGCACGAGCCGGACCAGGCCGACCGGTACGCGCGGCTCGCCCTGATGTCGATGGGGTCGAACTCCTCGCTGCGCACCTGGGACCGGCTGCGCCAGATGTACCGGCTCACCGCCGAGTACGACGACTACCCGAGGATCAGCCAGTTGCGCGAGGAGATCGAGCAGGTGCTGCCCAGGACGACACGGAAGGAGACGAGGGGCAGGGGCGCCGGCAGCACGCAGGTCTGACGCGGCGGGTGTGTACGGCCACGGGGACTGCTTCCCCGGGCTCCCCGGGCGGGTTGTTGTCCCGGTGGGTGGTTCGGCCCGTCAGTCGGTGACGCGGACGACGAGCACGGGGGCGTCCGTGGCGTGCCCGGCGGCCGGCGTCAGCTCGTCGGCCAGGATCCGCAGGCAGTCGTGGGCCGTCGGCGCGGTCGCGACGTCCGGTGCCAGGGCGAGGAGTCGGTGTTCCGCCGTGCCGGTGCCGCCGCGCAGCAGGACCACGTCGCCCGCCCGCAGGGTCTCCCGCACCTCCGGAAGCGTGGGGGAGGGGGACCGGCCGGGCAGGGTGCCGTGCTGCTCCGGACCGCCGTCCGGCCAACTGCTGTCCGGCCAACTGCTGTCCGGGCGGCTGCCGTTCGGGGTGCTGCCGGTCGGGGTGTCGGCGTTCACGGTGCCGTCGTCGCGGGCGCCGAGCACGCGGCCCGTCCCGTCGCGGAACAGCAGGGGGGCGGGGCCTCCCGTGCGCGCCCACACCAGAGTGCGGGTCGGCGGGTGGTAGCGGCAGCACACCGCCGTGCCGTGCGTGGGGGCGAGGGTGGCCGTGCGCAACTGCTCGTACTGCACGAGCAGTCGGCCCGGTCCGGCGCCCGTCGTCGCCATGCCCCGCAGGGCGCCGAGCAGCATGGCGCCCGCGGTGTCCACCGCGCCCTCACCCCGCAGCGAGCCGAGGCTCAACAGGCTGTCGCCGTCGATCAGTTCGAGGGCGTCGTGCCAGTCTCCGGGGTGGGGCCCGCCGACCCGGTCCGGCAGGTGTGCCGCCACGTCCAGATGGCCGGGCCCCCGGCCGGGGGCCCGCAACGAGGAGGCGCGCCACGCCACTTGGGGGCCGGGCGCGGGCCGCAGGGCGGCCACTTCCGGCCGTCCGAGCGAGGCGCGGCTGTCGGTGACCGTGCGCTGGCTGCGGCGCAGTTCGCTGACGTCCCGCAGCACGGCCCACATCGCGACGGCGCCGCCGTCGCCGTCGAGGACCGGCTCGCCCATCATGTGCACGGTGCGCACGGTGCCGTCGGGGCGTACGAGCCGGAACTCCCCGTCGATGGGGCTCGCGTCGACCAGGCAGTCGGTGACCATCGTGGTCAGCTTCGGGCGGTCGGCGGCGAGCACGAGCGAGGGCAGTTCGTCGAGGGTGAGGGGCGCGGTGCCCGGTTCGCGCCCGACGATGCGGTACAGCTCGGCGGACCAACTGGCCTCGTCCGTCAGCAGGTTCCACTCGGCGCTGCCGACCCGGCTGAGCAGCGAGCCGCGCGGCGGTCCCGCGTCCGGTGCCACGGCGTCCGGCAGGTCGGGCGGTCCTTCCCGTAGTTGCGCCAGGTGTTCGTCGAGGTCGTTGAGCTGATGCAGCGCCAGGTCGTAGAGCGCGCGCTGCCAACGGTCGAGGGGAGCCGCCGAGTCGCCGCGCGCCTCGCGCCGGACGGCGTCCACGTCGCCCATCAGCCGCCGCGTCTGCGAGATCAGCGCGTCGACCGAGCCGCGCCCCGGAGGCGTGGCGGCCGGCTGGTCTGCGGATACGGGGGACGGCATGACGTACTCCGATGCGAGGAGGGTCCGGCCACGGTGTGCGACGGGGCCGTTACGACTGTGGCACAGCGCGCGACGTCCCGTAAGCGGTTTGGCAAGACGCGACGGGTCGGTGCCCCGGGCATATGCCAGCGTCTTCCGGTCGTGAACTCCCCGTCCGTCGGCCACCGTTGACGGCGCTTCATCACCCCGCGAGCGGTTTGACCCTTATGCGTGTGACGCGGTTCACACAAATCGATGCCGTCCGGGCGTAATGCAAAACGTGTTTGCGAGGTCGTAAAGGCATGCCGGTAAACCGGCGGACCCTCACCGCAGTGGAGAACGACCATGGACGTCACCGTCGAACAGTCCGCCCGTGCCCGTCTGATCACCGCGGAGGAGCAGGAGATCCCCGTACCCGCCACGCTCCGGTACACGGCGGAGGATCCGCTCGCCGTGCACGTGGACTTCCCGCCACAGGCGTCGCTGGACGGCGACGCCGTGTCCTGGACCTTCGCCCGCGCCCTGCTGGAGGACGGCCTCGCGCGCCCGGCCGGCACCGGCGACGTGCGGATCTGGCCGTGCGGACGGGCGCTCGCGGTCCTGGAGTTCCACTCGCCGTACGGGCTCGCCCTGCTCCAGTTCGACATCCCCGCCCTGCGCCGGTTCCTGGTGCGCACGTACGCGGTGGTCCCGGCCGGGCAGGAGGACGTCTCCGCCGTGGTCGACCGGGGCCTCGACTACCTCTTCGGCAACGTCTGACCGGGACGCCCGGCCGTCCGGGAGCGCCGGCCGCCCCGCCCTACGACGGGTCCGCGTACAGGGCCGGCCGCGGGGCCAGGGAGACGGCGACGCGCGTGCCGCTCTCCAGGGACCGCACGCCCGCCTCGGCGACGGCGGACGAGGCGTAGCCGTCCCACGCGGACGGGCCGGTCACCGTGCCCCGCCGGGTCGCGTCGACCCACGCCTGCACCTCGCGGTCGTAGGCGTCGGCGAACCGCACCAGGTAGTCCTGCGGGACCTCCGCGCCCGTCGTGCCGCCCGCGGTGACGGCCATCGCGCGCTCCTCGCCGATCCGGGCGCTGCCCCGCTCGCACACGGCCTCGCAGCGCACCTGGTAGCCGAAGCCGCAGTTGACGAAGATCTCCACGTCGACGAGGGCACCGCCCGCCGTCTCGAAGACCACGAACTGCGGGTCCGCCAGCCCCTCGGGGGCGCCCGACGAGGGGCGCGGCCGCAGCACGGTGACGGCGGTCAGCTCCTGCCCCAGCAGCCAGCGGGCGGCGTCGATCTCGTGCGAGACCGAGCTGTCGACGAGCATCGCCGAGGTGAAGTGCGGCGGGGAGGAGACGTTGCGGTGCGTGCAGTGCAGCATCAGCGGACGGCCCAGACCGCCCCCGTCCAGCAGGGACTTCAGCCGTACGTACTCGGCGTCGTAGCGGCGCATGAAGCCGATCTGCGCGAGCCTGCGGCCCAGCCGTTCCTCGGCCGCGACCACCCGCAGCGCGCCGGTCGAGTCCGGCACCATGGGCTTCTCGCAGAGCACCGGCAGCCCCCGCGCGAACGCGGCGAGCAGCGCCTCCTCGTGCGCGGGACCCGGCGAGGCGATCAGCACCGCCGCCACCCCCGGCGCGTCCAGCGCGGCCTCCGTGTCCGTGTGGACGAGGACCCCGTCGATCCCCGCCGCGGCGTCCTTGGCCCGGCCGATGTCCGGGTCGGCGACCGCGGCGACCCGGGCCCCGTTCACCACCCGGTCCAGACGTCGTACGTGGTCGGCACCCATGTGTCCCGCACCCAGGACCGCCACACCCAGCGGCTCAGTCACGATCTTCCGGCTCCTCTCGCGGTCGGCCGCGCAGCCCCGCGGGGCCCGCCCGCCCGTGCCCCGGCCGCCCGTCCCGGGGCGGGCGCGGTCCCGCGGCACACGTGCCGCCGGCCGCCCGGACGGCTGCGCGACCACCAGCGTTTCATGGTCGTCAAGGGCGGCCGGGCGGCCGGTGGCACGTGTCCGCGGGGAACGGCGCGGGAAGCGGGGGAGCGGTCGTCAGTAGCGCAGGACGCCCGCGACGCCGACGTCCTCGCCGAGCGTGCCGTCGGGCACGAAGCGGACCTCCGCGCCGGTCTCCAGGCACTGCTCGACGATCTCGTCCACGATGTCGTCGCGGGAGTCGAGGTCCTCGCTCTCGGCCGGGATCAGGTGGTCCCCGTCGTCGCGGACGGTCACCCGGTAGTTCTCCTCGACGGCCAGCAGCCGGACCCGGCCCTCCTGGGCGGACCAGTACACCTCGTCGACGCCGGCCGCGAACTCCTTGCGCCCGCGCGCCCCTTCGAGCTCCTTCAGCACCTCTCCGGCGGCCCGGCGCGCCTCCTCCTCGCGGACCGGGGCGATCACCTGCCACACGCTCTCCGGGGTGCCCTGGGCGAGGCCGCCGTGCGGGACCCGCACCCCGTGGGCGGCGACACCGCCGACCTCGGTCAGCAGGCCCAGCGCCTCCGTCGCGCCGGTGACGTACAGGGGACGCGGGTGCTCGCGCAGCAGCACGGCCGCCGCCGCGTCGGCCTCGCGCAGGAACTGGCGGGTGCGCTCGTCGGTGAAGGTGCTCGGCAGGTCGCCGATGCGCTCCTTGCGCTCGGAGTCGGGGTCCTCCAGGCTCCGGGCCAGCGGGAAGCCGGCGAGCTCCGCCTCGGCGACCCTGTCCACGCCGCCGCTCCACAGCGTCACCCGGTCCGCCGCCACGGAGAGCACCCAGAAGGGGCGCTCGGACGCCTGTGCGGACACGAGGTTGCGGGTGAGGAAGGTGTCGGAGAGGACGACCCGTTCCGGCACCGTGCGGGCGAGTGTCCACACCTGGTGCTCGCCGGGCGCCGCGAAGATGATCAGCCCCTCCTCGGCGTGGACGAGGTCGACCTCGGCGAGGGCCCGGTCGAGTTCCCGTACGACGTCCTCGCGGCGTTCCCGGGTCACCGCCGGGTCGTCTTCCAGGCGTTTCTTGGCGTCGGCCACCACGTTCCGCAGCCGGACCGGGTCCTGGGCGTTGTCGGGTTCGCGGCGGTGCGTCGGTGTCAGCACGGACACGGCCGGATAGGGACGCGGGCGGCGCAGCTCGGCGAGGACCGTGGGACTCAGGGCATGCTCCATGCCTGCACGATAGGTCGAATCCGACCAAGCGGGCAAACGGTGCAAAAGGGACCATCCGTCCCGGCGCTGCCGACCGGGAGCCCGCCCCGGCGGCAGCGCGGCCCGGCAAGTCCCCCCGCCCTGACGTCAGTTGACGCCCAGTGCCCGGTCCGCCGCGGCGGCCGACGGCTTCCACCAGGTCGTCACCGGCTCCCACACCCGCACGCTGCGCCCGGTGCCCAGCCGTGCCGCCGGGAACGTGCGGCCCCAGTGCTCCCCGGACACGGCCAGTGAACTCGCCCGCCGGGCCTCGGGGTCCGCCGTGTCGGCGATGGTGCGCACCGCCGCGTACGCGGTGCGGCCCGGTCCGATCCGGTACGGGCCGCTCTCCCCGGCGGGCACCGGCAGCGCCGAGCCGTCGAGGCCGCCGAAGGTGACCGTGGGCAGCCGGTCGACCGTGCAGGCCCGGGTGCCGTGGTTGGTGACGCGGACCCGCACCAGCGTGGTGTCGGCGCGGTCCGCGGCGGCGCGCACGGTCACGGACGCCGCGGTGCACGGTGCGGGCCGCTCCGCCGCCTGGCTCTGCGGTGCCGTCAGAAGGGCGGCCGCCGCGGCGGCCGAGACGGCGGGGACGGCGAGAACGGGACGGATGCGCATCGGTTGGTTCCCCTGTTCGGTCGCGTACGGGCCACGGCGGACCGGGTGCCCGCCTGCCCACTACGACGCGCCGGACGCGTGACCGGTTGTGCCGTAATGCCCCTTGTCGCCGTTCTGCGACGCTTTCCCCACGGGTGTGGTGTTCCTGTGTCCGCCGTCCGGCGGACTCCCGTCACTCGCCCGCCGTCGCGGTCGAGTCGTCCGTGTCCGCCGCGCAGGAACTGCCGCTGGGCGGCAGCGAGCCGTAGAGCAGGAAGTCGTCGACCTTGCGGTGCACGCACTTGGACGAGGCGTACCCGGTGTGTCCGTCGCCCCGGTTGTCGAGCACGACCGCCGAGGGGCCCAGCCGCTTCGCCGTCTCCGTCGTCCACCGGTACGGCGTCGCCGGGTCGCCGCGCGTGCCGACCAGGAGCATGTGCGGCGTCGCCACGTTCCGGACGTCGTCGCGGACGAAGTCCGTGCCGCGCGGACGGCCGTAGCACATCAGCACCTCGGTGAGCCGGTACCGGCCGAAGACGGGCGAGGCCCGCTCGTACTCGGCGCGCAGCCGGCCGTACTCGGCGGCGATCCGGTCGGCGCCCGGACGGTCCGGGTCGTCCGCGCAGTTGATGGCCATCAGCGCGGCGGGGAGGTTGTCCGGCGGAACGTCCTCGGCGTCGGTGAGCCCGCCGTCCTCGCGCACGCCGGACGGCTTCGGAACGGTGTGCCGCGGGGCGGGGGCCCAGGGCGCGGGCGCCGTGCCGGCACCGGAGGCGCGCAGGCCCGGTACGCGGCTGCCGCCGGACGTGAACCCCTCCGCGCCGTTGGTGTCGCCGTCCTCCACGAGGGAGGCCAGCGCCCGCTCCAGCGACGGCCACAGCTCCTCGCTGTACAGGGCCTGGCTGATCGCGCCCACGAGGTCCTGGCCGGTGAAGTCGTCCCCGAAGTCGGACGGCACCGGGTTCGCGTCCAGCGACCTCACCAGCCGTACGACCTGTTCGCGCGCGGAGCGGGTGTCCTGGCCGAACGGGCAACCGACGTCCCTGGTGCACCACTTGAGGAAGTCCTCCAGCGCGGCCTGCTGCCCCTGCGCGCCCACCCTGCCCTGCTCGGAGAGCGGTTCGGTGAGGGTGTCCACCCCGTCCAGGGCGAACCTGCCGACCTTCTTGGGGAATTGGGCCGCGTAGACCGCGCCGAGGCGTGTTCCGTACGAGAAACCGAGGTAGTTGAGCTTCTTGTCGCCGAGCGCGGCGCGCATCACGTCGAGGTCGCGCGCCGCGTTCACGGTGCCTATGTGGCGCAGGACGGGGCCGGAGTTCGCGGCGCACTCCCGGGCGGCCGTGCGCAACTGCTCCAGCATCGCGCGAGGGTTGTCGGCACCGGTGTCGTCGGTGCCGGACCACGCGTCCGCCGCCGCGTCGCCGCAGGTGACGGGGGAGGAGCGGCCGACGCCCCGGGGGTCGAACGAGACGACGTCGTAGCCGTTGGTCAGGTCCATGAAGTCCTTGCCGCCGGCTGCGAGTCCGTCGACGCCCGAACCGCCGGGACCGCCGAAGTTCAGCAGCACCGAGGCGTGCGAGCGGCCGGTGCCCCGGTAGCGGGCCATCGCCAGGTCGAGTGTCCCGGCCTTCGGGCGCGCGTAGTCGAGGGGCACGGTGACCTTGCCGCACTGGAGGTCGGCCGGCATGTCCGGCCCCTCGCAGGCCGCCCACGTCACGTGCTGGCGGTAGAAGCGGGACAGGTCGGGGCGCTGATCCTCGGCGACGGCCGTCGGCAGGCCCGTGGACAGCAGGGACAGGGCGACGGCCCCGACGTACGCGCAGCGCGCGGCGGCGGTGCGGGGGGACAGCAGGGCCGGCATCGAAGCCTCCAAGGGCGCTCGTAGCGGACCGGCGGCTGCGCCCTCGCTCACCATAAACGCGACCCGGAAGGGCCGCCTCCGGGCGAATACGGCGTCGCATGTTGACGTGTCCGTGGGATTTCACGACAGATAGGACTGAATTGCCGCGCATTCGATATCTGTGCGCTCGATGGGGTGAAAGGGCGATTAGCCATAACTCGCCTGCATCGCGCGCGTTTTAACCGGGTGCGGGCGACTGCCCGCGTTCAGGTCGGAAGGCAGGGAAACCTATGAGACGGGCCACGCGAAACGGCGTGATCGCCGTTGCCGCCGCGTCCGGTGCGCTGGCCATGGCCGCACCGGTGTACGCCGACGCCGGAGCGGACGGGGCCGCGGCCGGCTCACCCGGAGCGGTCTCGGGCAACACCGTGCAGCTCCCGGTCAACGTCCCCGTGAACCTCTGCGGGGACACGGTGAGCGTGGTGGGGCTCCTCAACCCCGCCATGGGCAACAAGTGCGTGAACGGGACGGACGGCCGGGAGCGGTCGGGCGCCCGCGCGGGTGGCTCGCGCTCCGCCCACTCGGCCGACTCCGCCTCCGCGCGGGAGCGGTCCGCCAGGAACGGCGGCGGGGCGGTGGCGAGCGGGGACGCCGTGGGTTCGGCGGGTGTGCTGGGCGGCAACGGGCTGAAGCTGCCGGTCGACCTCCCGGTCAACGTCAGCGGCAACTCCGTCAACGTGGTCGGCGTCGGCAACCCGTCCTTCGGCAACGAGTCGGTGAACACCCCCGACACCCCGGAGACCACGCCGCCCGCCCCGGAGCCGGTGCGGCCCCCGGCGCCGCACAGGTCGCACGGCACCCCGCGCAACCTGCCGCCCGCGCCGCAGCCGAACGAGGCCGTCCCCGCGGAGCTCGGCGCGTCCGCGTCGCTGGCGCACACCGGCGCGGACGAGACGGTGCCGCTGGTCGCCGCCGGCGCGCTGGTGCTGGCGGGCACCCTCCTGTACCGCCGCTACCGGCCGGCCGCCGGGCGCTGACCCCGCGCATCGGCGAACGAGGCCGCCGGGCCACCCTCGGAGGGTGGCCCGGCGGCCTCGTTCGCGCTGTGTGCTGTCCCGTGAGGGACCGTTCCGTCGGTGTTGCGGCCGGGCGGCGTGCCGGTGCCCGGACCCCGGGGACGGTCGTGTGGGGCGGCGGCCCCGGTGGGCCCGGTCTCCGCCTCGTCCGGTCGGTCAGCGGCGCGCCATGCTCCGGTCGAGCGCCGCGATGCCGACCGCCGCGAGGGCGATCTGGATGAGCCATTCGATCCAGTCCACGCCGTTGGTGTCCTGGACGCCCAGGCCGTGGGCGATGAGTGCCCCGATCCACGCGGCCACGATGCCGACGACGATCGTCAGCAGGATGCCTATGTGCTGGCGCCCGGGAACGACCAGTCGTCCCAGCACGCCGATGACGATGCCGATGATGATGGCACTGATGATGCCCGAGATCTCCATGTCCGCCCCTCAGTTCGACGCTTGGCTGAACTGCATGTGCCCCGAGATTTGCGGCGCACACCGCTCCTCCTGGCATCACGAAACTCTGTTCACCGCGCGGTCATGCCATGTACCTTTCAATCGTTCCACGCGTGTAGAACGCCCCAACTACCGTTCTACGCGCGGAGATTGCGCCCGCACCGCCTCTCCATCACCCCACACGGAGGTTTTGCCGGATGCCTGGATCGATCGGATCTGCAAGAGCCCGTCGCGGACTCACGTCCGCCCTGGCCGGACTGGGGCTGCTCCTCGCCGGAGCGTCCCTCCAGGTCACCAGTGCCGCCACCCCCGCACAGGCGGCCACCACGCACCGCGTCCTGTTCGACAACGCCCACGCCGAGACGGCCGGCAACGCCGACTGGATCGTCTCCACCAGCCAGCCCGACCCGCTGGGCCAGGACTCCACGCCGTCCGCCGAGACCGACTGGACCGGCGCGCTGTCCTCCTGGGGCGTCGCGCTCCAGAAGACCGGCTCGTACAGCCTGAAGACCCTCCCCACCGGGTCCTCCCTCGCCTACGGCGGCTCCACCGCGACGGACCTGGCGAACTTCGACACCCTCGTCATTCCCGAGCCGAACACCCTGTTCACCACGGCCGAGAAGACCGCCATCATGACGTTCGTCAAGAACGGCGGCGGCCTGTTCATGATCTCCGACCACACCGGCGCCGACCGCAACAGCGACGGCTACGACGCGGTCGAGATCTTCAACGACCTGATGACCAACAACAGCGTCGACAGCACCGACCCGTTCGGCTTCTCCATCGACGTCCTCGACGTCGCGTCGGGCTACCCGGCCGCCATCAGCGACAGCACGAACCCCGTGCTGCACGGCTCGTTCGGCACCGTCACCAAGAGCCTGATCGCCGACGGCACCACGGCCACCCTCAAGCCCGCGGACAACTCGTCCGTCAAGGGCCTGCTCTACCGCAGCGGTTACTCGGGCAACACCGGCGCCTTCTTCGCCACCAGCACGTTCGGCAGCGGCCGGGTCGCGTTCTGGGGCGACACCTCACCCGTGGACGACGGCACCGGACAGTCCGGCAACACCCTGTACGACGGCTGGAACGACACCGGCGCCACCAACGCCCCGCTCGCCCTCAACGCCACCGAATGGCTGTCCGGCGCGGGCAGCAGCAGCGGCGGCGGGGGAGGCGGCACCACCTGCACCGCCGCCCAGCTCCTCGGCAACCCGGGCTTCGAGTCCGGCGCCACCACGTGGACGGCGACCAGCGGCGTCATCACCAACTCCAGTTCCGAGGCCGCCCGTTCGGGCTCCTACAAGGCATGGCTGGACGGCAACGCGGTGGCCACCACCGACACCCTCGCCCAGTCCGCGGCCATCCCGTCCGGATGCGCGGCGACGCTGAGCTTCTACCTGCACATCGACACCGCGGAGACCGGCACCACCGCGTACGACACCCTCAAGGTGCAGGTCCTCAACAGCTCGGGGACCGTGCTGAGCACCCTGGCGACGTACACGAACCTCAACGCGGCCTCCGGGTACACCCAGCGCAGCTTCGACCTGTCCGCGTACGCGGGGCAGACCGTGACCGTCAAGTTCACCGGCACGGAGGGCACCAAGCTCCAGACCTCCTTCGTGGTCGACGACACGGCGCTGAACGTGAGTTGAGCCCGTCCCACCGGCGACGGACGCGGCCCGCCGCCGGGACCCGCCGGAACCCGGCCCGCCCCCGGCACGCGGGCGGGCCGGCCGGGGCGCGGACGGCGGCCGACCCCACGGGCCGCCGCCCGCGCACCGTGAGCTAGAGTCCGATCACCAGTACAAGAAGCCTCCCCGGCCGGACAACGGTCCACCGGGGAGGCTTCTTCGTGTTCAAGGGCCCTTCCGGGCAGGGCTGTCCGCCGCGCGGAGGGGCCACCGGCGGCGTGCCCCGCGCCGCCGGCCCCGTCAACCGTCAACCGTCAACCGTCAACCGTGCACCGGGAGAATCGTGTCCGACCTTCGCGTACGCCCCGCCACCCCCGCCGACCGGCCCGTCGTCGAGCGGCTGTGGGCCATGTTCCAGCACGACCTGTCCGAGTACCGGGGCGAACTGCCGCGCGCGGACGGCACGTTCCGCGACGAGCGGCTCGTGTCCGCCTTCACGGAACCGGGTTGGCGGCCTTACCTGTTCACCTCCGGAACCGAGGCCGGGGCAGGGGCCGTCGGCGCCGGTGAACACGCCGGCAGGCCGGCGGGCTTCGCGTTCGTGCGGGGGCTGACCGGTCCCGCACGGATCCTCAACAGCTTCTTCGTCGTGCGCGGCGCACGGCGAACGGGCCTCGGCGCGCGGGCACTTCGGGAGATCGTCGCCGCCCATCCCGGCACCTGGGAGATCGCGTTCCAGGACGCCAACGCGCCCGCCGCCCGCTTCTGGCCGCGCGCCGTCGGCGCCATCGTCGGCGACGCCTGGACGAAGGAGTACCGGGAGGTGCCCGGCCGGCCGGAGATCGCGCCGGACAGCTGGATCACCTTCCGCGCGGGCTGAGACGCGTCCCGCGGCGGGAACCGGGGGCGGGGGACCCGCGGTCCCGTGGTCCCCGGAGAGCGTCGGCACTCTCCGGGGGGCGGGTGGGAACGGGGGGCCGGTCCTCCCGCCCGTGGCGGCCGCCGGTGGGCCCGGCAGCCGTCCCCCTACCTTCCGCGGCGCGCACCCCCGCGGATGCGGGCGCCCGCTCCGTACCCCGCCGACCCGCGCCGCGCCACCGCGCGCCATCCGCGGGCGAGCAGGGCCAGCCCCGAGGCGGCCAGCAGCAGCCGGGCGCCGCGCGACGACGGCGCGCGGCCGCCGGGCCGCCGCCCCGACCGGGGAGAACGTCCCGCGCGGCCGTGCGGGGCCGTGCCCGCCGAGGACGCCGGGGTCCCCGCCTCCGCGCGGACCTCGGCGAGCACCGCCCGCCACACCCGCGCGGGCGGCGCCACGAGATCGTCCCCGGGCACCGCGGAGCGCCCGGCGGCGACGGCCCGCCGCAACTGCCGCAGGGCGTCGTCGCAGGGGGCGCAGCGCGCCAGATGGGCCAGGGCGAGGGTGAGTTCGGCGCCGGAGTCGACGGGCGGACGGGGCCGCGGGCCGTCGAGCGCGAGCGAGGCGAGGGTGTCCGCCGGGACATGGGCGTAGGGGCTCCGGTCGGCCATGTCGTACCTCTTCCGTCCCGCGCCGGTCACGCCGCGCGCCCGCACCTCCGTGGCGGACCGTGACGTCAACTGACTTCCCCCGCGGCGTCTCCCGCGGATGCACCGCGGCGGAAGCGGCCGACGGGCCGGAGGCGGGCGGCGCGCACCTTTCGCCAACTGCCCGTCACCGGGGCCGCCGTGATCCGCGCGGCGCGGTGGCCGCGCGGTCAGGCGTACCGGTCCTGCTGGAGACAGCGCCGCAGTTGGTGGAGGCCGCGCCGGGCGTGGCTCTTGACCGTGCCCAGCGGCCAGCCGGTGCGCGTCGCGATCTGCGTCTGGGTGAGGTCCTCGTAGAACGCCAGGTGCAGGACCCGTCGCTGCGCCGGCGGCAGCTTGGCCAGCTCGTGGCGGACCAGGACGCGGTCGAGGGCGGCCTCGGGGCGCTGCCCCGCGGGATCGGCGAGGGTGAGGAGGGCGCCCGCCGCGGCGACCAGGGCCGAGCGGCGGGTGCGGGCGGCCAGGGCGTCGGCGATCTTCCGCCGGGTGATCCCCACGATCCAGGCGCCCAGCGGCCCGCGTTCGGGCCGGAAGCCGCCGCGTCCGCGCCACACGCCGAGGAACACCTGCTGGGTGACGTCCTCGGCCTCCTTCGGGTCGCCGAGGGACCGCACCGCCAGTGTGTGCACCAGGGCCGACCAACGGCGGTAGACGGCGGCCAGGCAGGTCTCGTCACCGGCCACGAGCCGCCGCGCGAGGTCCTCGTCCGCCGCCGACTCCTCGACGGGCGCCCGCGACCCGCCGGCCGGTCGCGGGCCGGGGTCGCAGACTCCCGTGCCGGGCACGTCGGCGGACGGTCGAGGGCTCATCCGGCAAGCGTGGAAGCCCAGTTGCAAGATCATCAACTCGCATCGATTCTGCGTCGGTATAGTCGCTCCATGAGCGGGCGCAACGACGAGCCCTCGGGCGAGCAGCGGCCGGAGCCCCGGCCGGTACCGGTATCCACGACCGCGGAGGCGGTCCTCACCACGGGTGCGCTGGCCCGCAGGCTGGGGGTGTCACCCACCACGCTGCGCTCCTGGGACCGCCGTTACGGCATCGGCCCCGCGGTCCGCGCGGACGGACGGCACCGGCGCTGGACCCCGCCGGACGTGGCCATGCTGGAAACGATGTGCCGGCTGACGTCCGCCGGTGTGCCGCCCGCCGAGGCGGCCCGTGCCGCCAAGCGCGGCGCCGGGGTGGTGCCCGACGGTTCCGCGGCCGACCTCGACGACCTCTCGTCCGTGCCGCCCGGCCGGTCCCGCGCGGCGGGCACGCTGCCGCTGGGGGACGTGCGCCAGGAGTGCCGCGGCCTCGCGCGGGCCGCCGTACGGCTCGACGCGCCCGCCGTGGAGGAGCAGTTGGCGACCGCCGTCGACCAGCACGGCCTCACGGTCGCCTGGCAGGAGGTGATGGTGCCGACCCTGCACGCGGTGGGCCGCAAGTGGGCCTCCTCCGGCGACCGTTACGTCGAGGTCGAGCACCTGCTGTCCTGGCACGTGTCGACCACCCTGCGCAGGGCCACCCGGTTCGCGGCCTCCCCCGAGGACGACGGCACGGACACCGCGCCCGTGCTGCTGGCGTGCGTGCCCGGCGAGCAGCACACCCTGCCGCTGGAGGCGTTGAACGCCGGACTGAGCGAACTCGGGCTGCCCACAAGGATGTTCGGGGCGGCCGTGCCCGCGGAGGCGCTGAGCGCGGCGGTGCGCAGGATCGGCCCCGCCGCGGTCGTGCTGTGGGCGCAGGCGCGCTCCACGGCGAGCCTGCCGCTGGCCCGGCACGTCGCCGCGACCCAGTGGGGAGTGCGCGGCGCGCGCACCCAGCCGCTGGTCCTGCTCTGCGGCCCCGGCTGGGCGGGCCGCCCGGTGCACGGCCTGCTGCGGCCCCCGGGCCTGCGCGAGGCGCTGGACACCCTGTGCGGCGCGTACGGAGTGGAGCTGCCCGCGGGGCGGGGCTGAGGGCGGGCGCACGGGGCGTGGCGGGCCCCCGCCGGGCCCGGCGCTGCATCCGTGCGCCCCGCCCGGCCCGAAGCGGTGGCAGGGGCGTGCGTCAGGGCGCACGGCCTCCGCCGCCCGCGCGCCGCCGGACGGCACCACCTCGCGAAGGGTGAACGCCGTGCCCGCCACCCACCCCACCACGGACGTCCTGGTCGTCGGCGCCGGCGTCGCGGGGCTCGCCTGCGCCCGGGACCTGCTCGACGCGGGCCTTCGCGTGACGGTCCTCGAAGCCGGAGACGGAGTCGGCGGCCGGATGCGCACCGACCGGGTGGACGGCTTCACCGTCGACCGCGGCTTCCAGGTCTTCAACACGTCCTACCCGCAGGTCAAGCGCCGGCTGGCGCTGCGCGGCCTGCGGCTGCGGCCCTTCGCGCCGGGCGTGCTCGTGCACACCGACGAGGGCCGGCTGCGCTTCAGCGACCCGAGCCGCCGCCCCCGCACCCTGCCCGACCTGCTGCCGGGCCGGCTCGCCTCCGCCCGCGACCTGCTGGCGCTGGGGGCGCTGTCCGCGCGGGACATGCTGGGGCCGGTCGGCCGGATCAAGCGTGCCGGGGAGCGGACCACACGCACCGCCCTGGCGGACGCCGGCTTCTCCGAGGGGTTCGTCGAGCGTCTCTTCCGCCCGTTCCTGTCGGGGGTGTTCCTGGAGGACGAGCTGGAGACGTCCAGCCGGATGTTCCACCTCGTGTGGCGCAGCATGCTGCGCGGCACCCTGTGCCTGCCCGCCGCCGGCATCGGCGCGGTGCCCACCGCCCTGACGGCGGCGCTGCCCGCCGGGACGGTACGCCTGGAGAGCCCGGTCGAGCGGCTCACCGACGACGGCGTGCTCACCGCGGACGGCACCGAGACACCGGCCCGCGCGGTGGTCGTGGCGACCGCGGCGCCCCAGGCCGCGGGCCTGCTGCCGGGCCTCGACGTCCCCGCCGGGCGGACCGTCACGACGTACTACCACGCGGCCCCGTGCTCCCCGCTGCGCGAACCGGCGCTGCTCGTGGACACGCGACGCCGCTTCCTCAACACCTGCGTCCTCAGCGAGGTGTTCACCGGCTACGCCCCGGCCGGCGCCGCCCTCGTCGCCACCTCCGTCCTGGGTCCCGACACCGAGGGCCGCGAGAAGGAGGTGCGGGAGGCGCTGGACGAGGCGTACGACGCCGACACCCGGACCTGGGACGTCCTGACCGTCCGCACGGTCCGCGACGCCCTGCCCGCCATGCCCCCGCCGCAGCCGCTGAGTCGCAACTCCCGCGTGGGGCCCGGCCGTTACGTGTGCGGCGACCACCGGGCCACCGGCTCGGTGCAGGGCGCGATGGCCTCCGGAGCCCGCGCCGCGCGCGAGGTCCTGACGGACCTGGGCGGGTAGCCCCGAGGGGTTACGGCAACGGCGCGGGACGTGTCGGCGCCGGTGTCGTCGGGGTGGTCAGGACAGGCAGGGCAAGCGCGGCTGCGGGTGAACGACCGCCGCCGGCCGGGCGGTTGCGCACTTCCGGCGGCCGCACCGCACGGCGCTCCTCGCCGATCGCCCGCGGTCAGCCGATGTTCAGGTCGCCGTTGACGGTGCCCGTCTGGACGACCGGTCCCCGCACCTCGCCGCTGACGACGTTGTGCACCGACCCCGTCCCGTCGGCCGGTCCGGTCACGAGCGCGCGCAACTGCCCGGCGGCGGACGGATCCTGCTGGAGCAGCGCGAGCAGCCGTGCCTGCCACCGCGACGCGGACAGCGCGAGACGGGCGTCGTCGGCGCCGACGGCGACGGCACGCGTCGCGTCGAGTTCGGCCTCGACGGAACCGGCGCCGTCGGCTCCCCGCCCGCCGAAGAGGGCGAGCACCCGTTCCTTGGCCGTGGTCCAGGCGTCCTGCGCCATCAACTGCACGATCGTGGTGGCCCCCGACGCCGCCAGCACCGCCAACTCCGCCTCCATGACTCCCCCTTCGCCGCGCCCCGTCCCGCGCCGCCCGTGCGACCGGTCACCGACAGCGTAGGCACGCACCGGCACTTCGACGGCCGGCCGGCGGCACCGCCGGGACCGGACGCCCCGACTCAGGGCGGGGTGTCGCCCCGGTCGTGCTCCTCGGCGAGGAGTCGGTCGAGGTCGGTGAGCCGGTCGAGGCCGTGCACCGCGCGGCTCGTGCGCGGGTTGCGCGCGAGCCGTTCGCGGTGGCGGGCCATGAAGGCCCAGTACCCGGCGGTGAACGGGCAGGCCCGCTCGCCCACTCTGTCGCCCGGCCGGTACGCGCACGGCCCGCACAGGTCGCTCATGCGGTCGATGTAGGCGCCGCCCGATGTGTACGGCTTGGTCGTCATCCGTCCGCCGTCCGCGTACTGGGACATGCCGACCACGTTCGGCAGCATCACCCAGTCGTAGCCGTCGACGAAGCACCGGTGGAACCAGTCCGTGACCGCCCGCGGGTCCCAGCCGCGCTGGAGGGCGTGACTGCCGAGCAGCATCAGCCGGGGGATGTGGTGGGTCCAGCCGGTGTCACGCACCTGGGCGAGGACCGTGGCGAGACAGTTCGCGGTGACCGCGTCCGGGTCCAGTTCGAGGAACCAGTCGGGCAGCGGCGCGTGATGGCCGAGCGCGTTGCGTCCGCGGTACTCCTCGCCGAAGTACCAGTAGAGCTGCCACACGTACTCGCGCCAGCCCGCCACCTGCCGGACGAAACCCTCGACGCTGTTGACCGGCGCGTCCCCCGACCGCCAGGCCCGCTCCGCCCGCTCGACGACCTCCGCCGGGTCGAGCAGTCCCAGGTTCAGCGACGACGACAGCAGGCTGTGGCTCATCACCGGGTCGCCGGCCAGGACGGCGTCCTCGTACGGTCCGAAGTCCGCCAGCCGGTGCTCGACGAACCGCTTCAACGCCGCGAGCGCCTCCCGCCGGGAGGCGGGGAAACGCCGCGGGCCGTCGCGGCCCACGAAACGGACGCCGTCGCGCTCCCAGCGGTCGAGGTCGCTGCGGACCTCGTCGTCGATCTCGTCCTCGCGCGGCCGGTACGGTGCGGCCACGTCGAGGGCGCGGGCGCCCTTCGGCGGCGGCTCACGGTTGTCGTGGTCGTGGTTCCAGCGCCCGCCCGCCGGGTCGGTGCCGTCCATCAGCAGGTCGTGCCCCCGGCGCACCCAGTGGTAGAAGTCCTCCTGGCGCAGCTTGTGCCCGCCCTGGCCGTCCGCCCAGGCGCGGAAGTCCGCGTGCGCCACGAGGAACCCGCGCGCGGGCAGCACCGTGACCCGGTCCAGCGAGGACACCAGCCCCAGCGCGGCCCGCGACGTCGGATGACACACCGTCAACCGGCCTTCTCCGCCGACCTGTCGCAGCCCCTCCCGGTACGTCTCGCAGCGCACGTACCGCACCCGGTCGCCGAGTTCGGCGGCGCGGTGCCGCATCGCGGACAGGACGAGATGCGCCTTCGCGCGGTGGAAGCGGCGCCGCCGGAACACCGACCGGGCCTCGATCATCACGACGGGCGCGTTCCGGTCGGGGCCGCCCTCGCCGGGTGTCAGGAAGTGCGGCCCGAGCTGGTCGCCGAACAACCAGTGCGCGGCCGTCCCCGCGCCCCCGCTACGCCCGGCCACGGGCCCGCCTGAACCGGTCGAGTCCGTCGGACAGTTCGACGATCGGGTCGGGGTAGTCGAGGTGCGCCCGCTCCTCGCCCGCGAGCCGCCACGGCTCGTGCACGGCCGGTGTGCCGAGGTCCGCCAACTCCGGCACCCAGCGCCGCACGTACGCCCCGTCCGGGTCGTAACGCTTCGCCTGCGTCACGGGGTTGAGCACCCGGTTGGGGCGGGTGTCCGTCCCGGTGCCCGCGGTCCACTGCCAGTTGAGCTGGTTGTTGGCCACGTCGCCGTCGACCAGCAGGTCCAGGAAGTGCCGTGCGCCCACCCGCCAGTCGATGTACAGCGTCTTGCAGAGGAAGCTCGCCACCAGCAGCCGGCCCCGGTTGTGCATCCAGCCCTCGTGGCGCAGTTGGCGCATCGCCGCGTCGACGACCGGGTAACCCGTGCGGCCCTCCCGCCACGCCTCGATGTCCGCGTCGGCGTCCGGTCCGGTGCGCCAACGGTCGTCGTGGCCGCGGTAGTCGGCGCTCGACGCGGCCGGCCGGGCGGCCAGCACCTGCCGGTGGAAGTCCCGCCACGCGAGCTGCCGCACGAACGCCTCCGCGCCCGGACCGCCCGCCCGCCGCGAGCGCTGCGTCAGCTCGACGGGGGAGAGGGTGCCGAAGTGCAGGTGCGGCGACAGCCGGGAGGTCGCGTCGCCCGGCAGGTCGTCGTGCCGGTCCTCGTACGCGGCGATCCCGTCGCGCAGCCACGCGGCGAACCGCGTGCGGCCCTCCGCCTCGCCGCCCTCGGCCAGCCCTTCCGAAACCCCCGACAGGCTGTCGCGGGACGGCAGTTGCTCCGATTCCACGTCGTCCGGCACCCGTACGGTCCTGGGCGCGCCGAGGACGTCGCGCAGCCCGTGGTCCGACCAGCGCCTGAAGTACGGGGTGAAGACCGCGAAGTGGTCCGACGACGCGGGCGTCACGGCGCCGGGGGCGACGGCCGTGGTCACCGTGTCGTGGACGTGCAGCCGGCGGCCCTCGCGCTCCAGGGCCTCCCGGAGCCGTTCCTCCCGCCGGTGCGCGTAGGCGCTGACGTCGGCGGCCAGATGGACCTCGTCGGCGTCCGTCTCCGCGGCCACCTTGCACACCTGCTCCACGACGTCGCCCGACCGGAGCACCAGCCGCCCGCCCCGCTCCCGCAGCGCCGCGTCGAGGTCGCGCAGGCAGTCGGCGAGGAACGCGAGCCGGTTGGGCACGGCGAACCCCGCGTCGCGCACGGTCCGGTCGTGCACGAACAGGGGCACCACCTCCCGCGAACCGTCGAGCGCGGCCCGCAGCGGCGGATGGTCGTGCACGCGCAGGTCGGAGGTGAACAGGACGACCGAGACGTTCATGGTGCTGCTCCGGAGCGAGGACGGCGAGGACGGCGGGGAACGCGCGTGGTGGGGGCGGGTGTTGGTACGGCGAGCCGATTCCGGTCCGGAGGTCCGCGCGGATGCGCGACTCACCCGGACGGGCGGGCGCACCCGGGCGGCCCGGTCAGCCCGAGGTGCTCGGCACCCGTCCGGCCGGCTCGGGCGAACGGGCCGCCGCCGCCGCGATGTTGCGGGCCATCCCGCCGAACACCACGGCGTGGAACGGCGAGACGCTCCACCAGTAGGCGTGGCCGGGCAGCCCGCGCGGGTGGAACAGGGCACGCTGGCGGTACCGGGTGCGCCCCTCGTCGTCGGTCTCCGCGTACATCTCCAGCCAGGCCAGGCCCGGCAGCCGCATCTCGGCGCGCAGCCGCAGCAGATGACCCGGCTCGATCTCCTCGACGCGCCAGAAGTCCAGGGAGTCGCCGACCCGCAGATGCTGCGCGTCGCGCCGTCCGCGACGCAGGCCGACCCCGCCGGCCAGCCGGTCCATCCAGCCCCGCACGCCCCAGGCCAGCGGGAAGGAGTACCAGCCGTTCTCGCCGCCGATGCCCTCGATCACCCGCCACAGCGCCTCGGGCGTGGCGTCGACGGCGATCTCGCGGTGGTCCTGGTAGAGGCTGCCGCCCGCCCAGTCGGGGTCGGTCGGCAGCGGGTCGCTGGGCGCCCCCGGCACCGACGCGGAGGACCAGCGGGTGGTGACCTGGGCGTCCTGGATGCGTTCCAGGGCCAGCCGCACGGCCTTGTCGAAGCCGAACGGATGCCCCGGCGGGTCGGGCACGTACCGCTTGACGTCCTCCTCGTGGCAGACGACCTCGTGCCGCAGCGACTCCGTCAGCGGCCGGGCGATGGAGCGGGGCACCGGCGTCACCAGCCCCACCCAGTGGCTCGACAGGGTGGGGGTGAGCACCGGCACCGGCACGATGACCCGCTTGCGCAGGCCCGCCACCTTCGCGTAGCGCAGCATCATGTCCCGGTACGTCAGCACCTCGGGCCCGCCGATGTCGAACGCGCGGTTCACGTCGGCGGGCATCCGGGCACTGCCCACCAGGGTGCGCAGCACGTCGCGCACGGCGATGGGCTGGATCCGGGTGTGCACCCAGCTCGGGGTGACCATCACCGGCAGCCGTTCGGTCAGGTAGCGCAGCATCTCGAACGAGGCCGAGCCCGAGCCGATGATGACCGCCGCGCGCAGCACCGTCGTCGGGACGCCGGACGCGAGCAGGAGGTGGCCGACCTCGGCCCGCGACCGCAGGTGCGGCGACAGTTCCCGCTCCGGCACGCCCCGCGGGGTCAGGCCGCCGAGGTAGACCACGCGCTTGATGCCCGCCGCCGCGGCCTGCTCGCCGAAGATACGCGCCGCGTCCCGGTCGGTGTCCTCGAAGCCCTTGCCGGTGCCCAGGGCGTGCACCAGGTAGTACGCGACGTCGATGCCGCGCATGGCCTCGCCGACCGACGCGGCGTCCGTGACGTCCCCCCGGACCACCTCCACGTCGCCCGCCCACGGCAGGTCGCGCAGCTTCGCGGGGGTCCGGGCCAGGCACCGCACCCGGTGCCCGGCGTCGAGCAGCTCGGGCACGAGCCTGCCGCCGATGTATCCCGTCGCGCCGGTCACCAGGCAGCGCAGCCCCGGCTCCGTGTCGTCGCCCTGCATCGGCTTTCCGTCCTTCCGTACCGTCCGGTCCCCCTGGTCCTCCTCGGTCCCGGTCCGCGCGGGTCCGTGCCTCGCGGACGCCCCTCCCGTGATCACTTCGGTACGGCGGGGCGATCCGGATGCGCGCGGGGCCGCCGGCGCCCGGCCCGCCGCGGCGACGGTGCCCCGGGGCCGCCGTCCCCGCACGCACGAATCCCGCGGCCGGCGGGTTCTATAGGCTGATCGTGTGGCCACACGAGACGAGACCGGCGAGCGGGACCGGGGACCGGGGCCGGCGGTCGGACCCGGTACGGGCGACGCGACGGACCTGCACACCTTCGGCGTCCACCTGCGGCGTGTGAACACCGAGATCAACCGCGTCGTCCACGCCTTCGCGGGGCGGCACGGGCTGCACGCCACGGACGTCCAGGCGCTGGCCGCGATCCTGGACGCCGACCGGCCGATGACCCCGGGGCGGCTGCGCGAACACCTGGGGCTCACCTCGGGCGCGGTGACGGCGTGCGTCGACCGGCTGGAGCGCGCCGGGCACGTCCGCCGCGTACGGGAGAGCACGGACCGCCGCGTCGTCCACCTCCACTACGCGGACGACGCGCGTTCCACGGCCCGTACCCACTTCCGGCCGCTGGCCGAGGCGACGGAGGCGGCGCGCGCCGGGTTCACCGAGGACGAACTGGCCGTCGTGGTGCGGTTCCTGGCGGTCCTGGACGAGCAACTGACGCTGGCCAGGCCCGTCGAGCGCTGACTGCGGGGGCGCGCCCCCGGAACCGGGCGAACCCCGGCGCCCCGCCCGGGGGTTGGGACCGGCCGCGGTCACCGCATCCGAACGGCGGGCGAACGCGGAAGAGGGCGTGTGCCTAAGATCGTCCCGCACATGGCTCGATCATTGAGATTGTTTTTCGTCGAGATACCTGTTCGTGACGTCCGTCCCTCCCGGGACCCGGAGAACGAGGAACCATGACCACCGCCCCCCGACGGGCCCGCCTGCTCGTCCCCTTCCTGCTGGTCGCCGTCTGGCTCGCCGTCGGCGCGTTCTTCGGGCCCTATGCCGGGAAGCTCGGTGACGTCGCCACCAACGACCAGGCGGCCTTCCTGCCGCGCAGTGCCGAGTCGACCGAAGTCATCGCCCAGCAACGGGCGTTCGAACAGGACGAGACGGTCCCCGCGATCGTCCTGTGGACCGCCGAGGGCGGTACCCCGGGCACCGGCGGCGACCTCGGCGACAAGGCCGCCGCGGCCGGCCGTGCCGTGGCGGGCCTCACGGGTACGGACGGCGTGGTCGGGCAGGCGTCGCCCGCCGTGGTCTCCGACGACGGGCAGGCGCTGGAGGCCGTGGTGCAACTGCGCCCCGACCTCGGCGACCGGCTGCCCGACACCCTGGACCGGATCAGGGCCGCCGCGGGCCGGGTGCCGGGCACCACCGCGCAGATCGCCGGGCCCGCCGCGAGCCAGGCCGACCTGTCCGACGCCTTCTCCGGCATCGACGGCCTGCTGCTGGTCGTCGCCCTGGTGACCGTCCTGGTGATCCTGCTGCTGGTCTACCGCAGCGTGCTGCTGCCCCTCGTCATCATCCTGGGCGCGGTCTTCGCGCTGGGCCTCGCCTGCGCGATCGTCTACGCGCTCGCCGACCACGGTGTCGTCCGCGTCGACGGGCAGGTGCAGGGCATCCTCTCCATCCTCGTCATCGGCGCCGCCACCGACTACGCGCTGCTGATCACCGCCCGCTTCCGCGAGGAACTGGCCCTGCACGAGGACCGGTTCACCGCCGTACGGGCCGCCCTGCGGCAGTCCTGGAGCGCCGTCGCGGCCAGCGGGGCCACCGTCGCCCTCGCCCTCCTCGCCCTGCTGCTGAGCGACCTCACCAACAACCGCGCGCTCGGTCCGGTCGGCGCGATCGGCATCGGCTGCTCGGTCCTCAGCGCCCTCACCTTCCTGCCCGCCGTCCTCGCGCTCCTCGGCAGGACCGCCTACTGGCCGGCCAGGCCCCGCGCGGTCCAGGACCACACCGACGGGCGCGGGCTCTGGCACCGGGTGGCCGGACTCGTCGACCGGGCCCCGCGGCGGATCTGGACGATCGCGCTCGTCGCGCTGATCGCCTGTGCCGCGTTCGCCCCCACCCTGAACTCCAAGGGCGTCCCGCTGGACGAGACCTTCGTCAACGACGCCCCGTCCGTGGCGGCGCAGCAGACCCTCGGGCGGCACTTCCCCGGCGGCTCCGGCAACCCCGCCGTGGTCGTCGCCGACGCCGCGAGCCTGGACCGGGTCGTCGCCACCGCGCGGCACACCCGGGGCGTCGCGTCGGCGGCCGGAGTGTCCAGGTCGGGCCGCCCCGGCGGCAGCCCCCTGGTCGTCGACGGACGGGTACGTGTCGACGTCACCCTGAGCGCGGCGGCCGACGGCGAGGCGGCCCGGCAGACCGTGGCCCGGCTGCGCACCGCGCTGCACGCGCTGCCCGACGCGGACGCCCTGGTCGGCGGCTACACGGCGCAGCGCTACGACACCCTGCGCACCGCCGAGAAGGACCGCACGCTGATCGTCCCCGTCGTCCTCGCGATCATCCTCGTCATCCTGGCGGGACTGCTCCGCGCGCTCCTCGTGCCCGTGCTCCTCGTGGTCACCGTCGCCCTCAACTTCGTTGCCACGCTGGGGGTTTCGTCGCTCGTCTTCCGGCACGTGTTCGGCTTCACGGGCACCGACCCCTCCGTGCCGCTGTACGGCTTCGTGTTCCTGGTCGCCCTGGGCGTCGACTACAACATCTTCCTCATGTCCCGCGTACGGGAGGAGACCTCGCTGCACGGGGTGCGCCAGGGCGTCCTGCGCGGGCTGGTAGCGACCGGCGGGGTGATCACCTCCGCCGGTGTCGTGCTCGCCGCGACCTTCGCCGCGCTGGGGGTCATTCCGCTGGCCTTCCTGGCGCAGATCGCCTTCATCGTGGCCTTCGGCGTCCTCCTCGACACCGTGGTGGTGCGCTCCCTGCTGGTGCCCGCGCTGGTGCGGGACATCGGCGCGCCGGTGTGGTGGCCCTGGCGGCCGGCCGCCGCGCCGGCCGAGCCGGCGGGCGACTGAACGGGCGGGCGACTGAGCGCGCGGCCGAGGGGGGCGCACCCGGCGGTCCGAAACCCCGGCCCGGCGGCCGGGTCGGTCCGCCGGCCGGGCGCCGCGACCTGCGGTCCGGGCCCGCGCGGGCCCAACGCGCCGACGGGGGCGCGGAGTTCCGAATTCGTCCACATGTACCGACAGATCGCGGGCAGCCGGGACTGTACAAGAGTCACCGGCACAGACCGACGGTCGATGGTGGAGGTGTTTGCGGCTATGAGCGCGAAGGTGTTGGAACGGTTCCCTGCCGGGTCCCCGCGTGGATCGTGGCCTGCGGAAGAGTACGCGGCCGCCCGCCGCGCCGAGGGGGAGCCCGCGACGGTCGTCATGGATCTGACGTCCGACGCCTTCCTGGTGGTCGTCCCGGCCCGCGAGGAGGACTGACCCGCGGCCGCCTGTGCCCGGGCCGCCGATCACCTCGGCCCGGACACAGACGGCCGCGAGCGAGAAGAGCGAGAAGCCACGTGTGCGGTGTGGGAAGGGCCCCCGGTCGTCCGGGGGCCCTTCCCACACCGCACACGTGCGTACCGCGGGGCCGCTACTCCGGCTTCTCCGGCGCGCCCACCGCCGCCAGCGAACCGCCCGTGGAGAGCCGGGCCGACACCCGCACCTGCGCGCCGTGCGGCGAGCGCACCGCGAGGGTCCGGCCGGACGCGTTCGCCCGGACGTCGCCGTCGACGCTGATGCCGGTGACCGCGCGACTGCCCGCCGCCAGCAGGTACCAGTGGCCGTCCGGCGCGCGCCACTGCGCCCCCGCCACGACGTGCTGGCCGAACCGGCTGCACTCCGCGGTCGAACGCGCCCCCGCGACGACGGCGGCCGCGCTCGCGGTGGACTGCCGGTCCGTCCGCAGCGCCACCGTCACGTTGCCGGTGCCCCGCCAGGTGTCCGCGCGCGAACACGTCCACACCGCGTGCCCCCCGTCGGCGGGGAGGTCCTGCTCGGCGAAGTCCCAGGCGTTGACGGCCCGTACACCGCTGCCGCGCACCCCGTCCAGGCCGCAGGCCAGGTGCGCCCACGCGAGGAGCGCGGCGCTGCCGGTCGCCTCACGGGGCTGACGGGCCGGGGGAGTTCCGTGACCGGGCAGCGGGGTGTAGGTCAGGTGCACCGGGGAGAGGTCGCCCACCCCGGCGAGCAGGAACGCGTGCTTCTCCGCGATCCGCGAGGACGACCGGAGCTGGAGCACCGGACGGCTTCCGCCGCAGCCCCCGGCCGACGAGAGCACGGGGACGGCGGCCGTGACACCGTCGCCGGACACGTCCAGCGGCCGGGCCACGGTGTCCGGCCGGGCCAGGTCGCGCGTGCCCGCCTCGGCGACCCACGGCGCCAGCAGGTAGCGCGCCCGCCCGTCGCGCACGTCGAGCGTGACCGCGGCGGCCGTCGTCACGTCGGCGTCGTCCACCCGCGCCACCGTCAGGCCGCGTGCGCCGCCCGTTCCCGACGGCTCGTCGTAGCGGGCCAGCCGCTGGCCGTCGTACAGCACGACGACCGCGTGCCCGTCGAGGTCCCCGGCGAACAGCAGGTGCGGCGCGGCGGGCGGGGTGTCCCGGGCCGTGTCCTTCGCGTACGCCACCCGGGTGCCGCGGCCCGGACGTGCCCAGGCGGCCAGGGCGCGGTTCAGCAGGGCGTCGTCCCGGGCCCGGGAGCCGCGGGCCGGCCAGGCCGTGAAGTCGACGCGGGAGGTGTCGTCCCAGGCGCCGGGCGCCGTGCGCACCAGGTCCTTCGCGGCGGGGGCGCCGGCGACGGGGCGCGGCGACCCGTCCGGGCCGGCGCCCACGCCCGCCGCGCCGGTCGACACGAGTGCCGCGGCGGCGACCACGACGCCCGCGCCGAGCAGCCCGGCCAGCCGCACCCGGCGCCTGCGGCGCAACAGGTCGGTGGGGTGCGCCTGCACCGTGCACGCGTCGAACTCGCGCGACGCGAGGAGCGCGGCGGCGGCCTCCCCGGCGTCCGCCTCCAGCCGGGCCGCCGCCCGGACGGCACCCCGCGCGTCCGGCGCGCCCGCCCGGACGAGCAGGTCGCGCACCGCGGCGTCGGACAGGCCGTCGAGGCGGCCGAGCACGAACGCCGCCCGCACCGGCGCGGACACCCCCGACAGCGCCTGTACCAGAGCCGTCTCGTGCGCCCCGCCGGACCGGGGGAACAGCCGCAGGCCCAGCACCAGCGGCAGGTGCGGCGCCAACGCCCGCGGCGGGCTCAGCCGGGCGGGCCACACCCGGGGCCTGCGCTCGTGCGCCAGCGCGCCCCGCACCACCTCCGTCCGCAGCGGGTCGAGGGCGGGCCCGCGGCCGGCGGGCTGCCCGGCGTGCCGCTGCGGCGGCACGGCCGCGGCGGACCGGGGCGCCCGGCCGTGCGGCAGGGCCCGCTGCACCAGGGAGTGGGCGAGCAGCACCCTGCGGTGCCGGTTCAGCGAGGCGGGCAGGACGAGGTACGCGAGCCTGACCAGGTCGCCGTACTGCTCGACCAGGGCGGACTCTGCTGTGAGGACGTCCGTGCCGGCACCGCCGGCGGTGCGTCGAAGCTGGGGCAGGAGCATGGAGCGGGTGCCTTCCGCGACCGTTGACGTGAGTCGTTCCGCTCCGTCAAACGAGTGAATCGTGTGCTGGTCACAGATCACACCCGTACGACTTACGGCTCGTGGTGCGTGCCGTGCGGCGGGCGGCACGCGGACGGACGCGCGCCCGGTCCGCGATACGAGACCGACGGGGTTCTTCTTGACCTCTCGGACGGGCGGCTGCCACGATCAACGGCATGACCATGCGACTGGACCTCACGCGGCGACGCCATGTCGACCTCTCGCGTGTCTCCAGCGCGTGTTGTCGCGCCGCGCGTCCCTCGGCCGTCTGACACCACCACCGACGGCCCGCCGCGCGTGCGCGCGGAGCCACGAGCCGGCCACGGACAGCCCGTCGGCCGCCCGCCCGTTCGTACGTGAGCAGACCCGCCGGTTCCCCGGAAACGCCCGGGTGTTCCCGCCGTCCCGTCGCGGGCCCGCGCCGTCGCGCCTCCCGCACCCGCACCCTCGTACCGCCGCGATCCGAATGAGGACCCGTCATGGCCACCGTCCTGTCCCTGTCCGGCAGTCCCTCCGCCTCCTCCCGCACCGAACGGCTGCTGCGCCACCTCGACCGGAGGCTGACGGAGTGGGGCCACGAGGTGATACCGCTCGACGTCCGCGCCTTCCCCGCGGAGGCCCTGCTCGGCGCGGACTTCCGGCACCCCGCCGTCGCGTCGGCGGCCGAACTCCTCGCGCGCGCCGACGGGTTGGTCGTCGCCACGCCCGTCTACAAGGCGTCCTACTCCGGCGTGCTGAAGGCACTGCTCGACCTGATGCCGCAGTACGCCCTGACCGGCAAGACCGTGCTGCCGCTGGCCACCGGCGGCAGCACCGCGCACGTCCTGGCCATCGACTACGCGTTGCGGCCGGTGCTCACCTCCATGGGCGCCGCGCACGTGGTGCAGGGCCGGTTCGTCCTCGACACGGACATCACCGTGCGCCCCGACGGGTCCGTCACCGTCCCGGAGGCCACCGCGGACGGCCTCGACGAGGTGACCGGGCAGTTCTCCGCCGCGCTGGGCACCTCGCTGCTCGCCGTGTCGGCGGCCTGAATCCCCGTTTCCGCCCCACCGCGCCGACGGACACGCGCGCCGCTGCCCGACCCGCCCCCGCACCGACCGATCGGAGTCCCGCGTGGCCCTCACCTTCCACTGGTTCCTGCCCACCAACGGGGACAGCCGGCACGTCGTCGGCGGCGGCCACGGGGCCGCGGTCACCGCCTCCGGCCGCGACCGGCCGCCCACGATCGCCTACCTGAGCCAGATCGCGCGCGCGGCGGAGGACCTCGGCTTCACCGGCGTGCTCACCCCCACCGGCGCCTGGTGCGAGGACGCGTGGCTGACCACCGCGATGGTCAGCCAACACACCGAGCGGCTGAAGTTCCTCGTCGCCTTCCGGCCCGGCTTCGTCTCGCCGACGCTCGCCGCGCAGATGGCGTCCACGTTCCAGCGGCAGAGCGGCGGACGGCTCCTGCTGAACGTCGTCACCGGCGGCGAGAGCCACGAGCAGCGCGCGTACGGCGACTTCCTCGACAAGGACGCGCGGTACCGGCGTACGGGCGAATTCCTGCACATCGTCCGGGAGTTGTGGGACGGCAGGAGCGTGGACCACGAGGGCGAGCACCTGCGGGTGAGCGACGCCAGGCTGACCCGGCTGCCCGACCCGGTGCCCGAGGTGTACTTCGGCGGCTCCTCGCCCGCGGCCGGGGAGATCGCCGCCCGGTACGCGGACGTCTACCTCACCTGGGGCGAACCGCCCGCGCAGGTGGCCGAGAAGATCGCCTGGATCAGGAAGCTGGCCGAGCGCGAGGGCCGGACCGTGCGGTTCGGCGTCCGGCTGCACGTCATCACCCGGGACACCGCGGAACAGGCGTGGGCCGAGGCGGACCGGCTGCTCGCCGGCTTCGACCCGGCCACCGTGCGGTCCGTGCAGGAGGGGCTCGCGCGCAGCGAGTCGGAGGGGCAGCGCCGCATGCTGGCCCTGCACGGAGGAAGCCGCGACGGGCTGGAGATCCACCCCAACCTGTGGGCGGGTGTCGGCCTGGTGCGCGGCGGCGCGGGCACCGCGCTGGTCGGCAGCCACGACGAGGTCGCGGAGCGGGTCCTGGAGTACCACGCCCTGGGCATCGACGAGTTCGTGCTCTCCGGCTACCCGCACCTCGAAGAGGCGTACTGGTTCGGCGAGGGCGTCCTGCCCCGGCTCGCCGCCCGTTCGTCGTGGCGGCACCCGGCCGCGCCGCCCGTGTGATCCCGCCGCCGTTCCCGACCGGTGACCCGGGTGTGCGAAACTCCGCCGATGACCACGAAGACGATCACCGCGGACGCCGCGGGTACTTGGCAGCTCGGGGACCTCACCGTCAACCGGCTCGGCTTCGGCGCGATGCGGCTGTCCGGACGTGCCGCCTTCCACCTGGGCGTGCCGCGCGACCGGGGGGAGTCGATCGCCGTCCTGCGCAAGGCTGTTGAGCTCGGCGTCAACCACATCGACACGGCCGCCTTCTACTTCTCCTCGCTGCGCTCCGCCAACGAGATCATCAACTCGGCGCTCTCCCCGTACCGCGAGGACGTCGTCGTCGTCACCAAGGTCGGACCGCACCGCGACTACTCGGGGGAGTGGGGTGCCGCGGCCCGGCCCGACCAACTGCGCGGCCAGGTCGAGGAGAACCTGCGCCAGCTCGGCCGCGACCACCTGGACGTGGTCAACCTCCGCTACATGAGGCAGCCTTCGATCGCCGAGCACTTCGGAGCCCTCGCCGAGCTGCGCGAGGCCGGCCTCGTCCGGCACCTGGGCATCTCCGGGGTCCGGCCGGAACACCTCGCCGAGGCGCTGGAGATCGCCCCCGTGGTCTGCGTGCAGAACCGCTACGGTCTGGGCTCCGGCACCCCGGTCAGCGAGGAGATGCTGCGGCTGTGCGGCGAACGCGGCATCGCCTTCGTGCCGTTCTACTCGGTGACCGACCAGGGGCCGCGGGCCGCCACCGACACCCACGACGACGCGGTGGTCGCCGTGGCACGGGCCCACGGCGCGAGCCCCACCCAGGTGCGCATCGCCTGGACGCTGAGCCGGGGCCCGCACGTCCTCGCCATCCCCGGCACGGGCGACCCGGACCACCTCGTCGAGAACGTCGCCGCCGGCGCGGTCCGCCTGACCGAGGACGAACTGCGGCGCCTGGACGCCCTGCACGCGTCCGTGGCGGAGTCCTCCCCGAAGTGGTGACGGGGCGTCAACAAGGCTGCCGGTGACGGGAGTCGGGGTTCCGGCGGGAGTTCCGCCCGGCGCGACCCCGTTCGTCCGTGCCCGTCAGCCGAGCCGCTCCCGCAGGAACGGCACCGTGCGCCGCCAGGCGCGGGCCGCCGACTCCGGCTCGTAGGAGGGGCCGCCGTCGTTGTAGAAGGCGTGGCCCGCCGGGTACAGGAAGAACTCCGGTGCGGTGCCGCTCTGTTCCTCGATCGCGGTGCGCAACTGGGCAAGGTCCTCGGGCGGGATGGTGTGGTCCTGCTCGCCGTAGTGGCCGAGGACCCGCGCCTTCAGGCCCGAGAAGTCGGGGAGTTCGCCCTGGATGACGCCGTAGAACGGCACGGCCGCGCTCACCCGCGGTTCGGCGGCGGCGAGATGGAGGACGAATCCGCCGCCCATGCAGAACCCGACGGCACCCACCGTCGCCGAGGTGACCTCCGGCAGGGACAGCAGGTGGTCCACCGCGCCGGAGAGCAGCTCGACGCCGCGTGCCACCGGGAGTTCCCGCATCATCCGGTACGCCTCGGAGGGGTCGTGGGCGACGTTGCCGCCGTACAGGTCGGGGGCGAGGGCCACGAACCCCTCCGCCGCGAGCCGGTCGGCCACCTGGGCGACGTGGTCGGTCAGGCCCCACCACTCCTGGATGACGATGACACCGGGCCCGGTGCCGGACGGCGGCAGCGCCAGGTACCCGTGCGCCGTGCCGCCCGCGCTCGGGAAGGTCACGTTCTGGTGGGCCGGCGCTCCGGTCGGCCTCGGCTGCTCGGACATGGGTGCTCCGCTTCTCGGCTGTGCGACGAACCGCCGCTCTCGCCGCCGGGCGGACCCGTCCGGCGGCACGATCACCACCCTGCCACGGCCCGCGGCCGGCCGGTCTGCCGCCCCGGACACGGCGGGGGCGGGCGCCCGGAGCCCCGGCCGCCCGCCCTTTCCGTCGGTCCTGTCGCCTGCTGGATCCGCGCGGTCCGCCGCCCGGCGGCGGACCGCGACGCGGAGTTACCCGACGCCGTCCCGCAGCAGCCCCCGTACGTACGCGGCCTGGCCCGCGTGCTGGAGGTCGTCCGAGAGGACGCTCGCCAGGCGGACCGCCAGGGTGACCGGCGGGTCCCAGCGCTCGTCGACGACCCGGTCCAGGTCCTCCGCCCTCAGCTCGCGCAGATAGGCCGTCGTCTGTTCGTGCACGGCGTCGTAGTAGCCGGTGAGCAGGTCGGCGGACTCGACCCGTACCTTGGCGACCTTCGCCGCGCTGTGTCCGTAGCCGGTGTCGCCGGGCGGCAGGTCGAGGCCGAAGCGCTTGTCCCAGCCCTGCGCGAACCAGACCTGGTCGAGCCCGGCGACGTCCGCCACGTGGTCGTCCTGGACCCGGGTCAGATGCCAGACCAGCCAGGACACGGAGTTCGCGTCGGGTGCGGGGCGCGTGTTGAGGTCGTCGGGGGAGAGCCCGTCGACCGCGGCCCGTACTTCTTCCTGAATGCGGCTGTACGCCTCGATGAGGATGTCCTTCGCATGCATGACTCCACCATCGCGCATCCCCGCGCCTCACGCGGGCCGGACGGCCCCCCGGATGTCGCCCGCCCCGGAGACCCCGCCCGGCCCGGGTGCCGCGGTGGCGCCCGCGTCGAGCAGCGCCATCAGCGCGCGGGCCGCCGGGCTGGTCGCGGCGGGCGGCGGCAGCAGGGCCACCGTCTCGTACTCGGTGTCGCCCGTGCCCCGGAGCGGGAGGGCGGTCAGCGCGGGACGCTTGTGCCGGAAGTGGCGGGGCACCACCGCGATCCCCAGGTTCTCGTCGACCAGGTCGAGCAGGCCGTGCACGTCGTTGACCTCCAGCGCGACCGTGCGCCGCACACCCGCCGCGGCGAACGCGGCGTCGGTGATGCGTCGCGGACCCCAGTCGGGGTGGAAGTCCACGAACACCTCGCCGCCGAGGTCCCGGGGCGTCACGGGCGCGCCGGACGTCGCGAGCGGGTGCGCCGGATGGCACAGCACGACCATCGGCTCGCCGGTCAGCGCGACGCAGCGGAGCTGGTCGGTGTCGGCGTCGGTGCGCACGGCGAACGCGAGGTCCAGACGGCCCGCCGCGACCTCCTCGGCCAGGGCGCCCGAACCGGCCTGCCGCAGCCTGATCTCCACGTCCGGGTGCTCCTTGCGGAACGCCGCCAGCAGCCCCGCCACGTGCACCCCGGCGATGCACTGCTCGGTGCCCAGCGCCAGCGTGCCGCGCAGGACGCCCTGCACCGCCGCGACCGCCTCGTGCGCGGCCCGCACCTGGGCCAGGACGCGCTCGGCCTCCGCGAGCAGGGCCCGCCCGGCCTCCGTCAGCGTCACCCGGCGGGTGGTCCGTACGAACAACGGCGCCCGGAGCTCCCGTTCCAGCGCGCGGATCGACGCGGAGAGACCCGACTGGGACACCAGCAGCCGCTCGGCGGCACGGGTGAAGTGCTGGTCCTCGGCGACCGCGACGAAGTGCTCAAGATGGCGCAGTTCCATGATTGAGAAGCCTATCCGCTCAATTCCATCGGATTCTCCTGTTGGACCGCTGCCCCCGGGCGCGCGAGAGTGGTACCGGATCTTGCGCGTCCGCCGTCCACGGCGAGGCGCCCCGTACCGGCCTTCCCGCCGCACCGACCTTCCAGGAGTCGCGTTGTACACCGCACACCCCGACCGCTACGCGGACATGCCCTACCGGCGCACCGGGCACAGCGGCCTGAAGCTCCCCGCGCTGTCGCTCGGCCTGTGGCACAACTTCGGCCCCGACCGCCCCGTCGAGACCCAGCGCGCCATCCTGCGCCGCGCCTTCGACCTCGGGGTCACCCACTTCGACCTCGCCAACAACTACGGCCCGCCGCCCGGGTCGGCCGAGTCGGCGCTCGGCGAGGCGCTGAAGGCGGACTTCACGCGCTACCGCGACGAGCTGGTGATCTCCACCAAGGCCGGATACCTCATGTGGCCCGGCCCGTACGGCGAGTGGGGCTCCCGCAAGTACGTCCTGTCGTCCCTGGACCAGAGCCTGAGCCGCATGGGCCTGGACCACGTCGACATCTTCTACTCGCACCGGCCCGACCCGGAGACCCCGCTGGAGGAGACGATGGGTGCGCTGCACACCGCCGTCCAGCAGGGCAAGGCGCTCTACGTCGGTGTCTCCAACTACTCGCCGGAGCAGACCCGCGAGGCGGCCCGCATCCTCGGTGAGCTGGGCACCCCGCTGCTGATCCACCAGCCCCGCTACTCGATCCTCGACCGGCGCCCGGAGGAGGGCCTGCTCGACACCCTCGACGAACTGCGCGTCGGCTCCATCGCGTACTCGCCGCTCGACCAGGGCCTGCTCACCGCCCGCTACCTCGACGGCATCCCCGAGGACTCGCGGGCGGCGGGCGAGAGCCCGTTCCTGAACTCCGACGCGGTCACCGAGGAACTGGTGGGCCGGCTGCGCGGGCTCAACGACCTCGCCGCCTCGCGCGGGCAGTCGCTCGCGCAGATGGCGCTGGCCTGGGTCCTGCGGAACGGCCGGGTCACCTCCGCGCTGGTCGGCGCGAGCAGCGCGCGGCAGCTGGAGGACAGCGTCGCGGCTGTCGACAACCTCGAATTCGCACCCGAGGAGCTCGCGAAGATCGACGAACTGGCGAAGGCGTAACCGCCTCCGCGGCGGCGGTGCCGGCGTCCTTCGGCGGGGCGGGGGCGGAACACGGAATTCCGTGTTCCGCCCCCGCCCTTTCCGCTTTCCGTCCGGCCCTCCGCCGGGTCCTCCTTTCGATCTTGGGGGTGGCGGAGAACGTTCCGCGGAATGCGTATTTTCGAATGCGCCCCTGAATGCGCTCCCTGTCGGCGGCTTGCGCGCCGCCGTGCCGGACGTTCTCTCCGTGGCTGGTGGAACCGGTGTTACGGGCGGTACCCGGCGGGCCCGCGTACCGTGGCGGCGACGTTCCCCCGGCCCTTTCGGTCCGCGCTCCGGAGGGTTTGCCGAGGCCCCGGCGGGGTGCCGAAAGTATGTGTCGCTTTCTGGCCAAAAACCGCGCGGAATATGCCCGGAGAGTGGCCGGAAAGCCATGGTGACAGTGTTTCTGGAGTGAAGATACTCGGACATCAGGGCACTTCACCGCACAGGAGCCGCACGAAAGCGAGGAAGCCCCACCCGAGAGCGAGCAACGGGGGAGTGATCGTGCACGACGAATTCCTGTGCCACGTCACCGCGTACGGCGCGTGCGACGGCAGGCGCATCGGTGTGCCGCTCGGCACCTACCGGGCCCCCACCCTGGCCCTGGCGCTGTGGTGGCTGCGCGACCGCGCCCAGTGGATCGCCGACCGCCTCGACCCGGACCCCGAGAGCGCGGTCTTCCCCACCCAGTCCCTGGTGCCGGTGGCCGAGTCGGTGGCCGACGTACCGGACCTGCTGCGCGGCTGGTGCGGGGACGTCTTCCAACAGGGCGTCGTGGCCGAGGAGTTGGCGGCCGGCCATCTGGTCCGGATCGCCATCAGCGACGAGACGACCGAATACGAACTGCTCGCGGAGTCCGTGGACGCGCTGCGCATGCACCGCACCGCCGCCTCGCCCGCGGCCACGGTCGCCTGACCCGTCCCGGACGCGCGGACCACGAAGCGGCGGGACGCGGCGCGTCAGACCTCGCGGGCCGCCCGGTCGGACCGGCGCGCGCCCGTCCGTGCCGCGAGCGGCGCGCAGACGAAACCGGCGACCAGCCCCCAGAGCAGGGCGAGCCCCACCGCCGCCCAGGTGTCCGGGTCCAGGAGCAGCGCGCCCGAGAGGCGCCCGTCCAGGTCCCCGAGGCCGAACAGGTCCAGGCCGTAGTGCCCGGAGATCCGGCCGACGAGACAGATCATCAGCACCGTGACGCCGAGGGCCGCCGCCGTCCGCAGCGCGTGCACCCAGGGGCGCACCCCGCCCGGTGTCCGCGCCGCCGAGACGAACGCCGCGGCGAGCACCAGCACGGCGGCGACCGCCACCAGCCACCACGCCCTGCCGTCGTGCTGCGCGAGCGTGCGCACGTCCAGCGTGGAGACGCCGGGGGCGCGCAGCACCTCCTCCAGGGCCCTCGGCACGGCCACCTGGAACGGGCCGTCCAGCCTGCCGTGCCAGGTGGCGCCGAGACCGAGCGTGAAGGCGAGCCAGACCAGGTTCGGCAGCCCCAGCAGGACGAGCGCGCACACCGCCCGCGGACGGTCCCCGCGGGCGGCCACGACGAGCGCGGCGACCAGGCCCGCGGCCACCAGGACCAGCAGCACGGCGACCGCCGCGCGCGCCACGGGACGTACCGCGTCGCCGGCCCGCGACCACCGGCCGGCCGACGCGCGCCGGGGCGCCACCAGCAGGGCGAGGAGGAGCACGCCCGCGAGCCACAGGAGTCCGACGAGCACGGTCGCCGCCACGTCCGTGCCGAAGCCCACCTTCGGCGAGACGCCGAACAGGTCGCCGAGGCCGCCGACGGCACCGTCACCGAGGGAGATCGTGAAGGTGTCGCGTGCCGCGACGGCGAGACCCGCCACCGCGAGCGCCCACGGCACCGCGATCGCCAGCGTCCAGGTGCCGAGCGCCCTGCCGCCGAGCGGCCCGTGCCGCAGGGGCCGCAGGAAGCCGCATCCGAGCACGAGGGCCCCGGTGAGCGTGACGGACAGCGGCATCACGGTCAGACCCGCCTGCGACGAGGCGAACGCCCCGGCGTCCCCGGAGAGGGTGACGCTGCCGCCGACCGCGGTCACCACGGTCGCCGCGAGGACCCGCCAGAACCCGCCGTCGGGCAGTTCCGCCGCGCCCGCCGCCCACAGCCCCGGACCGGCCACCGCGCCCATGGCCACGAGGGCCGCGAGGACGACCGCCAGGGCCGCGGGCCAGCCGTGCCGAGGTACCGCGGAGGACGTGTGGGGTCCGGGCGAGGGGGACGCGTGCGTGGTCACGCGGCAACGCTATGCAGTCGCGCCGCGACGCGCCCCTCAGCCGCTCCGCACCACCAGCGCGTAGTCCCCGAGGCCGAGAAGCCGGTCGGGCCGGTACTGGCCGAGCGAGGTGATCAGGGCGTCCAGCCGGCCGGACTCCGGGTCGAAAGAGAGGTCGCGCACCGTTCCGCGTTCCTCGCCACCCTCGGTCAGCACCCTGAGCCCCACGGCGTCCGGCACGTCGGGCGATCCGTCCGGTCCGGGCGCGGGCGGCGCGTCCGCGCGCAGCAGCACGGCGTCGGCGCCCACCGCGTGCAGCGCCTCCCAGGGCAGCACGCTCTCCTTGCGGCGACTTTTGCGGGTGTCGGGGCCCACGTGCAGATGGGTGAGCGTGCCGGTGGCGACGTCGAGGGTCACCGACCGCACCACGCCGATCTCCACCGCGTCGGTCAGCGTCAGCACCGGCAGGCCGCGCATCTGCGAGAACAGCGTCACTGCGTCGCCTCCTTCGTGGTCCCGCCCGGACCGCCGCGGGCGTGGAACGCCCCGACCTGGGCCACGAACCCCGCGAGGTCGTCGGCCACGTAGTGCGTGGCGTCCCCGGGGATCACCAGCGCCTGGCCCGACACCGCGAGCGTCTCGCCGCGCGGTACGTACACCTTGCGCCGGTGGCGTTTGGAGCCTCCCTCGAACACCTTGTCGGCGGCGATCCGGAAGCCGACGACCCGGCCGGACGCACCGCCCTCGACGACCACGTCGAGGACCGTGCCCACCGCGGCACCCGCGTCCGTCACCACCCGCGCGCCGAGGACCCGCCCCTGCGCGGCCTCGCGCTTGGCGACCACGGCGGCCGGGTCGGCCAGCTCGGCCCTGCCGCGGATCATGACGGCGTCGCGGCCCAGCGCGTGCACGGAGGACCACGGCAGGCTCTGCTTCAGCGGCCCCGAGAACAGCCCGCGACCGCTCAGCGTGAAGCCGGAGACCCGGCCCCCGGGCGCGTCGAACACCGTGTCCTTGATCTGCGCGACCACGTCACCGCCGAGTGTCACCACGGGCAGTGTCGAGAGGCTCCGCGCCGCCATCAGCTCGTTCACCGCGGTCCCCTTCCGCCGGAGCGCCGCCCGCGCTGCACCGCGACGACCGTGCCCGAGCGCCGGCTCTTCTGCACGCCCAGCGTCGCCACCGTCAGGACGGCCAGCACCGCGATCACCAGGACCGGCCACATCCACCAGACCACCGTCGCCCACCTCCACCTGTCCGGTCCACCTGTCCGGCCGGGTCCGTGCGGACCGGGTCCGGCTCTCTCCGTGTTCCCCCGCACGGCACGACGATGCGGCGCGGGGAGCGGGCGTGTGTACCCGAGCGGGTACGCAAGTGGTCCGACTTGCCCCGGGATGTCACGGGCATGCGATGGGCAAGTCGGGGTACGAGCACCCTTGCAAGAGCGTCCGGCCCGCCTTTGCGGCCCTCCTTCGAGAGAGACACGCATGATCGACCATGTGGACGGGGCAGTGATACCGACTGGTTTCGACGTGCCCGTGGAGCCGCTTCGACGTGCGGCGCACTACACCGGTGAGCCCGGGTGCATCGCGGAGGCACGGCACTTCGCCGGTCTCTTCCTCGACCGGCTCAGAACCGAGTGGTGCGCCGACGTCGATCCGCGCGCCGACGGGGAACTGCTCCTCGTGGTGAGTGAACTCGTCACCAACGCCGACCGGCACAGCAACGGTCCCTACATCCTGGAACTGGAGGGCACCGACACGGCCGTGACCGTGTCCGTCTACGACAGCAGCGCGGCCCTCCCGAGGCGTTTCCCGCGGGACCCCCAGCGGGTCGGCCGGCACGGTCTGGAGATCGTGTACGCCCTCTCGTCGGACGTCGCCGTGGAGCGGGTACCGGTCGGCAAGCGCGTCCGCGCCGTCGTACCGCTGATCCGCTGACCGAACACCCCGATCCGAACACCCCGACCCCAGCCGTCCGAACAGCGGGAACCGAGAGCCCGTCCCTTCCACCCCGGCCCTGACCCCGCCGGCCCGGTGGTGGTTCCGGTCCGTGTCCGCCGTCCGTCCGCCGCGCGCGTGCCGCACACCGCGCCCCGCGGTCCGGCATCCTCCGCGCACGCCGAAAAGGCCGCCCCCGCCCAGGTCCCGTGACGGGACCCGAACGCGGACGACCTCCGTGGCGTGCTTCCTTGTTTCTCCGGCCCGCCGGCCCGCCCCGTACGGCCGGAACGTCAGCCGGCCGGTGCTGGGGCAGCCGGTCGTCACCTGCCCTCAGGCGCAGCCGAGTTCGCCGAGCATGCCCTCGCGGAGCCGGCCGATGATGCGCTTGATCAGCCGCGAGACGTGCATCTGCGAGCAGCCGAGCCGCTCGCCGATCTCCGCCTGTGTGGCCTCCTCCACGTACCGCAGGTGGATGATCTCCCGGTCCCGCTCGCTCAGCCCGGCCATCAGCGGGGCCAGCGCGTGGAAGTCCTCGACCAGCGCGATCCGCTCCTCCTCGACGCCGATGAAGTCGGCGAGCACGGACTCGCCGTCCTCGGGGCCGTCGCCCGTCAACGCGGCGTCCAGGGAAGAGGAGTTGTAGCCGTTGGACGCGATCTGCGCCTCGATCACCTGGTCCTCGGGGAGGTTCATCAGGGTGGCGAGTTCGGCGAGGGTCGGGGCGCGGTCCAGGCGGCTGGACAACTCCTCGCGGGCCCGCGCCAGTTCGACGCGCAGTTCCTGGAGCCGGCGCGGGACGTGCACCGCCCACGTGGTGTCGCGGAAGAAGCGCTTGATCTCGCCGACGATGTAGGGGAGGGCGAACGAGGTGAACTCGACCTCGCGCGACAGCTCGAACCGGTCGATGGCCTTGATGAGACCGATCATGCCGGTCTGGACGATGTCCTCCATGTCGTCGCCGCGGTTGCGGAAGCGGCCCGCGGCGAACCGCACCAGCGACATGTTCATCTCGATGAGCGTGTTGCGCGCGTACTGGTACTCGTGCGTGCCCTCTTCGAGCTGCGCGAGACGCTGGAAGAACTGGCGCGACAGGTCCTTCGCGTCGCGGGGGGCCACCGAGCGCGGGTCGGCGATGCCCGGCAGCGTGACGGTCCGTACCCCGGTCCTGTCGCCGGTGGTGCCGGTAGCGGTGGCGGTGTTCATTGCCTCTCCCACGAACGTCACGGTTGGACCCTGCCTCTCGAACCCGTTGTCCGGGCTTCGACGGGTATTGCCACCCGCCGCTACCCCGGACTCCGGAAGGTATGCACCCGCCGGCCTGATTTTTTTCCGGCCGCCCGTGCCCCGGTGCGCGGGCGCGGTCCGTGAGAACACCGTACCCGTGCCGGGGCCGGGAAAGTCCGCCCGCGGGCCGGGGGCTCGCGGCGGCGGTCCGGACGCGCACCCGGCGGCCCGTGTTTCACACGCCGATTCGCCAACGGCAGATTCCGCGGGTGGCGGGACCGGGGCGCCTTGTCACGGCCGCCCCGGCTCCTAGGCTGGGGGAGTGAGCACCCAAGTGAACGAAGTCCGCGTGATCCCACCGCCCGCGGCCGTGGCCGGTCCGGCGCCCCGCCCGGCGTCCGGTGGCGCGGCCGAACGGGGTGCGGGCCGGCCCGTCCCGGCGGTCCGGCCCCGCGAACCGCTCTGGCGCGACCTGGTCGGCGACGTCCTGAGGCGCGAACGGCTCGACCAGGGGCGGACGTTGCGCGACGTGGCCGAGGCGGCGCGCATCTCCATGCCCTACCTCTCCGAGGTGGAGCGCGGTCGCAAGGAGGCGTCGTCCGAGGTCCTCGCCGCGGCGGCGCGTGCCCTGGGGCTCGGCCTCGGGGACCTGCTGGCCCGGACGCAGGGCGAACTGGTCCGCGTGACGTCCACCGTGTCGCACCGCTCGGGTTCCGCCCCGGGCGGACCGGTCGCGGGGCGGACCGCGGCGCCGTACGGCGGACTGTGCCTGGCGGCCTGAGCCTGCCGTGCCCCGCCGGCCCTCGTGCCGTTGCCCCGCGTCGATGTCTCGCGCGGGGCAACGGGGCGGTGGTCCCGGGGGCTCAGACCGGCAGCAGCCGGCGCTCGACCACCTCGTCGGCGAGCCCGTAGGCGACGGCCTCCTGCGCGGTGAACACCTTGTCGCGGTCCATGTCGGCGCGCAGGGTCGCCACGTCGTGGCCGGTGTGCGCGGCGAGCACCTCCTCGACCTGCGCCCGGATCCGGACCATCTCCTTCGCCTGGAGCGCCAGGTCGGAGACCGTGCCCTGGTGGCCGCCGCTGGCCGGCTGCCCGAGCAGCACGCGCGCGTGCTCCAGGACGAAACGCCTGCCGGGGTCGCCCCCCGCCAGCAGCACCGCCGCCGTCGAGGCCGCCTGACCGACGCAGTACGTGGCGACCGGCGCCCGTACGAACGTCATCGTGTCGTAGATCGCCATCAGTGAAGTGAACGATCCGCCGGGGGAGTTGAGGTAGAGCGCGATCTCGTTCTCCGGGGCGGACGACTCCAGGTGGAGCAGTTGCGCGATGACGACGTTGGCGACGCCGTCGTCGATCTCCGTCCCCAGGAAGATGATCCGCTCCGAGAGCAGCTTGCTGAACACGTCGTAGTGGCGCTCGCCCTGCGGCGTCCGGTCGACCACGTTCGGAATCGTGTACGTCCCCATGTCAGAGCCCCATTCGCGGTCGGGTGGTGGCGGGACGGATGTCGGCCAGCGACTCCACGACGCGGTCGACGATGCCGTAGTCCTTCGCCTGTTCGGCGGTGAACCAGCGGTCGCGGTCGCCGTCGCGGGAGATGGTCTCCGCGCTCTGGCCGGTGTGCTCGGCGGTGATGCGCTCGATGGTCCGCTTCGTGAAGTCCAGGTTCTCCGCCTGGATCTCGATGTCCGCGGTGGTGCCGCCGATACCGGCCGACGGCTGGTGCATCATGATCCGCGCGTGCGGCAGCGCGAACCGCTTGCCCGCCGCTCCCACGCTCAGCAGGAACTGGCCCATGCTGGCCGCGAAACCCATGGCGAGGGTCGCGACGTCGTTGGGGATCAGGCGCATCGTGTCGTAGACGGCGAGCCCGGCGTGCACGGAACCGCCGGGGCTGTTGATGCCCAGGGTGATGTCGGTGCGCGGGTCCTCGGCGGACAGGATCAGCAGCTGGGCGCAGATCCGGTTCGCGGAGACCTCGTCCACCTGCGTGCCCAGCAGCACGAACCGCTGGGCGAGCAACTGGCCGGCGAGCTGGTCGTCGAAACGGGTCGGCGGGGTGTCGTCGTCCTGTGCCCTCGGGGCCGGGTGCTGCCACGGGACGGTGGTGAAGAGAGGCATCGGCGCTCCTTCTCGGATGGTGGGTGGCCGGGGCGGGCGCCGAGCGGCTCGCGCCGCGTCGTGCCGTCCCGCCACTCCACTGTCGGCCGCCGGGGCCCGCCGGGGGAGTGCTGCCTGCCCCCAGCAGATTCGCTCCCGGCAGAGCGATGAGTTACAGGGCGCCGCCGGGTCGGTACAGATGACGGCGTTCGACCCGTTCCCGCCGCACGCAACCGTCCTCAGGAGGAGCCCATGACCACCGACGGATTCACCACCTGTCTCTGGTTCGACGGTCAGGCCGAGGAGGCCGCCCACTACTACGTCTCCGTCTTCAAGAACTCCAGCATCGGACGGATCGGCCGTTACACGGAGGCCGGACCGGGCCCCGCCGGGTCGGTAATGGTGGTGGAGTTCACCGCCAACGGGCAGAAGTTCGTCGCGCTCAACGGCGGCCCGCAGTTCACCTTCGACGAGGCCGTCTCCTTCCAGATCCACTGCGCGGACCAGGAGGAGGTCGACCACTACTGGGACAAGCTCACCGAGGGCGGCGAGCCCGGCCCGTGCGGCTGGCTCAAGGACCGGTACGGGCTGTCCTGGCAGGTCGTGCCGACCCGGCTGATCGAGATGATCAGCGACTCCGACTCCGAGAAGGCGGCCCGCGCGACGCGCGCCATGCTCTCCAGCGGCAAGTTCGACATCGCCGCCCTGGAGCGCGAGTTCGCGGGCGAGTAGACCTGTCGTCACCCGTCGCGGCCCCGGCCCCCGCCGGCCGGGACGTCCGCCCCGAGAACCCCGGACCCGACCCGAACCCCGCACCACCGAACCGAGAGGCCGCGACCATGGCTGTGCAATCCGAAGGAGCCCCCTGCTGGGCGGACGCGATCTTCGCGGACGTCGAGGCGGCCAAGAGCTTCTACGGCGACGTCCTCGGCTGGACCTTCGGCGAGACCCTGCCGGAGTACGGCAACTACACACAGGCGTACGTGGACGGCAAGGCGGTGGCCGCGGTCATGCCGACCGTGCCCGGCCGCGAGACGCCGTCCCAGTGGTGTCTCTACCTCGCGTCGCCCGACGCCGCGGCCACCGCCGGCCGCGTCCGTGAGAACGGCGGCGAGGTGCTGACCGAGCCCATGCGGGTCGGTGAGTTCGGCACGATGTCCGTGGCCCGCGACCCCTCCGGTGCCGTCTTCGGCATCTGGCAGGGCGGCACCCACCGGGGCTTCGAGGCGGTGGCCACCCCCGGCGCCTTCTGCTGGGCGGAGGTGTACACGCGGGACGCGGCGCAGGCCGACGCCTTCTTCACCGGCGTCTTCCCGTACGCCTCGCAGCAGATCGACGCGGGCGGGGCGGACTTCCGGATCTACCAGATCGACGGCGACGCGGTCCTGGGCCGGATGGCGATGACCGACGACTTCCCGGCGGAGGTCCCGGCGCACGTCAACGTCTACTTCACCGTGGCCGACTGCGACGAGGCGGTCGCCACGGCCACCAAGGGCGGCGGCGTGCTGCGCTTCGGGCCCATGGACAGCCCCTTCGGACGGTTCGCGACGCTGACCGACCCGCAGGGCGCCGTCTTCACGGTCATCGACGTCACGACGACGCGGGGCGAGATGCCGGACACCACCGACGTCCGGTAGCGCGTGGGCGGAAGCGGACGGGCCGGCAGCGCGACCCGTCCGCCGTGGCATGATCGGGCCCATGCTTGAACGACTGGTGGCCGCGTGCGACGGGGCTTCGAAGGGAAACCCGGGACCCGCGGCCTGGGCGTGGGTGATCTCCGAGGACGAGCGGACCCCCGTCCGCTGGGAGGCGGGCCCGCTCGGACGGGCCACCAACAACGTGGCCGAACTGACCGCCCTGGAAAGGCTGTTGGCGTCGACGGACCCGGGCGTTCCGCTGGAGGTCCGGATGGACTCGCAGTACGCCATGAAGGCCGTCACCACCTGGCTGCCGGGCTGGAAGCGCAACGGCTGGAAGACGTCCGGCGGCAAGCCGGTCGCCAACCGCGAACTGGTCGTCCGGATCGACGAACTGCTCGGCGGCCGCTCGGTCGAGTTCCGTTACGTGCCCGCCCACCAGGTCGACGGCGACCCGCTGAACGACTTCGCCGACCGCGCCGCCAGCCAGGCCGCCGTCGTCCAGGAGCCCGCCGGCAGCGACCTGGGGTCGGCCGCGCCGCCGCCCTCGCCCGACACCCCCAGCGCGTCCCGCCCCCGTCGCGTGTCCGCCGGGGGCACCAGGGCGTCGGGTGCCGACTCCGCGAAGCGGTCCGGGGGTTCGGCCCGCACCATCAAGGCCAGATTTTCCGGCCGCTGCCTCTGCGGGCGCCCCTACGAGGCGGGGGAGCCCATCGCCAAGAACCCGCAGGGCTGGGGCCACCCGGAGTGCCGCGAGGCGGCAACCGGCTGACACCGCCGTCACGACTTCGGGGGACACCCCCCGCACCCTTCCTCGCCGCTGCCCGCGGTCCCGCCCGAAGACGGGGCCGCGGGCAGCGGCGTTCGTCGTGCCCGTCTTCACATCTCTGCTACATTGCGGAGCCGTTCCGTCACGATGCGTAGTCGACGGGCCGTCCGTGACGCCCGTCCGCGGCGTCCACGAGTAGCCAACAGGGGTGTGTGCGTGAAGGTCGCCTGCGTCGGAGGCGGGCCCGCGGGCCTGTATCTCGCGATCCTGCTCAAGCGGCAGGACCCGTCCCACGACATCACCGTCCACGAACGGGACCCCCGGGGCTCCACCTACGGCTGGGGCGTCACCTACTGGCGCTCGCTGCTCGACCGGCTCACCGAACTCGACCCGGAATCGGCGCGCCGGATCGAGGAGCACTCCGTCACCTGGAACGCGGGAGTGGCGCTGCTCCGCGGCGAGACCACCCGCCACCCCGGCGACACCGGCCACGGCATCGGCCGCCACCGGCTCCTGGAGATCCTCGCCGAGCGCGCCCGGTCGCTGGGCGTGCGCGTGGAGTTCGAGCGGGAGATCACGCCCGCAACGCTGCCCGAGGCCGACCTGGTGGTCGCCGCCGACGGCGTTCACAGCGCCCTGCGCGCCCCTCACGAGGACCACTTCGGCACCCGGGCCGTCGCCGGCCGCAACCCGTTCGTGTGGCTCGGCACCACCCGGGTCTTCGACGCGTTCACGTTCGCGTTCGTGGAGACCGCGCACGGCTGGATCTGGTGCTACGGCTACCCCTACGACGCCGGGCACAGCACCTTCCTGGTGGAGTGCGCCCCCGAGACCTGGACCGGACTCGGCCTCGACCGGGCCGAGGAGGCGGACGGCCGCGCGCTGCTGGAGAAGCTCTTCGCGGACGTCCTGGACGGCCGTGAACTCCTCGGCCGCCCCTCCGCCGACGGCGGCTCCCCCTGGCAGCGGTTCCGGACCCTGACCAACACCACCTGGCACCGGGGCAACCTCGTCCTGCTCGGCGACGCCGCCCACACCACCCACTACTCCATCGGCGCGGGCACCACCCTCGCCCTGGAGGACGCCATGGGCCTGGCCGCCGCCCTCGGCGCGCACCCCGGGACCGCCGGGCTGCCGCAGGCACTCGCCCGCTACGAACGGGAGCGGATGTCGGCCCTGCTGTCGGTGCAGAGCGCGGCCCGCTACAGCGCCCAGTGGTACGAGAACCTGCCGCGCTACATCGGCCTGCCCGCCCACCGGATGTTCGCGCTGCTCGGCCAGCGCCACTCCCCGCTGCTGCCGTACGTCCCGCCGCAGGTCTACTACGGCATCGACCGCGCCGCCGAACGGCTCGAACCGCTGCGCCGGTTCAAGCGCTGGCTCGGCCCCAAGGTCGCGCGCGGCGCGCACACCCGGGCCCTCGCGGAACGCGGCTGAGGGGCCGTCCGGGGCGGCGCCGGGGGCGCGGCCCCAACGGGCCCTGCGCACAGTTGCGTTGACAGTACACGGGTAAGCTGGGCGGCCAGTCGACCGCGCGTCCAGGACGCGCCCTGCGCCGGAGTGCCGAAACAGTGGAACAGCCCGCAGCGATATCCCTCCCGCCCGGAACCACTGCCGGGCGGACCCCGCTGCGCGACCGGCTCACCATCCCGGTGCTCGCGTTCGGCGGCATCCTCATGGCCGTCATGCAGACGGTCGTCGTACCCCTGCTGCCCGACCTGCCGCGGCTGACCGGCGCCTCCGCGGGCGCGGTGTCCTGGATGGTCACCGCGACCCTGCTCTCCGGCGCCGTGCTCACCCCCGTCCTCGGCCGGGCCGGGGACATGTACGGCAAGCGCCGCGTCCTCATGGCGGCCCTCGGCCTGATGACGGCCGGGTCGGTGGTCTGCGCCCTGTCCTCCGACATCGGTGTGCTGATCACGGCCCGCGCGCTCCAGGGCGCCGCGTCCGCCGTGGTCCCGCTGTCCATCAGCATCCTGCGCGACGAGCTGCCCCCGGAACGGCGGGGCGGCGCCGTCGCCCTGATGAGCTCCACCGTCGGCATCGGTGCCGCGCTCGGGCTGCCGCTGGCCGCGCTGATCGTGCAGTACGCCGACTGGCACACCATGTTCTGGGTGACGTCCGGGCTGGGCCTGCTCGGCGTGGGCGCGGTCGCCTGGGCGGTGCGCGAGTCCCCGGTGCGCGAACCGGGCCGCTTCGACGTGCCCGGTGCGCTCGGCCTCGCGGCCGGCCTGGTCTGCCTGCTGCTCGGGGTGTCCCAGGGCGGCACCTGGGGCTGGGCGAGCGGCCGGATCCTGGGCCTGTTCGCCGCGGCCGTGACCGCCCTCGCCCTGTGGTGGTGGCACCAACTCCGCGTCGCCCGGCCGCTGGTGGACCTGCGCCTGGTGTCCCGGCCGCGCGTGGGCCTGTCCCACGTCGCGGCCCTGCTCACCGGGTTCGCGTTCTACGCCAACTCCCTGGTGACCGCGCAGCTCGTGCAGGCGCCCCGCTCCACCGGCTACGGCCTCGGGCTGTCCATCGTGCAGACCGGCCTGTGCCTGCTGCCGAGCGGGGTGATCATGCTGCTGCTGTCGCCCGTCTCGGCCCGCATCTCGGCGGCGCGCGGTCCCCGCGTCACCCTCGCGGTCGGCGCCGGGGTCATCGCGCTCGGCTACGTCGTACGCATCGCCGACAGCCGTGACCTGTGGATGGTCATCGTCGGGGCGTCGGTCGTCGGGGTGGGCACCACGCTCGCCTACTCGGCGCTGCCCACCCTGATCCTGCGGGCGGTCCCGGCCGGGCAGACCGCCTCCGCCAACGGCGTCAACGTCCTCATGCGCACCATCGGCCAGGCCGCGTGCAGCGCCGTCGTGGCCGCCGTCCTGGTCCACCACACCAGCGTGGTCGGCGGGATCGCGCTGCCCGCCCTGCACGGCTACCTGCTCGCGTTCGGGATCGCCGGCGTCGTCGCCCTCGTCGCGTGCACGGCGGCGCTGTGCATCCCCGCCGACCCCGCCCCGGAGGCTCCGGCCCGCGCCGCCTCCGCGGGCGCCTCCCTCGACGGGGCGATGGAGCAGGCCTGAGCCGCTCGCCGGGCGCGCGTCCCCGGGGTGCCGCGGCCGTTCACGCAGGCGGGACGGGGCGGGGCGCGACCGGCGGACCGACTCCCGCCGCCCGCCCCGCCCGCGCGGATGACAGACTGGGCGGCATGGAAGAGCGTGTGATCAGCAGGTCCGGACAGCAGGCATCCGTCGTCGGTCTCGGGACCTGGCAGCTCGGTGCCGACTGGGGAGACGTCGACGACAAGGAGGCACTCGCCGTCCTGGAGGCGGCCGCCGAGTCGGGGGTGACCTTCTTCGATACGGCCGACGTGTACGGCGACGGGCGCAGCGAGCAGACCGTCGCCTCGTTCCTGCGCGGCAGGCCCGACCTCCACGTGATGGTCGCGACGAAGATGGGCCGCCGCGCCGACCAGCTCCCCGAGAACTACGTACTCGACAACTTCCGCGCCTGGAACGACCGTTCGCGCCGCAACCTCGGCGTGGACGTCATCGACCTGGTGCAGCTGCACTGCCCGCCGACGCCCGTCTACTCCTCCGACGTCGTGTTCGACGCGCTGGACACCCTCGTCGCGGAGGAGCGGATCGCGGCGTACGGCGTCAGCGTGGAGACCTGCGACGAGGCGCTCACGGCGATCGCCCGGCCGAACGTGGCGAGCGTGCAGATCATCCTCAACCCGTTCCGCATGAAGCCCCTGCTCCAGGTGCTCCCGGCGGCGCGCGAGGCGGGCGTCGGCATCGTCGCGCGGGTGCCGCTCGCCTCCGGGCTGCTCTCGGGCAAGTACACGAAGGACACGGTGTTCGCCGCGAACGACCACCGCACCTTCAACCGGCACGGCGAGTCCTTCGACCAGGGCGAGACGTTCGCCGGCGTCGACTTCGAGACCGGGGTGGAGGCCGCCGCCGAGTTCGCCGCCCTGGCGCCCGAGGGGTACACCCCGGCCCAGCTCGCGCTGCGCTGGATCGTCCAGCAGCCCGGCGTGACCACCGTGATCCCCGGCGCCCGCTCCCCGGAGCAGGCCCGCGCCAACGCCGAGGCCGCCCGGCTCCCGGAGCTGTCGGAGGCGACGCTCGCGGCCGTCCGCGACCTCTACGAGCGCCGGATCAAGGACCAGGTCGAGGGCCGCTGGTAGACGCGGCGCCGCAGGTCCACGGGCCGCGAAGACAGGACGGTGCCCCGGACCCCGCGTGGGGGTCCGGGGCACCGTCCTGTCGTCGCGGCCGCCGGTGGCTCAGGGCTCCAGGAGCAGCTGCCGTTCCTGTTCCTGGTCGCCGGAGGCGGTGCCCTGGTCCTTGGCGGTGAAGGCCTGCGCGAGCGCCTCGTGCGCCTTCTGCACGGCACCGGGGGTGCCCTGGACGGTGACGGTGAGGGCGGTGGAGAGCCGGCCGGCGGAGTCGCTGGGCGCGCCCGGGGCCTCCGCGGTGCCGGGTTCGCCGCCGAAGGTCGCGGTGTGGACCGTGGCCCCGTCGTCGCCGCCGGGCTGCTCCTGGGCGGCTCCGAAGGCGGGCTCCAGGGTCTTGACGACGGCCTGTGCGTCGGCGGCGCTGCCGCCGCTGAGCGTGACGGTGAGCGAAGGTGCGGACATGGTCGGGGCCTCCTCGGTACGTGGACGTCGTGAGCGGTTCGGGCGGTCGGCACCGCCGGGCACGTCCTGCCTCCGGGTAACCGTCCTGTGATCGTCCAAACAGTCGTGATCCTCCGGCCGGTCCCGGTTCGCCCCGGTTGTTCCCGGGCCGGGCGGTGCCGGGGAAGGCGGAAACCCGTGGGCGGCACCCTCGCGAGGGTGCCGCCCACGGGTTCCGGTCGCTGCCGACGGTCAGATGCGGCCGCCGGTCAGCCGGGTCACGGGGCCGTGGCCGCGGCGTTCGGTGCGGCGTCCCGCCACGAAGGACACGGCGGTCAGCGCGGTCAGCCCCGCGCCCACCCCCGCGGCGACCGCCTTGCGGTCGGCGAGGGACGTCCACGCCGTCCGGGCGCTCGCGGCGACCCGGCCGGACGCCGTGACGACCGCCCTGCGGCCCGCCTCGACACCCTTGACGGCACGGTGCGCCGCGCCGCTGGTCGCGTCGGCGGCGCGCGCCGCGCCGGACTTGGCCGCCGTGGCCGCCTCGTCGGTGAGGCCGGCCGCGGACGTGGCGGCACGGGTCACCGGGGCCGTGGCCCGTTCGGCGGTCTCCCGGGCCTTGATCGTGGCCGCGCCGTTGGCGGCGGCCTGCTCGTTCGTTTCCTGGTTCGCTCCGGTCATGGCCTTCGGTTAGCCCTCCGCGGCGAGGTCAAACCCGTTGCGTCATGCACCGGATGCGCCGGGTTTGCCACCCCGCGGTGACGGTGAAGCGTGACGGCACCGGACGCGCGGATGTCCGGGGGAACGAGAACAGGTGAACGGGGAGGCGACGGTGACGAACACCGTGACGGCAGGGGCGGGGGCCGACGAGGAACGCGACGCGGTGGAGGACGGCCGCGACGAGACGGAGGCGGAGCAGGCCGACCGCAAGTGGGTGGAGCTGCTCCAGGAGATACGGGTCGCCCAGACGGGCGTGCAGATCCTGTTCGGCTTCCTGCTCACCGTCGTCTTCCAGCCCAAGTACGGGCGGCTGGAGGACGTGGACCGGGCGATCCACATCGTGACCGTGGTCCTGGGCGCCCTGGCGACGGGAGCACTGATCGGGCCGGTGTCGCTGCACCGCATCGTCGCCGGACGCCGCGTCAAGCACAAGGCGGTCGTGTGGGCGTCCCGGATGACCTTCGTCGGGCTCGTGCTGCTGCTCGTCACCATGGCCGCCGCGCTGCTGCTGGTCCTGCGGGTCGCGACGCACAACGCCTACGTGCCGTACCTGGTCTCCGGCGTGGTGCTCTGGTACCTGGTGTGCTGGTTCCTGCTGCCCCTGTGGGTCCGCCACCGGCACACCACGACGTGACGGCGGCGCTCAGCCGCCCGCGATGACGGCGGCGAGGAAGTCGTCGACGCGGACCTTCTCGCGGCCGGGCGCGACGACGTCGTGGGTGACGCGCAGGAACGCGGCGACGGCGGGTGCCCACGCGTAGACCACGGCGGTCTGGCGGCCCCCGTCGGGGTGCGCGGTGCCGAGGAACTCCAGGCGCACCTCCTCCCACATCGCGGTCGGCTCGGGCCGGATGCGCACGTCGCCGATCCCGACCGGGCGGCGCAGGCCCTCGCCGAGCATCTCCCGGTCGAGCCGCCAGCGCGCCAGCACCCGGCCGTCGTGGCTGAACACCGCCGTGACCGCGAACGGATCGTCCGCGTGGTAGCTCAGGTGCGCGAGGACGGAACAGCGGTCCGTGCCGGCCGCCTGGAGCTGCATGACGATCGTCTTGTGCACGAAGGAGTTCACTAGGGCCTCCGGGGGGCCTCCGGGGAAACGTCGTAGAGCCTCCTAGTACCCCCAACCGCCGCGGGATGCCCGGCCCGCCGGGTGAATCCGCCCTCTTCGGCGTGAACCGTCCGGTGTCCGCCCGGCGCGTGCGCGCCCGAAGAGGCGCGCGCGTGCGCCGTACCCGCCGGGGACACGCCCCCGGCGCGCCCCGGCCGCGGGCCGTCGGCCGCCCGCGCCACCGGGTCGGCGCTACCGGGTCAGCGGTGTCTGCGGTGCGACGTCCTCGAAGCGCTCCACCGGGGCCGCCCCGCGGGTGCGGGGCGCCCGCTTCCCGCAGAAGGCGGCGTCCAGGGTGCGGGCCAGCGCGGTGAGCACGGCGCTGTTGTTGGACGTGGTCGCCGCCGCCGTCAGGGTCCGCCGTCCGTCCTGCGACGTGAACGCGTAGGTGTAGTAGCCCTGTACGGCGCCCGTGTGGCCGAAGACCGCCACCCCGCACGGCAGTTCGCGCCGCCGCAGACCGAGTCCGTACGCCTGGTCCGTGCCCGCGGGTCGCCAACTGCGCATCTGCGCGAGGCTCTTGGCGGAGGTCAGCCGTCCGCCGACCACCGCCTTGAAGAAGGTGGAGAGGTCGCGGGTGGTGGAGACCATCGCACCCGCGCTCTGCGCCCACGAGACCGTCTGCCGCGTGGCGTCCACCAGGGGCGCGCCCGCGTCGTCGGGGGTGAGGTAGCCGCGGGCGTACCGGCCGGGGAGGGAGGTGCCGGGGTGGACGTAGAAGGTGTCGCGGAGCCCGAGCGGGGCGATGATCCGGCGTTCGTACGCGGCGGCGACCGGGCCGCCCGTCAGCTTCTCGATCAGCATGCCCGCGACCACGAAGTTGGTGTTGGAGTACACGTAGGCGGCGCCCGGCGCGTTGGTCCGCGGGTGCCGGAGCGAGAGGTCCACCAACTGCCGGTAGGTGAAGACCTTGGTGCGCACCGCCTCGAAACCCGGGACCGTCCTGGCGAACATGTCGTTGGTGTAGTCGTACAGGCCGCTGCGGTGGCCCAGCACGTGCCGCACGGTGATCCGGTCGTCCGGAAGCAGGCCCGGCAGGTACGTGTCGACCGGCTCGTCCAGCTTCAGCCGTCCCTCGTCGGCGAGTTGGAGCAGCACCACGGCGGAGAACGTCTTGGTGACGCTGCCCACCCGGAACCGGTCCTCGTTGGACAGCGGCCGCCGGCCGGCGCGGTCGGCGACGCCGACGGACGTCGTGCGGACGGTGCCGTCGTCGTCGAGGCGGGCCATCGCGCCGGGTGCGCCCTGGGCGCGGGCCGTGCGCAGGGCGGCGAGGAGCGCGCCGGGGTCGGACGCGGGCAGGGCGCCGGCGCTGCCCGCGGCCGTCGTACCGGCGGCGGGCCGGCCGGTGCCGGGGCGGGGGTCGGCGGCACGGGCGGGCGGCGCCGCCAGCAGGGACAGCGCGAGCACCCCCAGTGCCAGTGTCCGGCCGGCCGCTGCCGGGGTCATGACCCTGTGGGTCGTGGCCATGCGGTGGTCTCCCGTCGCGCGCGTGGCCGCCGTACGGCGCGGGTGGTCGCCGTGCGCGGGGCGGACGCCCCGGCACCCGGCCCGGGACCGGGCGCGGCGGTGGGGGCACGGTCGCGACCGGTGGGGTGGGTGGTGCGGATGCGCCGAGTATCGCCGCGAGGGCGCGGGAAAACGGGTATTTCGCGCACGGACGCCCAAAAGGGTCCGCCCGCCCCCTCACCGGAAGGGGCGGGCGGACCCGGGGAGTTCGCGTGTCAGCGCAGGGTCTCGGCCCAGTTCTCCGGCACCCGGCCGGCCGGGCCCGGGGCCGGCTGGTCCGCGGGGTGGGCGACGGGCGGGGCCAACTCCGGCCCGGACTCGTAGAGTTCGGAGGCCTTGAAGTCCCAGAACCACTCCTCGCCCGGCTCGAAGCTCCGGATCAGCGGGTGGCCGGTGCTCTCGTGGTGCGCGGTGGCGTGCTTGCCGAGGGAGTCGTCGCAGCAGCCGATGTGACCGCACTGCGCGCACCGCCGCAGATGGAACCACCAGCTCCCGGCCGCCTCGCACTCGACGCACCCGGTACCGCTGGGCGGGACCGAGGGGTCGATTCCGTTGCCGTCCGTCATGTCTGCTCCTCGGGAGTGTCGGGGTTCTCGGCGGTCAGCGGCAGCAGCACCCGGAACCGGGTGTCGCCGGGCTCGGACCGCACCTGGAGGCTGCCGTGGTGCTTGTTGACGACGATCCGCCAGGAGATGTCCAGGCCGAGGCCGGTGCCCTCGCCCACCGGCTTCGTGGTGAAGAACGGGTCGAAGATGCGGTCGCGGATCTCCGCGGGCACCCCCGGCCCGGTGTCCCGGAACTCGACCAGCAACTGGTCGTGTTCGCGGGCCGTGACCACGGTCAGCGTGCCCTCGCCGCCGGCGCCGTTGATGGCCTGGACGGCGTTGTCGATCAGGTTCGTCCACACCTGGTTCAGCTCGGCCGGGTAGGCCGGCACGGCGGGCAGCGTGCGGTCGTACTCCTTCACCACGTCGATCCGCGGACCGATCTTGCCCGCCAGCATCAGCAGGGTGCTGTCGAGGAGTTCGTGCACGTCGGCCGCGCGGTAGGGGGCGCGGTCGAGCTGCGAGTACTGCTTGGCCGCGTTCACGAGATGCGAGACCCGGGTGGTGGAGTCCTCGATCTCGTTCATCAACAGCTCTGTCTCGACGGTGTAGTTGAGCCAGCCGACGGCGTTCGGCAGCATCTCCTCGTCGACCGCGGCGGCCACCTGGTCCAGCCAGTCCACGTCGAGGCCGGCCTGCACGAAGACGGGCGCGATCTGCCAGCCCTCGGTGACGCCGTGGTCGTCGAGCCAGTCGGACAGCGTGTCCTCGCGGTCGGAGGCCTCCAGGGGGCTGAGGTTCGGCGCCTTGGCGACGCGTTCGGCCGTCCGCTCCTGGATCTCCACGAGGTTGGCGAGCGTCTCGCGGGAGAACGATCCGGAGGAGATCACCCGCAGCTTGTGCCGCATCTTGGCCACCCGCTCGCGCAGCGTCGCGGTCGCCCGCACCGCCGCCGCGGCCGGGTTGTTCAGCTCGTGGGTCAGCCCCGCCGACAACGAGCCGAGCGCCAGCAGCCGTTCACGCTGGCCGATCGCCTGCTGGGTGCTCTTCGAACCGAAGAACAGCCCCTCCAGCAGATGCACGGCCATGGGGAACCACTCGCTCATGATGGCGGCGAACGTGTCGGCCGGCAGCACGAAGAACCGCGACGGCTCCGTCACCCGCATCGAGTTGTTGTAGACCTGCCGCACCCGGTCCCCGAGGTAGGCCTGCATGGCCCCCGAGTACACGCCCGGCTGCGAGGTCCGGTTGACCTCGACGTCGTCGTTGCCGACCCGGCGCGACAGCACGACCGAGCCCTCGATCATCACGTAGAAGCAGGTGGCGTCGTCGCCCTCCGCGTAGACCTGGCCCGGCTCGAAGAGCTCCACCCGGCCCTCCGCGCACAGCCGCCCCTTCTGCTCGGCGGTCAGCTTCTCGAACAGGAACAGCCTGCCGATCTCCTCGGGGCTGCACGGCATCAGCCTGCCGCTCATGACTGCTCCAGGTACCGGTGCACCAGCATCACTGCCATCGCTCCCTCTCCCACGGCGGACGCCACCCGCTTCGCGGACTCCGCGCGCGCGTCGCCCGCCACGAAGACGCCCGGCACGTTGGTCTCCAGGTGGTACGGCGGCCGGTCCAGCTCCCAGCCGGCCGGCGGACCGCCCTCGGCGCTCAGGTCGGGCCCGGCGAGGATGAAGCCCCGCTCGTCCCGCAGCACGGTGCCGTCCAGCCAGTCGGTCAGCGGGGCGGCGCCGATGAACACGAACATCCACTGCGCGTCGACGAGTTCGGTGTGCCCGGTCGCCGTGTCGCGCAGCGTGAGCTGCTCCAGCCGCCCGTCGCCGTGCGCGGACTCGACGACCGTGCCGCAGCGCACCGAGATGTTGGACGCGTCGTTGATCTGCTGGATCAGGTAGTACGACATCGACGCCGTCAGCGACTCGCCGCGCACCAGCAGGGTCACCGACTTGGCGCCCCGGGCCAGGTACATCGCCGCCTGGCCCGCCGAGTTGGCGCCGCCGACGATGTAGACGTCGTGCCCCTGGCAGGACGCGGCCTCGGTGAGCGCCGACCCGTAGAACACCCCGCAGCCCGTCAGGTCGTCGGCGCCCGGGGCGGGCAACTGCCGGTAGGAGACGCCCGTCGCGAGGATCACGCTGTGCGCCGCGACCGCCGAACCGTCGGAGAAGCGCACCGTGCGCGCCGACCCGTTGACCTCCAGACCGGTCACCTCGCGCGCGGTGAGGATCTCCGCGCCGAACTTCCCGGCCTGCCGCCGGGCCCGGTCGGTGAGCTGCGCGCCGGACACGCCGTCCGGGAAGCCCAGGTAGTTCTCGATGCGTGAACTCTGGCCCGCCTGGCCGCCGGTGGCCGACCGCTCCACGAGCACGGTGCGCAGCCCCTCCGAGGCCCCGTACACGGCGGCGCCCAGCCCGGCCGGACCGCCGCCGATCACCACCAGGTCGTAGAAGTCGGCCGCCGGGGTGGTCGCCAGCCCCACCCGCGCCGCCAGTTCCGCCGTCTCCGGCTCGACCAGGGGCGTGCCGTCCGTGGTGATCACGACCGGGAGCCGCCTGCCGTCCTGCCCGGCGGCGTCGAGCAGGCGCTTGCCCTCCGGCTCGTCGGAGGAGTACCAGCGGTAGGGCACCTGGTTGCGGGCCAGGAACTCCCGCACCTCCGAGGAGCGCGCCGACCAGCGGTGCCCGACGACCTTGGTGCTGGGCACCGGCTTGTGGTCGCCGGAGCGCCACGACTCCAGCAGGTCGTCCAGGACCGGGTAGAGCTTCTCCTCCGGCGGGTCCCACGGCTTCAGCAGATAGTGGTCGAGGTCGACGACGTTGATCGCGTCGATCGCCGCGTTCGTGTCCGCGTACGCCGTCAGCAGCACGCGCCGCGCGGCCGGGTACACGTCCAGGGCCTGTTCCAGGAACTCGATGCCGTTCATCTGCGGCATGCGGTAGTCGGCGAGGATCACGGCCACCAGGTCGCCGCGCAGCTTCAGCTCGCGCAGCGCCTCCAGCGCCGAACCGCCCGACTCCGCGCGCACGATCCGGTACGACTCGCCGTAGCGGCGCCGCAGGTCCCGTGCGACGGCGCGGGAGACCCCCGGATCGTCGTCCACGGTCATGATGACGGTCCGGCTTGCGTCGGCGGCCTGTGCCATGCGTCTCCCACCCCGAGTGGTCGGCTGAGGGGACCGGCGCCGCACGTGGCCGCCGGTCCGACCCACCCCATCGTATGTTCGATCGCTGTGCTTTGCTTCGCGGTTCCGGCCGGGCGTCCGACGCGCGGGCCGGTCGCGGGCCTGGTCAGGGCCCTGCCTCCCGCCCGCCGGGCCCCGCCCCCGTCCGTCAGGACCGGCGCGGACCCAGTACGCAGAACTCGTTGCCCTCGGGATCGGCGAGCACCACCCAGGGCTGCTCGCCCTGCCCGACGTCGGCGCGGGCGGCGCCGAGCGCGAGCAGCCGTGCCACCTCGGCGTCCCGGTCCTCGGGCCGGAAGTCGAGGTGCAGCCGGTTCTTGACCGTCTTCGCCTCCGGCACCGGCGTGAACAGCAACCCGGGCAACCGGTCCGGCGCCGGCCGGATCTCGAACTCGTCGGCCGAGTCCGTCACCACGACCCACCCCAGCGCCTCGGCCCACCACCGTCCGAGGGCGGCGTGGTCGGTGGCGTCGATGATCACTTGTTCCCATTCCAGCGTCATGGCAGGAGCGTAGGGAGACCGGGGGAGACGGGCCCGCGGGACTCGCCCGGCGGTGCTCGGCAACCCCGAATTACCTGTTTGCGCCGCCGAGTTGGGGTCGCCTACGGTGAGGAGGCGCCCGCGAGGGCGCGCAGCGGTACGCACCTCCCGGTGCGTGGACGACGGCTCCTTCTCCCCCGTCGGGGGGACCCGGGTTCCGGTCCGGCACGGCTCCGGCCGCTGCCGTCCGGCCGCTCAGGGACCCGGCCCGCCACCGTCCGGCCGACCTCGGGAGGCACACCGCGCCGGGGCACCCGGTGCGACGGTCACGCGTTCTTCGTGGTTCGACTCCATCCGGGTCCACTCCTCGGGCCCGGAGCCCTCTCGGTGGGCAGCCGCGCGGCCGGTCCGATCTCGGGTGCCCCGCCGCCACGCCCCGCCGGCGGGGCCGCCCCGCCCGTGTCCGGCGGCACGGCCCCGTCGGCGTCGCGCGGCGGGCGGGCCCGCGCGCCCGGCCGGTCAGGACGTGGCGTCCGCCGCCCGGACGATGAGATCGGCGGTCCTGGCCGGGTGGGACACCATCACGACGTGCGAGGCGCCCTTGACCTCGACCGTGTGCGCACCGGCCCGCCGCGCCATGAACCGCTCGGCCGCCGCGGGGATGGCCTGGTCCGCGCCGGCGACGAGGTACCAGGACGGAACGGTCCGCCAGGCCGGTGCTCCGCTGGGGGCGGCCAGCGCCGCGAGGGCCACCGGGCGCTGTGCGGCCGCCATCTCGGCGGACGTGGCGCCCGGCAGGTCCGCGGCGAACACCGCGTGGAAGGCCGCGGGATCGACCGTCGCCTCGGTGCCGGAGGTGCCGTCCGCCTGCGGGAAGGAGTGCACGGCGAGATGGGCGCCCAGTTGGCTGCCGGGGAACCGGCCGGTCAGCTCCAGGCCGGACTCGCCCTGGTCGGGGGCGAAGGCGGCGACGTAGACGAGGGCCTTGACGTTGGGGTGGCCGACGGCGGCGTTGGTGATGACCTCGCCGCCGTAGGAGTGGCCGACCAGCACCACGGGTCCGGTGATGCCGTCCAGCACGGAGGAGACGTAGGCCGCGTCACCGGCCAGGTCGCGCAGCGGGTTGGCGGCGGCGACGACGGTGTAGCCCGCGCGCTGGAGGCGGCGGGTGACGCCGCTCCAGCTCGACGCGTCGGCGAACGCGCCGTGCACCAGCACCACGGTCGGCCTCGGTCCCTGGGAGGCGCGGTGCGCGGCGGCCGTCGCGGCCGGGGCGGCGTTCGCGTCGGCGGCGGACGCGGCGGCCGGGACGAACAGCACGACCGCCGCGAGGACGGCCGGTGCCGCCCAGCGTCTGCGACCGGCGCGCGGCGCGGTGTCGCGGGTGGATCCGGGAGGTGTCATGGCGAGAACCCTTCTTCGGGGGGCGAGTCGGACGGTCCGTGTGCGGAGGAGGCTGCGCTCAGGCGGTGGGCGGCGGTCCGGCGACGCTTACGTGGAAGGCCTCGGCGGAGGCCAGGATCGCGCCGATGTCGAACGCGGCGGGCGCCTCGTCGACGTGGGAGACGGGGGTGCCGTTGGCGACGAACCAGTCCTCGACGTTCGCCGGGGAGAACACGGCCGCCATGCGCGCCGTGCGGCTGCGGACGAGGTAGCTGTGGGCGACGCCGCGCGGGCCGTGGGCCGCCTCGCCGGGCTTCAGGTCGAACTTCCGGTCGCCGACGAAGAAGGTCACCCTGCCGTCCAGGACGATCCAGATCTCGTCCTCGTCCTCGTGGACGTGCAGCGGGGGCGCGTGGTCGGCGGCGTCGGTGAACTCCATGACGCTGACGGAACCGCCGGTGGCCCTGCTGGGCACGAGGACGCGGGCCTGGCCGCCGAGGAACCAGAACGGCTCGGTGGCGGAGGGGAGTCGGGTCATGGTCAGCCCTTCAGGAAGGAGAGCAGCAGGGAGGCGGTCTCGGCGGGGTGCTCCTCGTAGATCCAGTGACCGGAGTCCTTGATCACGGCCCCGGTGACGTGGGTGGCGTACTTGCGGACCTGTTCCGGGACGGCGCTGCCGAGGCTGCCGTCCGCGCCGATCGCGAGAACCGGCATGGTGAGCCTGGTCCTGCGGTAGACCGCGTTGTCGGCGATGTCCTGGGGGAAGGTCCGGAACCAGGCGAAGGACGCGGACAGATGCGCCGGGTCCGCCAGGTAGCCCGCGAAGACCGAGATCTCGTCCGGGCTCACCGATCCCTTCCGCACTTCGAGGCTGTCGATGAACCGGTCCGTCCACAGCTCCTCGCGGCCCTCGACGACCTGCTCGGGCAGGCCGTTGGACACGTTGAAGAAGCCGAAGTTCCAGACCCCCGGCCCCTTCGGGCCGAGCGACGGGAAGGAGTAGATGCCCTTGTCGGGGATCGGCGCCTCGCTGAGCACGAGCTTGTGGACGTCGGCGGGGTGCGCGGCGGCGTACGCGTAGGCGACCATCGAGCCGATGTCGTGCCCGACGATCCGCACGTCCCGGTCCCGGCCCAGCCGTACGAGCAGCCCGTGGACCACCGCGGCCATGCTCTTCTTGTCGTAGCCGGCCGCCGGGGCGTCGCTGCGCCCGGCGCCCGGCAGGTCCGGGGCGATCACGGTGTAGTGCTCGGCGAGCGCCGGCATGACGTGCCGCCACTCGTACCAGGTCTGCGGATAGCCGTGCAGCAGGACCAGGGTCGGGCCGTGGCCCCCGATCACGTAGTCGACGCCGGTCCCGCCGATGTCGGCCTTGTGCTCGGAGAACCCGGCGGGCATCTGCTCCTGTGCCGCGCCGACGGCGGTGACCTGCCCGGTGGGGGCGGCGTTGGCCGCCTGCTGGGTGACCTCGGTGGTGGTGAGCCCGAGCAGGACGGCGACGGCGAGCAGCGCTGCGCCCTTGGGTGTGCCGAGGCGGCGGAGGGGTCGCACGGTGGTGTCTCCAGGTGGGTGAGGCGGGAAGGCGGGAGGCGGGGTGGAACGCGGGCCGGGGCGGCGGGCGACGCGGAGCGCTCAGAGCGACTGGCGGCGCAGCCAGGCCAGCGCGGTGTCCGCCACCTCGCGCCAGCCGCTGTCGATCGTCAGCGAGTGGCCCCGGTCGGGGAACTCGGTGATCTCGGTGACGGCCTCGGAGTGGCGGTACTGCTTGAGCGTGGAGCGGGTGACCGACTCCGGGACGGTGTGGTCCTTGCCGCCGGTCATCAACAACAGTGGTCCGCGGCCGGAGTTGGCGGTGGCCACCGCGGCCGGCGAGTGCGGGTCGAAGTTCGCCGCCGCGGCCTCGAACAGCGGCTTGCCGGGGGCCGGGATGGCCCAGCGGTCGAACAGTTCCCGCGACTCCTCGGCGGAGACCGCGTTGCCGAAGGCGAACCGGAACTGCTCGGCGGTCAGGGACACCGCCCGGTGCTTGTTGGCGGGATTGCGGAAGACCGGCAGCGTCGACCGCAGGGCCGAGAGCGGCAGCGGCAGCACGCCCTTGATCTGGGCCGCGTCGATGGCGACGGCGGCGGCCGCCAGGTCCTGGCCCAGCAGCTTCTGGGCGATCATCCCGCCGAAGGAGTGCCCGACCAGGACCGGCGGCGCGTCCAGGGTGCGGATGACGGCGGCGTAGTGCGCGACGACGTCGTCGATGCCGTGGTCCGCGATGGACTCCGGGTTGGCGCGGGCCTCCTCGACGGTGTCGGGGTCGCCGGGCCAGCCCGGGGCCAGCGGCGCGTAGCCCGCCTCGGCGAACAGGTCGGTCCACGGCTGCCACGAGGTGGCGTGCAGCCACAGTCCGTGGATGAAGAGGACGGGGGTCGGTGAGGCTGGGGTCGGTGAGGCTGATGTCATGGCGGTCGCTCCTTGGCGGGACCGGCCGGTCCGGCCCGCGGCGCCAGCACACCACCGGGGACGCCCCGTTCGTATCGGGGTCGGACCGCAGTCCCCGGCCGCCGACCCCAGCCCCGGATCCCGTCGGCGGGCCCCGGCACCCCGGGCGTCCGCCGCGTGCCGTGCCGGTGCGGCGGGAGCGTTTCCGCAGTGGATCTTGGCCGGTTATCCTTCGGGCGGCCTCCCGGAGATCCGTTCCACGCCATAGTGGGGCCGTCGTCCGTCCGCCGTGTCCCCGGGCGCCTCCGGCGCACCCGCGCACGGCACCGCCGAGCGCTGCCCCTGGAGTCCGAGCATGACCGCTGCCCCCGTACGAGCACCGCGGTGACCGGCGAGAAGACCCTGGCCGACGACGCGCCGGACCGGCACTTCGTCGGCCGCGGACCCGAGTCCGCACGGCTGCGCGCCTGCGCGGACGGCGTGCGTGCGGGCGCCCCCTGGCTGGCGGTCGTCGAGGGCGAGGCGGGCATCGGCAAGAGCGCCCTGCTGCGGCACACCGCCGCCGAGGACCTGGACGGCTTCACCGTGCTGTGGGCCACCGGCGACCCCGCGGAGACCGACCTGCCCGGCGGTGTCCTCGCCCAGCTCACCCGGCGGGCGGAGTCGGCCGGCGCGGCACCGGCGGACGCTCCGGAGCAGCCCGGCGGGCCGCCGACCGCGCACGTCCTCGGGGGTCAACTGCTGCTCCTGCTGGGGGCGTTGCAGGAGGGCGGGCGCCCCGTGGCCGTCGTCGTGGACGACGTGCAGTGGGCCGACGCGCTGTCCGTGCGGGCGCTCGGCTTCGTCCTGCGCCGGCTGTGGGCGGACCGGGTGCTCACGGTCCTGGCCACCCGGCCCGGCGAGGACCGGACCGCGGAGGCACTGGACCGGCTGACCCGCTCCCTCGACCGAACCGTGCGGCTGGAACTGCGCGGCCTCGACGGCGACGACGTGGTCCGGCTCGCCCAGGGCCTGGTGGAGGGCCGGCTGGCGCCGGGGCTCGGCGAGCGGCTCTACGCCTACACCAAGGGCCACCCGCTCTACGTCCGCACCGTGCTCGCGGAGGTGCCGGCGGCGGCCCTGCGCGACGGGGTGCTGGAACGGTGGCCGGTGCCGCCGTCGCTGCGGGTCGGGATCCGGGGCCAGCTGAACCGGCTGCCGCGGGACGCGCGCGAACTGCTGTCCGGGCTGGCCGTGCTGGACGCCCGGGTGCCGCTGGCGACGGCCGGCCGGGTCGCCGGCGTCACCGACCCCGTCCAGGCACTCGGCCCCGCGCTGGCCTCGGGCCTGGCCCGCTGGTGGCCGATGGAACCCGGCACCCCGGTGGAACTGGTGCACGCGCTCCAGCGGGACGCGGTCTACACCTCCCTCACCCCCGAACGGCGGCGCGCCCTGCACGCGGCGGCCGCGCCGCTGCTCGGCACGTCCGCGCGCTGGGCCCACCTGGTCGCCGCGGCCACCACCGCCGACCCCGGCCTGGCCGACGCCCTGGAGCGCGCGGGATCGGAGGAGGCGTCGGCGGGCCGCAACGCCCTCGCCGCGACACGGCTGTTGTGGTCCGCCACGCTCACCGAGGACCCCGCGGACCGCGAGCGGCGGCTGCTCACCGCCTGCGCGCAGTCGTTGCTCACCATGCGCCCCACCTGGGCGGCCCGGCACCGGCCGCAGGTCGAGGAGTGCGCGCCGGGTCCGCTGCGGGACTGCGTCCTCGGGGTCCTGGACATGATGGCCGGGCGGTTCGCGACGGCCGAGACCCACCTCCGGGGGGCCTGGGGGGAGGCCCTGGCCCAGCACCGGGCGGGCCTGCCCGGCGCGGACGGGGCGGCCGTCCTGGCGGGCACGTTCCTGGCCAACATCACCCTGTGGAACGGCCGGGGGGAGCAGACGGTGGACATCGCCCGGCAGACCCTGTCCCTCGGCGGCCTCGACCCGGCGACCACCGACTTCACCCGGGCCGCCCTGGCCACCGGACGGCTGTGGCACCGGGGTCCGCGTGCCGCGCTCGCGGACCTGGGGCACCTGCCGCCGGCGGGCGCGGCCGTCCCCGACCACTTCCTCGACAGCCTCGCCACCCGGGGCTGCCTGCGGCTCTTCCTCGGTGAACTCCCGGGCGCACGGCGGGACCTGGCCGTCGTCGTCGAGCGGGACCGGCAGGGCGCGGCGTCCAAGATGGGCCCGCTGACCGTGTCGCTGCTCTCGGTGGCGCACTACCTCGCGGGCGACTGGGACGCGGGGGAGTCGTCGGCCGACCGCGCGCTGGCCGTCGCGGCGGCGGGGGAGCAGTTGCTCGGCGACGCGGCGGCCCGCTTCGCGGCCCTCTGCGTCCGCTCGGGCCGGGGCGAATGGGCGGACGCAGAGCAGCACCTGGCCCGGCTCACCCTGCTCGCCGGGACCCTCGGCTCCTCGACGGAGATCGTCTACCTGGGGCTCGCCGGGGCGACCCTGGCGCAGGCGCGCGCCGACCACCCGGCCGTACTGCGGGCCCTGCGCCCCCTGCTGGCGGACGGGCCGGGCCCGGACGGGGCGCCCCGGCTCCGGTACAAGCCGTTCTGGCTGTGGCAGCAGTCCCTCCTCGTCGAGTCGCTGACCGGCACCGGCCGGCTGGACGAGGCGGCCGCCGCGCTGCGCGCGTTCCGGGAGGAGTTCGACGGCACCGGCCATCTCCGGGTGGTGGCGGCGCGGCTCGCCGGGCAGCTCGCCGAGGCCGAGGGGCGGCCCCGCGACGCCCTCGACGCCTACGCGCGGGCCCTCGCCGAGGGCGACGGCGGGTCCGGGCGCGGCGCCGACGGCGGTTCCCCGCTGTACCTCGCCCTCCTTGAACAGGCCTACGGCAGGCTGCTGCTGGCCACCGGCACGGGGTCGCGACGGGAGGCGGCGGCCCGGCTGAACGCCGCGCGGGACAGGTTCGCCGCGCTGCGGGCCGCCCCGTTCGCCGAGCGCTGCGACGCGGACCTCGCGGCCGGCGGTCTCGGCGGGCCGGGCAGGGCGCCGGGGCGCACGGCGGCCCTGACCGAACGCGAACTGTCGGTGGCGTACGCCGTGGCCGGCGGCCTGACCAACCAGGAGGCGGCGGCGGAGCTGTACGTCAGCCAGAAGACCGTCGAATACCATCTGTCCCACATCTACGCCAAGTTGGGCATATCCTCCCGCCGTGCCCTCGCGGCGGCACTGCGCGAGGACGGCTCCCCGCCCGCGTTCCCGTCTCCGGCCCCGCGCCCCGGGCCGCCCCCGCCGCCCGCGGCGGTCCCGGCCGCCGCGTCCCGGCACCCCCGGGGCCGGGACGCCGACAACTAGGGTCCGCCCCCGGGGTGTTCGCGGCCGCCGTGTGGTCTGCTGCCCCGGGCACCCCGCGCGCGGCCCTCGACCCCCGTCCACGAACCTCCGTTCCCGCAGGCCGTACGGCCGCACGGCCCGCGGGGGACAGGAGCACACCCGCATGGCCCGACGACCGGATCCGCGCACCGGCACCCACCCCGTCGGCCTCGCCGGACGGCAGGCCGAACTCCGGCTGCTGGGCGAGCTGTTGGCGGAGGTCCGCGACGGGCGCAGCGGTGTGCTGGTGCTGGTCGGCGAGGCCGGCATCGGCAAGACCCGGCTGCTCGACACGGTCGACGGGGACGGCGCCGACCTCCGGGTGGCCAGGATCGCCGGGGTCGAGTCGGAGACCAGGCTCGGCTTCGCCGCCCTGCACCGGCTGCTGCGTCCGTTCCTGGACGGCCTCGACCGGCTTCCGGCGCCCCAACGGGGCGCGCTGGCCGCCGCGTTCGGCCTCGCCGACACCGGTACCCCCGCCGACCGCTACCTCGTCGGACTGGCCACGCTGACCCTGCTCGCGGACACCGCCACCGCCGCCCGGCCACTGCTCTGCCTGGTCGACGACGTGCAGTGGCTGGACCGGGAGTCCGCCGAGGTGCTGGCGTTCGTCGGCCGGCGGCTGCACGCCGACGCCGTCGGCCTGGTACTGGCCGGGCGTGAGGGGCCGGCCGGGCCGGGGCCGTTCGACGGTCTGCCCTCCCGCACCGTCACGGGTCTGCCCGACGCGGACGCCCGCGGCCTCCTCGCCGCCGGTGCGACCGGGCACCTCGACCGGACGGTCGCCGGGCTCATCGTCGCCGGCACCGGCGGCAACCCGCTCGCGCTGCTCGAACTCACCCGCACCCTCGATCCCGAACAGCTCGCGGGCACCGCCCCGTTGCCGACGCCGCTGCCCGTGGGCCCGCTGCTGGAGGCCCACTTCCTGGACCGCGTCCTGGCGCTGCCCGCGGACACCCGCACCCTCCTGCTGGTCCTCTCCGTCGCCCCGCCGGACGACCCCGCGATCCTGTGGCGGGCGGCGGCCCAACTGGGCGTGCCCGCGCGGGCGGCCGACGCGGCGACGGCCGCCGGCGTCGTCACCCACCACCGCACGGTCGCGTTCCGCCACCCGCTGATCCGCTCCGCCGTGCACCGCAACGCGGAGCCGGCCGACCGGCGCCGGGCGCACGCCGCCCTCGCCGCCGTCACCGACCCCCGCCGCGACCCCGACCGCCGGGCCTGGCACCGCGCGGAGGCCACCGTCGGTCTGGACGAGACGGTCGCGGCCGAACTGGCCGAGGCCTCCGAGCGGGCACGGGCCCGCGGCGGCTACGCGGCCCGCGCCGCCTTCCTGTCCCGCGCCGCGGAGCTGTCGGAGTCCGGCCGGGCCGCCCGGCTGGTCGCCGCCGCCGAGGCCTGCCTGGTGCTCGGCGACCCCCGGTCCGCCCTCGCCATGCTCGACCGCGCCGAGCCCGAACTCGGCGCCGACGACCCGGTCCTGCACGCCCGCGCCCGGCGGACCCGCGCCACCGTCGACCTCTACTTCACCGGGATGCGCGGCATCAGCGCCCTGCTGCTCGACGCGGCCCGCCCGATCGCCGAACTGGACCCCCCGCTGGCCCGGCGCATGCTCTTCGGCGGCATGGAGGTGCTGGTGGTCAGCGGTCCCCACGTGGAGCGGACCACCCCGCGGGAGTACGCGAGGGCGGCGCTCGCCTCGCCCGCGCTGCGCACCGCGTACCGCCCCACCGTCACCGACCTGCTGCTGCGGGGCTTCGCGCTGCGTCTCGACGCCGGCCACGCCCCCGCCCTGCCGCTGCTCCGGGAGGCCCTGGCCCTGCTCGTCGACGGCGGCGAGATCACCGAGGAGGGCATGCCGCTCGCGGTCCTCACCAGCCTCGCCGCGGACGACGGCTGGGACGACGTCCTCGGCCGCGAGGTCTGGCGGGTGCTGGACGCCCACGACCGCCGCACCGGAGCACTGGGCGCGCTGCAGAGCACGCTCGTCGTGCAGTCCACCTGGGAGGTCAGGGCGGGACGGCTGCGTGCCGCCGAGGCGTGCCTGGACGAGGCGGAGCAACTGGCCGAGGTCACCGGCCTGCCCCCGGCGGGCCCGATCCACCGGATCGAACTGATGGCGTGGCGCGGGGAGGAGGCCGCGGTCAGGGCCGCCGCGGGCCACATCGCCGAGCACTGGGAGCGGACCTACGGCAACGGCACCTTCGGCGCGTGGGCGGCCGGCTGCCTGGCGGTGCTGGAGATCGGCCTCGGCCGCCACGCGGAGGCGCTGGCCTGCCTGCGCCCCGCCTTCGACGCCGACCTGCCCGGAACCGGGGCCCGGTTGCTGCACGAGGTCGTGGAGGCGGCGGTGCGCAGCGGCGACGACGCCACCGCCAAGGCCGCGCTCGCCCGCCTGGAGGAGCGCGCCACCGCCGCCGGTACGCCCTGGGGCCTCGGCCTGCTGGCCCGCTGCCGGGCCCTCACCGCGGACCACGACCAGGCGGAGGCCTGCTACACGGAAGCGGTCGACCTCCTCGGCCGGACCCGGACCGTCGCCGAACTCGCCCGCACCCGCCTGGCCTTCGGCGAATGGCTCCGGCGGCGCCGCCGCCGCGCCGACGCACGCGTCCAACTCCGCGCCGCCCACGACATGTTCACCGACATGGGTGCCGCGCTCTTCGCGGAGCGGGCCGCCGCCGAGCTGCGCGCGACCGGTGAACAGGCCCGGCGGCGGACCGGCACGGTCCACCACGACCTCACCCCGCAGGAGCGCCAGGTCGCGACGCTGGCGGCGGCCGGCGCCACCAACGCGGAGATCGCGGCCCGGCTGTTCATCTCGGTCTCGACGGTCGAGTACCACCTGAACAAGGTGTTCCGGAAACTCGGCGTCTCCTCCCGCAGGCAGCTCTCCCCGGCGCTGGAGGGCGAGGCCTAGGAGCCGGGCCGGGACAGGGGGTTCACCGCCGGCCGAGCCCCGCCGACAGCGCCTCCGTCACCGCGCGGGTGTGCCCGTACGCGGTCACGGCCCCCGCGACGACGCGGTCCTGCTCCGCCGGACCGGTGACCGTACCGTTCAGGCGGGCCGTGAAGCGGGACCAGCGGTCGCGGTCGCCGCTGCCGTAGTAGGCGGCGCCGTCGGGGCCGTCGAGCCCGTAGGCCCGGCAGACGTGCGGGCGGAGCATGCGCGCGCCCAGCGTGGAGCCTTCGAGGACGTAGAGGCAGCCGAGCAGCGCGAGCGGCTCCGCGGCACGGATCCCGCGCGCGAACGCCTCGGCCTCCGCGGGTGCCCGCACCCTCGGCGCGGTGTTCGAGAGGTACGTCAAGTCCCGTTCGAGGAACGGCAGTTTGGCCAGCTCCGGCGACCACACCCCGGCCGCCGCCGGGCTCGTCGCGGCGGCGCCCGACAACTCCTCCTCCAGCGCCCCGAGCACCACGCGCAGGGCGGCGAGCTGGCCGGCGTACCGGTCGCGCGGCAGCGTCCCGGCGAGCATCGCGGCGGCGAAGCCGGTGGCCTCCAGGGCGTCGTGCCAGGAGCGGGTCTCCGCCCGCAGCCGGTCGCTCAGCGGTACGCGGGCGGGTCCGGGCGCCGTTCGCCGCTCCTCCCCGGCCGCGTTCCGCGGGGCGTTCACGCCTGCTCCCGCTGCCGGAGCGTGTCGTGCAGCCGGTCGATGACGTGGCCCTTGCGGTCGATGGTCAGGTCGAAGTACGCGGCGGAGGCGGCGGACGTGCACACCCCGTGCACCAACTCCTTGGCGGACCGCTTCAGTTCGGCCGCCTCGGCCGACAGGGCGAGGAGGGTGGGCCGCAGCCGCGGGTGGTCCAGCACGTACGTCTTCAGCGCCGCCGGGCCGAGGTCACCGCCGGAGCCGGAGCCGTCGCCGAGCAGTTCCAGGAAGACGCGGTTGCCCAGACCGGCGAAGTCCTCGTGGGAGTTGGCCCCGCCGAACTCCGGCAGTACGTCCGTCAGATCGTTGAAGAGCTGACTGGCGAGACCGAGCCTGCGCATCGCCTCGTCGAGGGTGCGCCGCTCCTCCTCCACCACGTCGAGCGCGAGCAGGGCGGCGCCGAGGGGCATCAGGAACAGCGTGCCCGTCTTCAGCTCCGCCACCGACTCCCAGAACCGCACCCGCTCCTCGGGCGGCGCGGTCAGCAGGGCGGCGCGGGTGTCCGCCGAGCGGGCCGCCAGGTCGGCGGCCTGGCCGGTGAACCCGTCGCGGACGGACCGCACCAGACCGGCCACGGCGGCCGGGTGCGCCGCGTGCTCCAGTGCCGCCGCGACCAGCCAGGAGGCGGTGTTGAGGGCGAGCGGCACACCGTGGCCGCGGTGGAGGGCCGGTTCGCCGTACCGGACGTCGCTGCCGTCCTGGATGTCGTCGATCGCGACGGCCGCCTTGAGCAGGACGCGGACGGCCACGGCCACCCGCCGCACGGCGTCCAGGCCCTCGGCCTCCCCGGCGTCGAAGCCCCGGTAGTTGCGGTACGCCCAGTAGACCATCGACGGCCGCAGCGGTGCCCCCGGGCCGGGCAGCGCGGGCTGTCCCGCCTTCGAACCGAGCGCGTCGGCCACCGGTTCGTACAGGGAGCGCCGAAGTGCCGCCCCGTACACGTCACTCGAGGGTGGTACCAGGGTGCCGAGGAACGCGGCGAGGTCCTCCTCCAGCAGCGAGGCGTCACGTCGCACCACCGCCTCGACGTCGGTCGTGGTCGCAACGGTCATGTCGCCTCCGGAGGAACGGGCCGGGCCGGGATGGGACGGGACGGGACGGCCGGAAGGTGCGCGGCGCAGGGCCGGTCCAATCTCACGTACTCCCGAAGAGCGGTCAAGATCGCCTTTCGGTCATCCGGGCGCGGGCGCGGGTCCCCGGGCCGGCGGGCACAATGAGGCCCCGTGAGCACACTGATCGCAGGATTCGACGCAACGGACGAGAGCACCGCGGCGCTGGCGTGGGCGGCCCGGGAGGCGGTGCGCCACGGACTGGTGCTGCGCGTGGTGCACGTGTGGCAGTTCCAGCCGTACGAGGGCGTGGACGCCGGCCACCGCGACGTCCAGGACCGTTGGGCGCACGAGACCGTCGGCCGCGCGGTGGCGGAACTGGCCCTGCGCCACCCGGGACTTGAGGTGACCGCCGACGTCCGGGAGGGGCGGGCGCCCGAGGTACTGTCCGAGGTGGCGGCGGCCGAGGCCGGCACCCTGGTGCTCGGCTCGCGCGGGCAGGCGTCGGTGGTGGGCTTCCTGCTCGGTTCCGTGGGCCAGCGCGTGATCGCCGAGACCGTGCGTCCCGTCGTCCTGGTCCGCGCGGACGACCGCGCCTCCGGCGAGGCCGCCGGGCGGGAGGTCGTCGTCGGCCAGCAGGGCAGCCCCGAGGACAGCGCGCCCGAACTGGGCTTCGCCTTCGAGACGGCCGCAGCGCGCGGCGCGTCCGTGCGCGTGGTGCGGGCGTGGAGCCTGCCGCCGGTCTTCGCCTACAGCCCCGGCTCGCTGCGCCTGCTCGACGAGGCGGGCGGGCCCGAACCGTTCGAGCGCAAGGCGCTCGCCGAGGCGGTGCGGCCCTGGCGCGAGCGTTTCCCGGACGTGCCCGTCGTCGAGCACGTGGAGATGGGGAGCGCCGGCCAGGTGCTGCTCGCGGTGGCGGGGCGGGCGCAGCTGATGGTCGTCGGGCGCCGGGTGCGGCGTACGTCGGTGGGTGCCCGGATCGGTTCGGTGGCGCACGGCGTGCTGCACCACGCGGCCTGCCCGGTGGCGGTGGTCCCGCCGGCCTGAGCGCGCGGGGCGGGTCCCCGGCGGCCCGCCCCGTCCGGTCAGCCCTCCGTCGGGGGGACCCTGCCGGCCTTCGGCAGGATGTGCTCGACGAAGTCCGCGACGGCGGTGTCCAGGCCGATGTCGTGCTGTGCCCGCTCGGACAGGTACCAGCGGTGTTCCAGCAGTTCGTGGTACAGCTCCGCGGCGTCCATCCCGCCGCGCAGGTCCCGCGGCACGGCCCGCACGGTGGGCCGGAACACCTCCCGCACCCAGCGGTGCGCCAGCACCTCGGGCCGGGCGGGCGGCAGTTGGTCCGGGTCGGCGTCGTCCTGCGTGGCCATCCAGGACTCCAGGTCGTTCAGCAGCCGCCTGGCCTGGTTCTCCTCGGCGTCGAGGCCCGTCAGCCGCAGCAACTGCCGCTGGTGGTGGCCCGCGTCGACGACCTTCGGCACGAACGTGACGGTGTCGCCGTTGGAGGAGTGCGCGATCTGCATCTCCGCGACGTCGAAGCCGAGGTCGTTGAGGCGGCGGATGCGGCGCTCGATGTAGTGGTACTTGCCCGCCGGATAGACGGAGGTGCGGGTCAGTTCCCGCCACAGCCCCCGGTAGCGCTCGCAGATCTCCGTGCCGAACTCCAGCGGGTCCACGGAGGGGTGCAGCGCGCCCGACGCCTCCAGGTCCAGCAGCTCCCCGCTGATGTTCACCCGCGCCAGGTCGAGGTCGTACTCCCGCTGCCCGTCGGACAGCCGGGGATGCAGGTCGCCGGTCTCGGCGTCCACCAGATAGGCCGCGTAGGCGCCCGCGTCCCGCCGGAACAGCGTGTTGGACAGCGAGCAGTCGCCCCACGCGAACCCGGCGAGGTGCAGGCGCACCAGCAGGACGGCCAGCGCGTCCATCAACCGGTGCACGGTGGCCGGCCGCATCGTCGTCTCGAACATCGAGCGGTAGGGCATCGAGCCGCCCAAGTGCCGTGTGATCAGCACCGGTTCGAGCGCTTCGCCGGACGCGTCGACCCGTCCGGTCACCACGGCGAGCGCGTCGACCGCGGGGATGCCGAGCCGGTCCAGGTCGCGCAGCAGCTGGTACTCGCGCAGGGCCGGCCGTTCCGCGAGTTCCTTCACCGCGACGACCTCGTCGCCGGCGCGCGCGTAGCGCACGACGTGCCGGGAGATGCCGCGGGGCAGCGGCACGAGGTACGACTCGGGCCACTCCTCCAGCGGGACGTCCCAGGGGAGTTCGAGCAGAAGCGCCGGGTGCTCGGGATTGGTGGCGCTGATGCGCAGGGCCATGGCCGGAACCCTACTTCAGTTCGAGGACGGGCCGCGCGGCCGTCCGCGCCCCGCCCGCCGGGCCGGTCAGCGCACGCCGCGCGGGCGGAACTGGACGCTGATCCGCGGCCCCGCGCCCCGGGCGGTCTTCGGCACGCAGTGCTCCCACGTCCGCTGGCAGGAGCCGCCCATCACGATCAGGTCCCCGTGCCCGAGCGGCCGCCGTACCGTGCCGCCGCCGCCCACCGGGCGCAGCAGCAGGTCCCGGGGTTCGCCCACCGACAGGATCGCGACCATCGTGTCCTCGCGGGAGCCCCGGCCGGTCCGGTCGCCGTGCCAGGCGACGCTGTCGCGGCCGTCGCGGTAGTAGCAGAGGCCGGCCGTGGCGAAGCGTTCGCCCAGTTCGGCCGCGTAGTGGTCGGACAGCGCCTCGCGGGCCTCGTCGAGCACCGGGTGCGGGAGGGCGGCGCCGTCGCCGTAGAAGCGGAGCAGCCGGGGGACGTCCACGACCTGGTCGTACATCTCCCGGCGCTCGGCCCGCCAGGGCACCGCCGTGACCAGGTGCTCGAACAGGTCGTCGGCCCCGGACAGCCAGCCGGGCAGCACGTCGATCCAGGCGCCGGAGCCGAGCGCGGCCCGGTGCACGCCGTCGAGGCCGCCGAGCCGCAGCCGGTCGGTCTGGTCGAAGAGGGATGCCTGGAGGTGCGTGGTCATGGGTCCAGCGTAACGCCTTGTTCGAAAATGCGTTCGGTTAACGGGAGGGTGCGCCGCCCGCCGTCCGGCTCGGCGCGAACGCGGAAACCGGACCCGTGCGACCCCTCCCGATACACCGCCGTATCGGATACATTCCCGTATCGGACGGAAGGCGGGGCGTCGCATGGCAGCCGGGGACGGCGGGATCGGCGGGGACGGACGGGACGCGGCGGCGCCCGCGACGGGCGCGCGCGTGACCCGGCGCCGGGTCCGCACCCGGGCCAGGCTGCTGGACGCCGCGTTCACGGTGTTCGCGGCCAAGGGGTTCGGGCGGGTCTCGATCGAGGAGGTCTGCGAGGCGGCCGGCTACACCCGGGGCGCCTTCTACTCCAACTTCGACAGCCTGGACGAACTGTTCTTCGCGCTCTACCGCGAACGCGCCGACCTCATCTCCGGCCAGGTCGCGGACGCGCTCGCCCTCGACGGACCCGACCTCGACGTGCCCGCCGCCGTCGACCGCGTCACCGAGGTCCTGCTCTTCGACCCGGACTGGCTCCTGGTCAAGACGGACTTCCTGGTGCACGCGGCCCGCGACGCCACCGTGGCCGAGGTGCTCCTCGAACACCGGGCCGGGCTGCGCCGCGCCGTCGCCGACCGGCTGGAGCGGGCCGCCGCGCACGCCGGGGCGCCCGCCGTGCTCGGCGACGCGGAACAGGCCGCCCACGCGGTCGTCGCCGCGTACGACGGAGTCACCACCCAACTGCTGCTGGACAAGGACGTCGAGCACGCCCGCGCCTGGCTGCGGCAGTTGCTCACCGCGCTGCTCACGGACGGCAGCGCCGACAACCGCACCGCGCACAGCGGCGGATGAGGAAAGGGACGGTCGCCATGGATGCCGACGTCATCGTCGTCGGAGCGGGCCTCGCGGGCCTGGTCGCCGCGCACGAACTGACCAGCCGGGGCCGCAGGGTCGCGCTCGTCGACCAGGAGAACGCCGCCAACCTCGGCGGCCAGGCCTTCTGGTCCTTCGGCGGGCTGTTCCTCGTCGACTCCCCGGAACAGCGCCGCCTCGGCGTCAAGGACTCCCTCGAACTGGCCTGGAGCGACTGGCAGGGCAGCGCGCAGTTCGACCGCACCGAGGGCGAACTGGCCGAGGACTCCTGGGCGGTGCGCTGGGCGCGCGCCTACGTGGAGTTCGCGGCGGGGGAGAAGCGGTCCTGGCTCGACGGGCACGGCATCAAGCTGCTGCCCACCGTCGGCTGGGCCGAGCGCGGCGACCTGCGCGCCCACGGCCACGGCAACACCGTGCCGCGCTTCCACATCGCCTGGGGCACCGGCACGGGTGTCGTCGAACCGTTCGTGCGGTACGCCCGGCAGGCCTCCCGCGACGGGCTGCTCACCTTCCACCACCGCCACCAGGTGGACGCCCTCGTGATCGAGGACGGCGCGGCACGCGGCGTGCGCGGCACCCTGCTCGCCGAGGACACCTCGCCGCGCGGCGTCTCCTCCAACCGTGACGCCGTCGGCGAGTTCGAACTCACCGCGCAGGCCGTGATCGTCACCAGCGGCGGCATCGGCGCCAACCACGAACTGGTGCGCCGTCACTGGCCCGCCCGCCTGGGCACCCCGCCCGCCGAGATGGTCACCGGCGTCCCCGCGCACGTCGACGGCCGGATGCTCGACATCACCGAGAAGGCGGGCGCCCGCCTGGTCAACCGCGACCGGATGTGGCACTACACCGAGGGCATCCAGAACTGGGACCCGATCTGGCCCGGCCACGGCATCCGCATCCTGGCTGCGCCCTCCTCGATGTGGTTCGACGCCCTCGGCCGGCGGCTGCCCGACCCGTGCCTGCCGAGCTACGACACCCTCGGCACCCTGGCGCATCTGCGCACCACCGAGGACATCGCCGCCCACGACCACTCCTGGTTCATCCTCACGCAGAAGATCGTCGAGAAGGAGTTCATGCTCTCCGGCTCGGAGCAGAACCCCGACATCACCGCGAAGAACCGCAAGGCGTTCCTCAAGGAGCGGCTGTTCGGCAAGGGCGCGCCCGGCCCGGTGGACGCCTTCCTGCGCAACGGGGCGGACTTCGTCGTCGCCGACACCCTCGAAGAGCTCGTCGACAGGATGAACGGGCTGACCCCGAAGCCGCTGCTCGACGCCGCGACGGTCCGGCGCCAGATCGAGGCGCGCGACCTCCAGATCGCCAACCCGTACAGCAAGGACTCGCAGATCCAGGGCATCCGCAACGCCCGCCGCTACATCGGCGACCGCGTCGGCCGCGTCGCCACGCCGCACCGCGTCCTCGACCCGGAGGCCGGGCCGCTGATCGGCGTCAAGCTGCACGTCCTGACCCGCAAGACCCTCGGCGGCATCCAGACCGACCTCGACTCGCGCGCGCTGGGCGCCGACGGCGAGCCGGTCGAGGGCCTGTACGCGGCCGGTGAGGTCGCCGGGTTCGGCGGCGGCGGCGTGCACGGCTACAACGCCCTGGAGGGCACCTTCCTCGGCGGCTGCCTCTTCTCCGGCCGCGCGGCCGGCCGGGCGGCGGCCGAGCAGACGGGCTGAGCGGAGCACGGCCCCGGCCGGGCGCGGACGGGCCGTGCCCTCACGCTCCCAGGAGGTCCGCGAGCACGGCCGCGTGGCTGTGCTCCGGCTCCCGGGACGCGGTCAGCAGCGTCACCGGGCCGTGCTTGACCAACTCCCGTACGGTACGCAGGAGTTCGGCCGCCTCCGGTTCGACGGCTCGGCCTCGTAGCGGCGCCGGAACTCCTCGAAGTCGCCCTCGCCGGAGTGGTACCAGCGGCGCAGTCCGGCCGTCGGGGTCAGCCCCTTCGGCCATTCGTCCACGCGGGCCGCGTCCTTGGACAGCCCGCGGGGCCACAACCGGTCGACGAGGACACGGACCCCGTCCCCCTCGTCGGGCGGTTCGTACACACGGCGCACTCGCACACTCACGGGCGGGACCTTTCCGGAGGGCCGCCGGCGGCCTCGCCGAGCGCGGCGGAACCGGCGGCCCGGTGACGGGACGACGACAGCCCGGAGACTACGGACGAAGCCGCCGTCGCCCGGACAACCACCCCGCGCCGCGTACGGAGTTGATCTGTTCGTGACACGCACCCGGACCTGATCGTCCTACGCTGGGGCGCCCCCGTCCCCCACTCCTTGGAGCGCACGTGACGCCCTCTCAGCAGTCGGCCGCCGGACGCCACCCCGCCGACGGCACGGTCACCCGGCGGCGCCCGGCCCGCCTCGGCCGCCGCGCGGTGGCGCTCACCGTGCCGCTCGCCCTCGGCGCCCTGCTCGCCACCGCCGGCCCCGCCGCGGCCGCGACCCCCGGTGCCCCCGGCGCGGGCGACCCGTACTTCCCCCTCGCCGGCAACGGCGGCTACGACGTCGGCCACTACGGCCTGACGCTCGGCTACGACACCGCGAGCGGGCACCTCGACGGCCGGGCCGTCCTCACGGCGCGCGCGACCCGGTCGCTCAGCAGCTTCGACCTCGACCTGGAGGGACTGACCGTCACCTCCGTCACCGTCGACCGCACCCGGGCCGCCTTCCGGCGCGACGGGCAGGAACTCGTCGTCACCCCGCGCAAGGCACTGCGCGCGGGGCAGCAGTTCGACGTCACCGTCGTCTACGGCGGCGTCCCGCAGCCGGTCACCGACCCCGACGGCTCGCCGGACGGCTGGATCCCCACCGACGACGGCGCGTTCGTCGCGGGCGAGCCGCAGGGCGCCATGACCTGGTTCCCGGGCGACAACCACCCCGCGGACAAGGCCTCCTACGACTTCACGATCACCGTGCCCGCCGGCACCACCGCCGTCGCCAACGGCGTGCTGCTCGGCCGGCGCACCGCGCACGGCCGCACCACGTTCCGCTGGCGGCAGACGGAACCCATGGCGTCCTACCTGGCCACCGCCACCGTCGGCACCTTCGACGTCAAGCAGTACCGGACCGCGGACGGCGTCCAGGTGTACAGCGCGGTCGACCCCCGCGAGGCGGCCGAGGCGGACCCGGTCGTCGACCAGCTCCCGGCGGTCCTGAAGTGGGAGAGCGGGATCTTCGGCCCCTACCCGTTCCGCGCCGCCGGTTCCATCGTCGACGACGCCCCGGACGTCGGGTACGCGCTGGAGACGCAGACCCGGCCGCTGTACGACTCGGCACCGAGCCTGAGCACCTTCGTCCACGAGAACGCCCACCAGTGGTTCGGTGACTCCGTCTCCCTCACCAGCTGGCAGGACATCTGGCTCAACGAGGGCTTCGCCACGTACGCGGAATGGCTCTACAGCGAGCAGCACGGCGGGCGGACGGCGCAGCAGAGCTTCGACGCCCTGTACGCGCGCGCCGCGACCAGTTCCCTGTGGGCGTTCCCGCCGGCCGACCCGGGCAGCGGCGAGAACATCTTCGCCTCCCCGGTCTACAGCCGCGGCGCCATGACCCTCCAGGAACTGCGCAACGCGGTGGGCGACAAGGTCTTCCTGCGCATCCTGCGGGCCTGGGCCACCGAGCACCGGCACGGCAACGCGACCACCGCGCAGTTCGTACGCCTCGCCGAGCGCCTGTCGGGCCAGGACCTGGGGTCCCTGTTCCGGACCTGGCTGTACACGGCGGGCAAGCCGGCCACGCCCTGACGGCCCGTCCGGACACGGGTGTGGGGGCGGCCATCGTCGGACGATGGCCGCCCCCACACCCGTGCGGTGCCGTCCGGTCCGCTCAGGACCGGCCCGCCCGTCGCCGGGTCGCCGCGCGGCGCTTGAGCGTCCTGCGCTCCGTCTCGCTCGTGCCGCCCCACACACCCACACCCTGGCCGGTTTCCAGGGCCCACTGAAGGCAGTCCTCCCGTACCCGGCAGTGCCCGCAGACGGCCTTGGCCTGTTCCGTCTGCAGCAGCGCCGGGGCGCCCGTGCCGATGGGGAAGAACAGCTCCGGGTCCTCGTTGCTGCATGCCGCGTGGGATCGCCAGTTGTCCATGAAAGTCACCTGTGCCTGATGTCGTCGTGCCCTTGTCATGGTTGCCGGTGTCGGGTCACCTGATCCGGCGGGGCTGAAACAGCCGAGTTCCACGAGATGTGGGATCGGGCCCGATTCGCGGGCGTGAAGTGCCCACGGGGGCGCGGGTTCCGGGAGGTTCGCACGGCAGTGCGCGGACCGTGCTTTCCGGTGCCGGGGTGCTCCTGCGATAGTGAACACCGAATCGAAAGATGTATCGAGCAACCAGGAAGCCCGTGGACACGAGCGAAAGTACCGAGAGCAGTTCCGGCACCGGCTCCGGGGGCGCCCCCGACACCCCCGCGCCCGCGGCGGCCCCGCCCGCCCCCGCGGCGCCGCCGGACGCCCCCGCACCGGCGGCGGAGGCGGTGCCCAGGACCGGCTGGCGCCGCTGGGCGATGGACACCCGCCCGCTGCGCCACCCCGCGTTCCGCCGGCTGTGGACCTCCACCATCGTCACCTCCGTCGGCAGCCAGCTCACCGCCGTGGCCGTGCCGAAGCAGATCTACGACATCACGGGCTCCTCGGCGTGGGTGGGCTACGCCAGCCTCGCCGGACTCGTCCCGCTCGTCGTGTTCGCGCTGTGGGGCGGCGCGATCGCCGACAGCATGGACCGCCGCAAGCTGCTGCTGATCACCAACTGCGGCATCGCCGTCACCTCCCTGCTGTTCTGGGTGCAGGCCGTCCTCGGCTTCGACTCGGTCGGCACGCTCATCGTGCTGCTCGCCCTCCAGCAGGCGTTCTTCGGCCTCAACTCCCCGGCCCGCAGCGCCTCGGTGGCCCGGCTCGTCCCCGCGCACGAACTGCCCGCCGCCAACGCGCTCAGCTCCACCGTCATGCAGACGGGTCTGGTGGCCGGGCCGCTGCTCGCGGGCGCGCTGATCCCGGTCATCGGCCTGCCCGAGCTGTACCTCATCGACGCGCTGGCGCTGTGCGTCACCGTGTGGGCGGTCTTCCGGCTGCCCGCGCTGCCGCCGCTCGACGGCTCCACGTCACGGCGGGCCGGCTGGCGGGAGGTCTCCGCGGGGTTCCACTACATCTCCCTGCACAAGGTGCTGCTGCTGTCCTTCCTCGCGGACATCGTCGCCATGGTCTTCGGCATGCCCCGCGCGCTGTTCCCGCAGATGGCGTCGGAGACCTTCGCGCCGTACGGCGAGGGCCTGGCGCTCGGCATGCTCTACGCGGCGATCCCGATCGGCGCGGTCGTCGGCGGCCTGTTCTCGGGCACGTTCTCGCGGGCCCGCCGCCACGGCTGGATGGTCATCGGCGCGGTGGTCGCCTGGGGCGTCGCGGTGGCCGGGGTCGGCCTGAGCCGCAACCTGTGGGTCGCCGTGGTGTTCCTGGCCGCCGCGGGCGTCGCCGACATGGTCTCCATGGTCTTCCGCGGCGCGATCCTGCTGTCCGCGGCCACCGACGAGATGCGCGGCCGCCTCCAGGGCGTCTTCACGGTCGTGGTCGCGGGCGGACCCCGGCTGGCCGACGTCCTGCACGGCACCGGCGGTTCCCTGTTCGGCCCGCGCGCGGCCGTCGCGGGCGGCGGTCTGCTGGTGGTCGTGATCATGCTGGTGCTGGCCATGGTCATGCCGGACCTGCGCCGGTACCGGATCTGACGGTCCGGCGAGCGGACGGCGGTGCACGGGTGGGAGGCGCGCGCGAGCGCCTCCCACCCGCGCTACATCACCCCGTGCCGGTGCAGCGAGTACTGCTCCAGCAGCTTGCCGCGCGTCATCTCCAGCCGGTGGGCGAGGATCTCCGCGACGGTTCGGACGAGGGTCAGGCCCAGCGCCGGCTCCGCCTCGCAGAGCCGCAGCACCGGCGCCGCGTCGAACTCGTAGGCCCGTACGGGGCTGAAGGCCTCGGCGCCGAAGTCCCACCGGTGCGGCGGGAACAGCCAGGACCAGCCGAGCAGGTCGCCGACGCTCAGACTGGCCACGGTCACCCGCTGGTGCTCGGTGACCTGCTGGTCCAGCGAGACGGCCCCCGAGTGCACCACCCAGAACCGGTCGGCCTTGCCGCCGCTCTCGAAGATCCTCGTGTCCTCCGGGAACATCACCTCGCGGGAGAGGTCCATCAGGCGATCGCGCTGTGGCGGAGGGAGCGCGGTGAGCAGTTTTTTCACTTTGGGCATGATCAGGGCTCCCTTGCCGCCGGTGGTTCCCGGGCTTTCCCTACAGCCCATTTCAGCCGCTGCCGCAGCCCCCGGCACCTCGGCAGCGGGAAGGCGGCGCTGACCAGCGAGAACGCGGCAGTGGCGGCCGAACGGGACGGCCCGGGAGGGCGACGGTGCGTGGTCGCGCCGACCGCCGGTGTCACGAGCCGGGGCGGGCGCCGTCCGGCCGGGCGGGGGAGCGGACACGCAGAAGGGCCCTGATCGACCGGGGGAAGCCGACCAGGGCCCGCAGCGGTCCGCCGGGCGGCCCGAAGGCCGCGGCGCCGCTGTTGATGAACCGTAAACCATCATGCGTCCGCGTGCCGCGCGCGGGGACCCGCGCGTGCGGTCAGACCCCGTCGTGCGTTCTGCCGGGGGTCAGGATCTCGTCCAGCACCCGGCCGACCGCCTGGTAGGCGACGCTCCGCACGGCCGCGTCCGCCGCGCCGCCGGCGTCCTCCGTCGAGGGCGCCGTCTCCGGGGACGCCCCTGCCCTCCATCTCCGTTCCTCCTGGGCCGCGCAGTCCCGCGCGCGCCGTATCCGCCGCAACAGTTCGTCCGAGTCCACGACTTCGGTCATGTGCGTGCGTCTACCCAGCGCGCCGCCCTTGACGACCGGGCGGTGCCCCCGGATTCCCGGCCCGGCGGCGGAGGTTTGCCGGCGGCTGGAGGGGTGAGCCGGACACATGAGGCCAACGGGAGACCGGGAACGGCCGGCGAGGGGCTTCGCGGGGTCCGCGCCGGACCGCGGACCCCGCGGCACCCGACCGCCGTGCGGACGCACGAGCCGCACGGCTCACCGGAAACAGGCCAGCGCAGGGAGCGAACCGATGTGTGAGAGCCACAGGACCGATCCCCTGACCGGACCGCCCGGCACGGTGCGGTCCGGCCCCGCGGAACGGACGGGCGGCGGGTGCCTGCCCGCCGACGCGCGCAGGGCGGTGGAGCGCGCCGTCGCCGACCGCTGCCACGTCACCGGCGCCACGTGCGACCGGGAGGCGCTGTGCGACGCGCTGCTCGTCACCTCCGAGCTGACGACCAACGCGATACTGCACGGCGGCGGCATCACGGACTTCGACGTGGACGTGTGCGGCGGCGGAGTCCGCGTCCGGGTCAGCGACCGCTGCACGGACACCCCCGTCACGAGGCCGCCCGTCGACCCGCAGGGCCGCAACCGGTTCGGCGGCCACGGCTGGCCCCTGGTGTGCCGGCTGGCCCGCGACGTCCGGGTGTCCGGCCTGCCCGCGGGCGGCAAGTGCATCAGCGCCCTGGTGCCCCTGGGCTGAGGTGGCACGGGCACCCGGCGCGCGATCCGGAACGGTTGCGTCGGTTTGCCCGCGGGGCGCAGGGGCAGTCGAACTCCCGTGCTTCGGACCGGAGGCGCGCCGGCGGGAGTTTCGAGGCCCCGTTCCGTGGTGGACCACGGACATCGCCCCTCCCGCCCACATCCCTGAAACCCTCGTTGCGTTCAGGAGCGACAGCGCATGCTCACCGAAATGCCGACCACCCGTCCCGGAACGACCTCCCGCGAGGCCGGTCCCGCGCGACGCAGCCACGACGACGCCCCGGACACCGCGGCCCTCTTCCGCCGTCTCGCCGCCCTGGAGGAAGGCCCCGAACGGGACGCCGCCCGGGACGAACTCGCCGCCGCCTGGCTGCCCATGGCCCACCGCATCGCCGGGCGCTTCCGCGACCGCGGCGAGTCGATCGAGGACCTGCGCCAGGTTGCCGCGCTCGGCCTGGTGAAGGCCATCGACCGGTTCGACCCCGAACGCGGCGCGTTCGAGAGTTACGCCGTGCCGACCATCACCGGCGAGGTCAAGCGCCACTTCCGCGACCGCATGTGGGCGCTGCGCGTGCCGCGCCGCGTGCAGGAACTGCGCAACAAGGTGCGCGCCGCCCGCCGTGACCTGACCCAGAGCCCCGGCAGCCCCGAGCCGTCCGTCGCCGACATCGCCGCCCACGCGGGCCTGTCGGAGGAGGAGGTCGGCGCCGGGATGGAGGCGCTGGAGAGCTTCAGCACGCTCTCCCTCGACGCGGAGCTGTCCGCCGACAGCGACGGCCACAGCCTGGCGGACCGGCTCGGCGAGTCCGACTCGTCGTTCGACACCGTCGTGGACCGCGAGTCCGCGAAGGAGGGGCTGCGGCGGCTGCCGGAACGGGAGCGGTCCATCCTGTACATGCGCTTCTTCGAGGACATGACGCAGAGCCGCATCGCCGACCGGCTGGGCATCTCCCAGATGCACGTCTCCCGTCTGATCAACCGCAGTTGCGCCCGCATCCGCGACGAGGCGATGGAGGAGCGCCAGGTCCGCCGCACCCGCGCACCGCGTCCCCGCACGGCCTGACCGCACGACCGCGCACCCCGATCCGCCACCGCCCGTGGGGGGTTGGGGACACACAGACCCCTGTGTGTCCCCAACCCCCCACGGGCGCTTCGCCGTTGAAGGGCGACAGGCCGGCGGGAGACCCGGTCCCGGACCGGCGCGCGGCCGGCGGCGAACGGGCGCCCCCACGCGCTTCGGCGCGCCGCCCCGCGGTGTGCCGGGCGGGCCGTCGCGGTGAGTGTGCCGGACGCGACCCGGGGCATTCGGACCCCGGGAGGTCGACATGAACATGAGTGCGACAGCACAGACGGGCCGGGCTCGTACCGAGCAGGCTGCCAAGGGCACCGGGGTGAAGGCTGCCGCCAAGGCCGGGCTCACCGCCCGGGGCGTGATCTACGTGCTCGTCGGAATATTGGCGGTGCAGATCGCCTTCGGCGACAACGAGCACCAGGCCGACCGGGGCGGAGCCCTCGCGTCGATCGCCGACAAGCCGTTCGGCAAGGTGATGCTGTGGGCGGTCGGGCTCGGCCTGGCCTGCATGGCGCTGTGGCGCCTTTCGGAGGTGGTCTTCGGGTCGGCCGGCGAGGACGGGGGCAAGCCGCAGAAGCGCGCGCTGGCCGCCGTGCGGTTCGTCTTCTACTGCTTCGTCGCCTACTCCGCCCTGTCGTTCGCGGCCGGCTCGGGCGGCGGCGGTTCCAGCGACCAGACGTCGCGCGACGCCACCGCCCGTGCGCTGGGCATCCCCGGCGGCCAGTGGCTGGTCGGCGCGGCGGGCGTCGGCATCGTCGCGGCGGGCCTGTGGATCGCGTTCCGCGCGGTCACCCGGCACTACCACAAGAAGCTGAGGCTGGCGGAGATGTCGCAGCGGGTGCGCCGGCTCGTGGACGTGACCGGCGTCGGCGGCGGCGCCGCGCGCGGCATCGTCTTCGCCGTGGCCGGTGTCTTCGCCGTCCGCGCGGCGATCGAGTACGAGCCCGACAAGGCCAAGGGCCTGGACGACACCCTGCGCACCTTCGCCGGAACCCCGGCGGGCCCGTGGCTGCTGGTCGTCGTCGCCGTCGGTCTCGCGCTCTTCGGAGTGTTCTCCTTCGCCCTCGCCCGCTGGCGCAAGGTCTGATCCGCCCGGTGTGCGAGGTCTGAGGTGTCGCGGAAGGGGAACACGGAGCCAATGAGCGAATCCGAGCTTCCGCCCGACGGCCGCCCCGTGGACGTCTACCTGGACCTCCTGCGCATCCGTATGCCGGACGAGGACTACCGGCAGCTGCTCACGGTGGTCGGCCCCGCACTCCAGGCGATCGACAACGAAGAACCCGCGACGCTCGACTTCGCGCTCGACGGCGAGAAGGCCCAGCAACTGCCGCAGGAGGTGCGCGACGAGGCCGCCCTGGTCATCGCCGCGGCCCTCACCGGCCGGCTGGACAACGAGCTGATCGAGCTCGACACGGGCGACAGCGGCCCGGTGCGCGTCGTCACCGACGCGGACACCGCGGCCGACCCGGAACGGCTGGGCGAGATCGCCGACTTCATCGGCGCCCGGCACCGGGAGACCGAGGAACTGCGCGGCATCGCCGAGGTCAGCGGACTGCCGACCGACTTCTGACGGCATCGGCCCCCTCGGCGCACCACCCGGAACGGCGGATCCGCCGCGTGCCCCGCACGACGCGAGGGCACACGGCGGATCCGCCGTTCGGCGTTCGCCGGGCGGGCCCGGGTCCCGGCGGCCTCAGCCCCGCGGCCGGGCCACCGGTGCGCCCAGCGGGCGGGCCAGACCCACCACGCCCTCGTCGAGCCGCTGGAGATGACGCAGCACGCGGTCGGTGATCCGCCCGTAGCGCGGCGTGGCGGAGATGTCGTGCTCCAGCATCGACGCGATGCTCGGCCCCGTCTCCACCTCGGCCGTGCTCTCCTCGTCCGCGACGTGCGCGGCGATCGCCTCCAGGTTGTGCGCGACCCGCTTCCCCACCCCGCGCAGCCGCGGGTCCGCCGCGATCGACGGGTGGGTGGGCAGCAGTTCCGCGGTCGCCGCGAGGGCACGCGCGTGGTAGGCGCAGGTCTCCAGGAGGGCCACCACGTACCGCGCGGTGTTGCGGCGGGCACGCAGCGGGGTGACCGGATGGGTCAGCGGCTGGGTGCCCGCGCGCAGGTCCGCCAGCGCCTGGTCGAGGTCGCGCGCCCGGTCGAGCAGATCGGGCACGCTGCCGCCGCTGAGCTGGTCGACCGCCGCCTCCGTGACCTCGGCGAGCCGGTCCAGCGCGGCGTCCAGCAGGTCGTTCGTCCTGCGGTCCGTGTGCACGGGCAGCACCACGGCCGCCGCGATGATCCCGCACGCCGCGCCCAGCGCGGTCTCCTCGATGCGCAGGAACAGCACCGACCGGCTGTAGGTGTGCAGCAGCGTGTAGAGCAGCCCCAGGGCCGACGTCACGAAGAACGAGCTCAGCGTGTACGAGACCGGTGCCGTGTAGAACATCGCGAACAGGAACACCAGCACGAGCGCGAACGCCGTCCAGGTGTGGTGCCCGACCAGCCCGGCCAGCACGATACCGGCGACCACGCCGAGCACCGTGCCCAGCAGCCGCCGGGAGCCCTTGACCACGATCTCGCCCGTGGACGAGGTGTTGAGGAAGACGATCCAGCAGGTCAGCACGGCCCAGTACCAGCGCTGGCTGGACAGGAACTCGCCGCCCACGATCGCCAGCGACGCGCCCACGGTGACCTGGAGGGCGGCGCGCGTGGTCAGCCTGCGCAGACCCGTCCGCTCCTCCTCCTCGCCCTCGTCCTCGACCCCGCCGATCGCGGCGTCCTCCGCGTCGAGCTCCTCGCGGGAACGCGTGGTGGCGGGGGAGTCGTCCGACTCGTCGACCGCCCCGTCGAGAGCGATCCGCAGCCCCAGCACCGCGCGCGCCGACTCGCCGATGCCGCGGAAGACGTCCTGCACGGCGGCCGGGGCGACCGGCAGGTTCTCCTCCTCGCGGTACCCGATGAGCCGGTTGCGCACGTGCGCCATGCCGGTGCCCGCGCTCTCGTCGACCGGGCGCAGCACCAGCAGCCGCAGCGCCTCCAGGTCGCGCCGCAGGGTCGCCGACGCCTGCTCCGGCACCTGCCGGTGCGCCCCCGTCGGCACCGGCGCGCCGGGCAGGTGCAGCGTCAGGGTGTCGGCCCGCTCGGCGCTGCGCGCGGTCAGCAGCAGCAGGCCCAGCCGCTCGGCGGCGATCTCGGCGTCCGCGATGCGCCGCTGCACCAGCTCGGCGGTGGCCTCGTCGGGGGTGCCCTCGGCGAGGCGGCCCTGGATCATCATGGCGGTCTCGTGCAGCCGGGCGGTGCCCTGCCGTACGGCCTCGATCGCCTTCTCCACCTCCTGCGGCCCCGCGTCCAGCAGTTCGAGCTGCGCGGTGACGAGCTGCGCCAGCCGGGAACGGAAGGCCTCCCGCAGCCGCCGCAGGATGCCCGCGGGTGTCTCCGGCAGCAGGACGAAGCGCACCAGGGCGCTGGAGCCGAAGGAGATGGCGATGGTCCAGTAGAGCGTCGGCAGACCGGAGACGGTGGCGCCGACGAACAGCGACAGGAAGTAGAACTGGAAACCGATCAGCCCCAGCGCCGTGCCGCGGTCGCCGAACCGGCGCCCGTACACCGCGCTGAAGATCAGCAGGACGAAGAAGACGTCGCCGAACACGCGGTGCGGGTTCAGCAGGGCGCCCAGTGTCACCGACGTCAGCGCCACCGGCAGGCCCAGCGCGAGGGTCACGGCCTGTCCGCCGCGATGCTTCTCACGGATGGCGAACGTGGAGACCATGCCGCCCATCGCCCCGGCGACCAGATGCGTGACGTCCGCGCCGGCCAGGCTGAGCAGCAGCAGCGCCAGGGCGATCGACCCCACCGTCCGCAGCCCGGCGGTCAGCCGCAGCAGCCCCGGGTCGAACGCCGTTGCGCGCTCACGAACGCGGATCCCGAACGACCGTTCCGCTGCCTTCACGCCGCCGCACTCTCTCCCGTCGAGCCCTCATGGTCCGCACGCCATGATCCATTTCTCAGCATGGCACGCCGGGCGCGCAGTACCGGCAGTGGGCCGACGAACGGGCGCCCGTGCCGCCGACGGGCACCCGCCCGAGGGCGGGGCTCGCTCGCCGGGGGCACGGGCGCCCGTGGGCGGTGCCGGGAGGGCGCCGTCACTTCTTGCTCGGCAGCGCCCCCTCGACGTGCGCGCGCACCTGCTCCGGCGTCATGTACGAGTCGGTGTACTCGAAGTCCTTCAGCTTGGCCGGCTTGCGGGCCTGGAACCCGGTCCGCACGAAGTCGTCGCCGGCCGCCGCGTTCAGCAGCCAGTTCGTCATCACGCGGGCCTTGGCGACACCGGTGCGCAACGCCGACCAGTGGTAGCCGCGGGCCACGGCCTGCGCGGGGACACCGCGCAGCTCGATGCCGAGCGGCTTGGACACCGCGTCGTGCCCGCCGAGGTCGACCACGAGACCGAGGTCCTTGTGGACGTAGGGCTGCATGTGCTGCCCCTTGAGGGAGGCGATGACGTTGTCCGCGACGTGCCGGCCCTGCCGCATCGCGTGCTGGGCGGTGGGCGGGCAGATCGCCCCGTCCCGGCCCTTCGCCTCGTCGGGCACCGCCGCCGCGTCGCCGAGCGCGAACACGCCGTCGCTGCCGGGCAGGTTCATCTCGGCGTTCACCGCGAGCCGCCCGCGCACCGTCTCCGCGCCGAGCGTGGCGATCAGCGGGCTCGCGACGACGCCCGCCGTCCAGATCAGGGTGCGCGTCGGGACCACCCGGCCGTCGGTGAAGGTGACCTCCTCCTCACCGGCCTTCGCGATGGACACCCCCAGCGAGATCTCGATGCCGCGCCTGCGCAGGATCTCCTGCGCGCTGCGGCCGAGCTTGTCGCCCAGCTCGGGCATCAGCTTGGGCGCCACGTCGATCAGGTGCCACTTGATCAGGCTCGGGTCCAGGCGCGGGTAGCGCTTCACCGCGGCGTGCGTCAGCCGCTGGAGGCACGCGGCGGTCTCGGTGCCGGCGTAGCCGCCGCCGACCACCACGAACTGGAGCCGCGAGGCCCGCTCCGCCGGGTCCTGGCTGGCGTCGGCGAGGTCGAGCTGCGAGATGACGTGGTCGCGGACGTACGCGGCCTCCGCGAGCGTCTTCATGCCGAACGCGTGGTCGGTCAGCCCGGGGATGTCGAAGGTGCGGGTGACGCTGCCCGGGGCGAGCACGATGTGGTCGTACGGCTCGTTGACGATCCGGTCCGTGATGGTCCGGATGACGCAGACCTTCGACCGGAGGTCCACACCGATGGCCCCGCCGGGAATGATCCGCGTGCGGTACCTGCTGCTGCGGCGCAGCGACACGGCGATCGACTGCGGTGTGAGCACACCGGAGGCGACCTGGGGCAGCAGGGGCAGATAGAGCTGGTAGGCGAACGGCGTCACCAGGGTGATGTCCGCCTCGCCGGGCGGCAGTTTGCGTTCCAGGCGGCGGACGCACTCCACTCCTGCGAAGCCTGCGCCAACCACCAGGATCCTGGGTCGTGTCACGGTGTATTTCCCTTCTGCGGCTCCAGGCGGTCTGCCTCGACGCCATTCGCGTGCCCCTGGATCGCTGCTTCGCACCTTTGGGAGCTCCGAACCCCAGCTCCCACCGATCCCACCGCGTCCCGGGAGGTTCCGCCAGTCGGGCGCGGCAGACAGACGAACGTGTCGGACGGCATCGTGCCCAACGGGGCCGTACGGCACACGGACCCGCCCCGGGTTCCCCGTACGCCCCACCGCACGCGCCCGTACCGGCCGGGGCGCCCGCGGACCACCGCGGGGAGGGCCCGGGAGGAGCGCGGGGAAGGGCCCCGGAAGGGGCCGCCCTTTTCCCTGATCCCGCTCGTGTACGCCCCCGTCGCGCGGGTAGGCCGACGTACATGACAAACGCGGTGTCCCGAGGGGACCGAGGTGGGCTGTGAACAGGGTCCGGACGATCGGGGGGAGCGCGCGGCACGGCAGATGGCCGACGCCGTGGACGACCTCGTCGCCCTCTGGTTCGCGGCGTCCGACGACGCGGCGCCCCGGCTGCCCGCGCGTCAGCTGCACGCGCTGAGGACCGTCCGGCACCGGCCGGAGCTCAACCTCACGGCGCTCGCCGAGGACCTCGGCGTCGGCCTGCCCACCGCGAGCAGACTCTGCGACCGGCTGGTGGCCGCCGGGCTCCTGGAGCGGCAGACCCAGCCCCACAGCCGGCGCGAGGTGCAGCTCGTGGTGACGGCGGACGGACGGCGCCTGCTCGCCGACGTCACCGAACTGCGCAGCCGCCGCCTCGCCGCCGCCCTGCGGGACATGACGCAGAGCCAGTGCGCCGACCTGGGCCGCGGTCTCGCCGCCTTCCGACGCGCCGCCCACGCGGCGGACGGCCGGGCACCCCGCGAGGGCACCGCCCGCTGACGGCCGGTGACGGGGGGCCGCCCGTCACCGGGCGGCCCCGGTCAGGCGCGTCCCCCGGCGGTCCGGGTGCCCGGCCGCGGGGACGGGAGCCGGGGGACCGCCGCGCTGTCCACGTGGCACAGCAGCAGGCACACGTCGTCGTCCCGCTCGGAGTCGCTGAGCAGCGGGTACAGCAGCCGGTCCGCGGAGCCGTCCAGGTCCGTGTCCAGGTCCTCGGCGCGGGCGGCGCCGAGCGCGTGCGCCAGCCGCCCGATGCCCGGGTCTATGCCCTCGGCGCGCCGCTCGACGAGCCCGTCGGTGTAGAGCGCCAGCGTCGCGCCCGGCCCGATGGGCACGGTGTGGTCCCGGATCTCCTGCCGCAGCGGGATGCCGAGCATCGCGCCGGGCTTCGCGTCCAGCGTCCGCACGCTCCCGTCGGGCATCCGCAGCACCGGCGGCGGATGCCCGGCCGCCGCCCAGGTCAGCGAGGTGTCGCCGGGACGGAACCGGGCGATCGCCGCCGTCGCGTACAGGTCGGGCTGGAGGTGGTGCAGGAACGTGTGCAGCCGGGTCAGCAACTGGCCGGGCGTGCCGCCGTCCACCGCGTACGCCCGCAGCGCGGTGCGCAGCTGGCTCATCATCACCGCGGCGTGCAGCCCGTGCCCGGTCACGTCGCCGATGACGGCGATCAGGCTGCCGTCGGGCTGGCGGAACGCGTCGTACCAGTCGCCGCCGATGTTCAGCCCGCTCGTCGCCGGCAGGTACCGGGCCGCCAGGTGCAGGCCCGGCGTGGCCGGCAGGTCCGTCAGCAGCGCCCGTTGCAGGGTCTCGGCGATGTCCCTGTTGTGCTCGTAGCGCCGGGCGTTGTCGATGGCGATGCTCGCCCGCCGCGCCAGCTCGACGAGCATCACCGCGTCGTCCGCGTCCCAGTGGCCGCCGGGCGGCGTGAGCAGCAGGACGCCCACCGAGGTGCGCCGGGTGTGGAGCGGCACGCACAGCAGCGGCCGCTCGGGGGAGAGGGCCGAGGGCGGCTGGTCGTCGACGCCGGGCAGGCCGCCGGGCGCCTCCGCCGCGTACTGCGGCCGTCCGGTGCGGGCGGCGACGACCGCCGCGGCCGGACGCGGCGTCGGGTGCCGGCGGTCCTCGTCGACGTCGTCGAACAGCCATACGTCCACGTCGGCCGCGTACTCCGGCACGAGCAGGTCGGGCAGCCGCCGCACGATCTCGTGATGGTCCAGCGACGACGTCAGCACCGCGCTCGCGTCTGCCAGGAACGTCAGCCTGCGGCGGGCGCTCTCCGCCTCGTTGCGCGCCTTGCGCTCGGCCGCGAACGCCTCCCGCTGCGCGGCGCCCGCCGCGTCCAGCTCGGCGTGCAGGGCCACCACGCCCTGGTTGGTCTGGTGCAGCTCCTCGCGGTGGAAGGCGACGAGCTCCTCCTGCTCGGCGAGCCTGCCCAGGGCCTGCGCGGTCTCCTCGTCGGCGGCGAGCAGTGCCTCGGCGAGGGCGGCGGGACCGGCCGCGGCGTCCGCCGGGCGGTCCCCGGCCGGCCCCGCCCCGATGGTGCGCAGCCAGGGGTCCGGGCGGGCCGCCGAACCGGGGGCGGGCGTGACCTGGACCGTCAACTTCCCCGCCCCGTCCGGGACTTCGAGGACGACGTCCCACGTGCCGCCCTCCTTCGCGCAGCGCAGCAGGTGCGCCCCGAGGTCCGTGGCCAGCCGGGCGCGGTCCGGGGCCTCGGCACCGTGCGCCGCGGCGAGGCGTGCCACCTCGACGCGTGCGCGGGCCGCGCCCGTGACGTCGCTGATCTGCCAGGTGTGGGTCATGAGAGGTCCGGTGGGGTCGTGGTCAGGGCGGCCACCGCGGTGTCGTCGCGCACCTGCGCGGCGGGGCCGAAGGTGTCGCGCACGGTCACCGCGCAGAACACCGCGGGGTCGACGGCCGGCGGGCGCAGGCCGGCCGGCGGGGTCCAGCGCTGGGGCAGCCCGTCGCTGTGCAGCACGAGCACGGCGTCGGGCGCCCACGCGAGGTCGGTCTCCGGCGGTGCCGCGCGCCGGTGCACGCCGACGATGCCGGGCCGGGACAGCAGGGTGCGCCAGGAGCCCCCGGTGTACAGCCGCGCGCCGACGTTGCCCAGACCGGCGAAGAGCAGCCGTCCGGTACGGGTGTCGAGCCGGGCCAGGGCGACGGCGGCGCCCCGGGTGCCCCGCAGCGCCTCGCCGAGGTGCCGCAGCGCGGCGGCCGGCGCCAGCTCGGGCACCTCGCGCAGCGCCTCGACGGCGGCCGTGGAGGCGCGCGCGGCCTCGGGGCCGTGGCCGAGGCCGTCGGCCAGCATCAGCGTGACGAGGTGACCGGCCCGTACCGCCGTCCACGCGTCGCCGGACAGCGCGGCCCCGCCGAGCGGGACGTTGATCCCGCCGGTCCGCACGGCGTCCGGGCCCGCGGACTGCGCGGGCAGCACCGGCGCGGCGCCTATCCGGGCGACGGCGGCGGTGCCCCGGCCCGGGGCGGCGTGCAGGGCGAAGGAGTCGGCGACGCGGTGGCAGACGCGCAGCCCGGAGCCGAGCGTCCGCACGGCCGGGTGCCCGTCCCGGGGCGTCCCGGTCGCGCCGTCGGTGCCGAAGTCCCGGCCCGCCGGGGTCTCGGCGGTACCGGGCCCGTGGTCGACGGCGGCGATCTGCACCACGGGCGCGTCGTGCGCACCGGCCGGCCGGACCGGCGGCACCGCCTCGACCAGGAGCCGGCCGCCCCCGGCGTGCTCCACCAGGTTGGCGGCCAGTTCGGAAGCCACCGTCACGGCGTCGGCGCCGCGCGGCGCGTCCAGCCCGGCGAGGGCGGCCGCCTCCTCGGCGGCGGACCGGGCGGCACTCACCCCGGCGGCGTCCTCCACCGGTACGTCCCACACGCGCGTCATCGGAACTCCCCTCGCGGGTGCGGCGGCCGGCCGGCCCAGGACACCACCGTCACGGTGGTGCCGGACCCCGGCGCGCTGTCGATCGTGAACTCGTGCACAAGCCGTCGGGCGCCGCCGAGGCCGAGGCCCAGGCCGCCGCCGGAGGTGAAGCCGTCGCTGAGCGCCCGCTGCGGGTCGGCGATGCCGGGACCCTCGTCGCGGAACTCCAGCCGGAGCCCGGAGGCGCCCGAACCGTCGGCGAGGCTCGCGGTCATCCGCCCGCCGCCGCCGTGCACCAGGGTGTTGCGGGCCAGTTCGCTGGCGGCGGTGACCAGCTTGGTCTGCTCGACCAGGCCGAAACCGAGCTCTCCGGCGGCCCGGCGCACGTGCTGGCGCAGCCACACGAGGTCGCGGTCCGAACCGATCGGCAGGCAGGCGTCCACACCTGTGTCGGTCGGCATCACGGCCACTCCGGTGCGCGGACGCCCGAGCGGCCGGACGCCGGGCGCCCCTGGCCGCCGCGCACGGCTCCGCGGGTCACCAAGCGCCCGCTCCGCCGGTCGCCGGGCGCCCGGAACGGCGGTGTCGCGCACGTTCCCGCGACGCGCGGGGCGCACCGGCCGCGGTCCGCGGCGGGCACGTCATCCCCCGGCCCGGGGCGAGACCGGCGCGAGCCCGCGCGGCGTGCCCGCGGGACGGCGCCGGGCGCCCGCGGCGAGCGTTCCCGCGGGCGGGCGATCCGTGCTCTCCCACCGTTTCGTGCTCCGGCACGTCCTGCTCTCCTCGTCCGCGCTGCGCCGTTCCGGATCCGCCGTCAGCAGCGGTACGGCGACCTGACCTTTGCCGGGCGACAACTGTAACCACGGGCCGTTCCCGTCCGGCACGGCGCATCGGGCAACGCGTCGCGACGGCCCGCCGGACCCGGTGGCAGCGCCGGAGGGGCGGCCGGCCGCCCGGTCCCGCCTCACGAGGCTCCGGACCCGGCGCCGGCGGGGCCGAACCAGTCCAGGCAGGCCACCAGCGCGTCGTCGTCCGGCTCGGGCCTGCCCCGGTGCGCGGTGAGTTCGCGCAGCACCGCGGGGGGCACCTCGGCGGCCGGCAGCAGCCCCGCCGACGACACCGCCCGGGTCAGCGCCCGGTCCCCGTACACCTCGCCGCCGGGCGCGCTGACCGCGTGCACCCCGTCGCTGACGAACACCAGGCGGTCGCCGGGCCGCAGCGTGAGTTCCTGCGCGACGTAGTCGGTCTCCTCGAACATGCCCAGCGGCAGCTGCGCCTCCAGCGGGACGGGGGCGACGACCCGGTCGCGCGCCCGCAGCATCCGCGGCGACCCGGCGTCCACGACCCGCATCCGGCCGGTGGACAGCTCCAGGTCGATCAGCAGGACGGACAGGTACGCGTCCCCCCGGTACTGGGCGAACACCGCCTGGTCCGCGAGGGCCGCCTGGTCGGCGAGCGGGATGCCCGCCCGCCGGGCGTTGCGCAGCGCGCTGATGCCGAGGTTGGTCAGCAGCGACGCCTCGATGCCCTCGCCCATGCCGTTGGTGATGTAGAGCATCAGCCGGTCCTCGGAGACGGACCAGTCGAAGTTGTCGCCGTGGACGGCGTACGCCGGCTCCAACTGGGCGCCGAGCGCGTACTCGGGCCGGGCGCAGGAACGGGCGGGCAGCAGCTGCCACTGCATCTCCGCGGCGAGCGTCAGCCGGTCCTTGCGGCGCGCCTGCAGGTAGACGTCGGTGTCCCGCTCGGCGACGACCATCTCGTGGCCCAGGACGCAGGCGATCTCCGAGAGCTCGTCCAGGTGCCCCTTCACCGCGTCGCCGGCCGGCAGCGTGACCGACAGCACGCCCAGCCGGTCGCCCCGCACGGTCACGGGCAGGTGGGCGCACACCCGGAAGTCGCCCCGCTCCTCGACGAACGGCTGCTGCGAACCGAACGCGCGCCCGGCCGGGCTCGTGTGCACGGACCGCACGCCGGACGCGTCCGGCGTGGGGCCGACCGGCTGGAGCACGGTCATTCCGTAGTCGGCCAGGGAGAGTTCGACACTCTCGGCCGCGTACTGGTCGCGGAGCACCTCGCGGAGGGCGTCGACCAGCCGGTGCGGAGCAGCCGAGCGCAGGGCGCGTCCGGCGGCCACGAATCTGTTCACGATGTCGGGTGAGCCATTCCTTGTGAAGCGGATGCGGAGTCCGGTGCGGGTGCCGGTTCGGTGACGATGTGGGGAGAAGGAGGACTGTACGTCCCGTTGTGCACCGTTTTACGACAAGGTCCGGAGCCCCGGCGAGCTGACAGCCCGCGCGAAGCCTGCGACAGTGTCCCGGTGACGTCCTTCTCTTCGCGCTCCCAGCCGCCCGAGGTCGCGCGGGTGACCTCCGAGGCCGCCGAGCTGCTGGAGGTGCTGTGGGGCCGCGCGTCGACCGCGCCGGTCTCCGCGTCGCAACTGCGCGTGCTGTTCATCCTGGAGCACAACGAGGGCATCAACCTGCGGACGCTCGCCGACGCGCTCGGTTCGACGCCGCCCTCGACCAGCCGCCTGTGCGACCGCCTCCAGGCAGTGGGCTTCGTGCAGCGCGAGGCGTGCGTCACCAGCCGCCGGGAGCTGCGGCTGTACCTGAGCCGCCGGGGCAGCGCGTTCCTCGCGGACCTGCGCTCCCGCCGCGAGGCCGCCCTGCAGTCCGTGCTGGAGCAGATGCCGTCCGCGCAGCGGGCCGCCCTGCTCGGCGGTCTGGAGGCGTTCTGCGCGGCGGCCGCGGCACGGATCGGCGAGACCGACACGGACGTGCGCACGGCCTGACCGGCGACGGCACCGCACGGCACGGCGTCGCCGGGTGCCTGAACGTCGCCGTGGCGACGGGCCCCGGGCCACAGGCGCATCCTCGGTCCCTCCCGCGCGATCGTCCGGCCCAACTTTCTTGCCTCCGGCTTACAGTTGTCAAACGGCAACAATCAGACATGCGTGCGGCCGCGCCCCGGGTTCCGGCCCGGGGCGCCGGCAGCCGACCGCCCTGGTGCGAACGGGCCCGGAAGGCGCCCGCGCGCACCGCTCAGCCGGCGGTGTCCCCGGGTTCGTCCGCGGGGAGCGGCCCGGCTTCCACCAGGGCCAGCGCCTCGTCGGTGTCCTTCGACACCGGCACCGTCAGGCTGACACCCGTGAGGTCCAGGATGCGGCGCACGGCGGGCGTGGGCGCGATGATGTGCACGCTGCCCGGCAGGTCCCGCACCTGCTGGTACACGCGCAGGATGATGTTCATGCCGGACGAGTCCATGAACGGCACGCCGGAGAGGTCCAGCAGGAAGTGCCGGCGGCCGTGATGGAGCTGGTTGGCCAGGTGGTGCTGGAGTTCCGTAGCGGTGTCGACGTCCAGATAGCCCTCGACGGTCAGCAGGGCGATGTCCTCGCGGGGCAGGGTGACCTCGACGGACAGCGGATCATGGGCGATGGGCACGAGATTCCTCCAACATGGGCTGACGGCCGGGGCTGGTTACCCCCGGGCACGACGTCGGCGCGCGCAGCGCACGGCGGCAAGGTGCCGTGACCTGGCCCTTTCCGGCGTCGCGGAGCGGCGCGGGACGCGGGGCCCGGCTGCGGCGGAGCGCGCCGCGGACGTCCTGTCGCATGTCGTGCCCCTCCTCACCTGGCTCTTCGTCTTGCACCGCGCACCGCACGTACCCCCGATCGGCGGCACCATGCACCCCGTTCGTGCACGGAATCCGCACACCCGGGGAGTGCGCGGGCGCGCCCGGCGGCGGACACCGGCCGGGGTCAGACGACCCGGATGCCCACGATGCAGGTGTCGTCGTCGGTGTCCGACCTGCTGTACGTGAGCAGCCGGTCGAGCTGCTTGTCGAGCGCCCGCGGCGCCGTCCGCGCCGTGGTCAGCAGATGCGTCAGCGACTCCTCCAACGGCCGGTCCCGCCGCTCGATCAGACCGTCGGTGTACATCAACAGCGTGTCGTCCACGGCCAGTTGCACCTCGTCCTCCTCGTACACCGCCTCGGGCACCGCGCCCAGCAGCATCCCGCGGACCAGCGGCAGCGCCGTCGCGTCGGAGCCCCGTACGAGGACCGGCGGCAGATGGCCCGCCCGCGCCCAGCGCAGGGTCCGGGTGGCCGGGTCGTACAGCCCGCAGACCGCCGTCGCGGTGACGGCGCCCGTCAGGTGGTGCGCCACGATGTTCAGCCACGACAGGAGCTGCCCGGGACCGGCGCCGGTGACGGCGAGCCCGCGCAGCGCGTTGCGCAGCACGACCATGCTGGTCGCCGCCTCCATGCCGTGCCCGGCCACGTCGCCCACGCACAGCAGCACCCGGCGCGAGGGCAGCACCACCGCGTCGTACCAGTCCCCGCCCACCAACTGCTCGGTCTCCGCGGGCCGGTAGCGGACCGCGACCTGGAGCGAGGGCATCCGCAGCGGCGCCTGCTCCGGCGGCATGATCGCGTGCTGGAGCTGGAGGGTGAGCCGGTTGCGCTCGTCGGCCCGCTGCTCGGTGTGCGCCAACTGGTCCCGGGTGGCCGCGAGGGCCACCTCCGTCCAGTGCTGCGCGGAGATGTCCTGGTAGGCGCCGCGCACCGCGAACAGCCGGCCGTCGGGGTCGAGCACCGGCTCCGCCACCACCCGCATGTGCCGGGTCACCCCGTCCGGGCGCTGGAGCCGGAACGCCGCCGACGCGGGCCGGCACCCGTGCAGCAGCGTGCGCAGGAACCGGCCGATCGCGACCGCGTCGTCCGGGTGCGCGTGGGCCGCCAGTTCCTCCAGCGGGACCGGCGCGCTCGACGGCGGGCGGCCGTACAGCGCGAACATCTGGCCGTTCCAGGTGATCTCCCGGGTCAGCAGGTTCTCCTCGAAGCCGCCGACCCGGCCGAGCCGCTGCGCGTGCTGGAGCAGCGAGGCCAGCCGCGCGGTCTCGTCCTCGATCCGCCAGATCAGCAGCACCCCGGCGCCGTGCCGGCTGACGCTGATGTCGGCGACCGCCGAGAGCGGCACCTGGTCGACCAGCGCGGTGAGCTGAACGCGGTGCGCCCGGAACGGTTCTCCCGTGGCGTACACCCGCTCGACCTGCCGGAACAGGTCGCCGTCGCCCGCCGCCAGGGGGTACGCCTCCAGGAGCAGCGCGCCGTTGACGACCGCGCGGGGGCGGCCGGCCGGGTCGAGGAAGCGGCTGTTGACGTGCTGGATGCGGAAGTCCACGAGCTGCCCCGACGCGTCGAGGTGCGGCACCAGCACCAGTGCCGGGTCGTGCAGCCCGTCGGCGAGGTCCATCAGCTCGGCGGTGTCCGGCAGCAGCGGCCGCGGCCCCCGGCCCGCCTCCGGCTCGGGCGGCGACGTCTCCAGGGTGTGCGCGCACAGCTCGGCCAGTGCCTCGATCTGCCGGACCACCCGCGGCGGCTGGGGCGCCAGCGGCACCGCCCAGGCGATCTCCAGCACGCCGTGCACCCGCCCCCCGGTACCGGCGGGCAGCGCCACCCGGCCGCCCTCCGGGAACAGGCCGCGGCCCACCGTCGGCAGCCCCGTCCGGGCCGGCGAGGTGATCCACTGCCCGGCGCGGCCGGTCAGGGTGCGGCGCGCCACCGTCGCGACGTCCGGCGGTACGTAGCGCCAGCGCGCCGCCTCGGCGGGGGAGAACCCGGCGCTGCCCGCGAGGGTCAGCGAGCCGTCGGGGCCGGCCGCCCAGATCGCCACCGCGACCGCGCCGAGCGGGTGCAGCGCGTGCTGGAGCAGCGAGTCGGCGACCGCCTGCGTGTCGCCGGCCGCCAGCGCACCGCTCTCGGCGGTCCGCAGCCGCACCGCGGCCGACCCGCCCTCGGGGACCCCGGGGTCCGCGGGCCCGCCCGGGTCGGCGGTGGCCGCGAGGAACGCCTCGGTCACCTCGGACATCCGGTCCCGGGCCGACCTGTTGATCACCTCGACCGCGAACTCCAGAGGCGTCACCCCGGCCTGCTCCGCCAGCCCGGTGAGCTGCCGGGCCGCCTGCGCGGGGCCGCAGCCGAGCCGTTCGACGAGGATGCCCTTGGCCAGCTCGACCAGGGCCCGCCCCTCGGCCTCCCGTTGCGCGGCGCGCACCTCGCGCCGCAGCCGTTCCACGGTGGCCGCCAGCCGCCCCACCGGATCCGGCGGCGGAACGTCCGCCGCCCCGCCGCCGGCGACGGTCCCGGAGGGCCCGGCGACGGCTCTCCCGCCGCGCGGCTCGACTGATTCCTCGGACATGCTCACGGTGCGGACGCTCCTCGGCGGGACGGCCCCGGGGACGTGGGACGGACGGCGGGCCTCGGCGCCCGCCCCGCCCCGCGGGACCGGCACCGTCTACTGCACTTGCTTCACTCGGGCAGCCAGCGGCGGACGCAGGCGATGAGGTCGCGCGTGTCGACCGGCTTGGTGACGTAGTCACTGGCGCCCGAGGCGAGGCTCTTCTCCCGGTCGCCCGGCATCGCCTTCGCCGTCACCGCGATGATCGGCAGCCCGGCGTACCGGGGGATCGAGCGGATCTCCGCGGTGGCCGTGTAGCCGTCCATCTCCGGCATCATCACGTCCATCAGCACGAGCGCCACCTCGGGGTTGTCGACCAGCGTCTCGATGCCCTTGCGGCCGTTGTCGGCGTGCAGCACGCGGAAGCCCTGGAGCTCCAGGATCCCGCTGAGCGCGAACAGGTTGCGCGCGTCGTCGTCGACGACGAGGACGGTACGGCCGGCCGTCGCGTCGTCCACCGGCCGCGGCGCGCTCAGCCGGGGCTCCTCGGCACGCACCAGCGGCAGCACGTCCCCGGGCTCCTCCGCCGAGAGGTGCAGCGCGATGCGCTCGCGCAGTTCGTCCAGGCTGGACAGGAACTCCAGCGCCCGGCCCGGCGCGCGGGACGCCAGTGTCTCCTCCTGCGCGAGGTCCGCGCGGTGCCCGCTGTGCACGAGCACCGGGACGCCCGCGAGGGCCGAGTCGCCCTGGAGCGCCCCCAGGAAGCGGGACGCCTCGCCGTCCGGCATGCCCAGTTCCAGCACGACGCAGTGGCACGGCTCGGCGGCCAGCGCGCCCGCCGCCTCCTGCGCGCCGACCGCGGTGATGACGTCCACCGCCATGCCGGGGCCGCCGTCCTCGCGGCTGCGGGCGGCGTCGGCGACGACGCTCTCGGCGACGAGCGTCAGCAGCCCTCGCGGCCGTTCCTCCACCACGAGCAGCCGCCGGGGCCGCCGTCCCGAGCCGCCCGGCGCCGGCACCGTCTCGTGCCCGGCCGCCGGGGGAAGGGCGGCGAGCGGCACGCGCTCGACGGAACGGGTGCCGCTCAGCGCCTCCTCGAAGTCGGGCCGCGCCACCGGCAGGTACAGGGTGAACGTGGACCCGCGGCCGGGCGTGCTGTCGACCGTGACGGCGCCCCCGAGCAGGTGCGCGATCTCCCGGGTGATGGACAGCCCCAGGCCCGTGCCGCCGTACTTGCGGCTGGTCGTGCCGTCGGCCTGCTGGAACGCGCCGAAGATGGTCTCCAGGTGCTGCTCGGGGATGCCGATGCCGGTGTCGCGGACCCGGAACGCCACGACGGTCCCGCCGCGCGGCACGCTGCTTGGCACCTCCCCGTCCGCCACCGGTTCGATGCTCAGCTCGACGCGGCCCTCCTCGGTGAACTTGACCGCGTTGGACAGCAGGTTGCGCAGCACCTGGCGCAGCCGCGAGTCGTCGGTCAGCAGGTCGGCGGGGGCGCCCGGGGCCTCGCGGACCGCGAAGTCCAGGTTCTTCTGCGTCGTCATGGGCCGGAACGTGGCCTCGACGTACTCGACGAGCTGCCGCATCGGCACCCGCTCGGGCGAGACGTCCATCTTGCCCGCCTCGACCTTCGACAGGTCGAGGATGTCGTTGATGAGCTGGAGCAGGTCCGAGCCGGCCGAGTGGATGATGCCGGCGTACTCGACCTGCTTCGGCGTGAGGTTGCGCGAGGGGTTCTGCGCGAGCAACTGGGCGAGGATCAGCAGGCTGTTGAGCGGGGTGCGCAGCTCGTGGCTCATGTTCGCCAGGAACTCCGACTTGTACTTCGAGGCGAGCGACAACTGCTGGGCGCGCGCCTCCAGTTCCTGACGGGCCTGCTCGATCTGGAGGTTCTTCGCCTCGATGTCGCGGTTCTGGGTGGCGAGCAGGGTCGCCTTGTCCTCCAACTCCGCGTTGGAGCGCTGGAGTTCTTCTTGCTGTGCCTGCAACTCAGCGGAGCGGGACTGGAGTTCACCGGTCAGCCGCTGCGACTCGCCGAGCAGCTCGTCGGTGCGCGCGTTCGCCACGATGGTGTTGACGTTGACGCCGATGGTCTCCATCAGCTGTTCCAGGAAGTCCCGGTGGATCTGCGTGAAAAGGGTCACCGAGGCCAGCTCGATGACGCCGAGCACCTGCCCCTCCACCACGATCGGCAGCAGCACCAGGGCGGTCGGCACCACCCGGCCGAGCCCCGAGGAGATCGTCACGTAGCCGGCGGGCAGTTCGTCCACCGTGATGGTGCGGCGGCTGCGCGCGGCCTGGCCCACCAGCGAGCGGCCGAACGGGATGCGGACGGGACGCGTGTCGTCGTCGGGATAGCCGTACGAGCCCACCAGCCGCAGTTCCGGCCCGCGTTCGCCGTCCTCGGCGAGGTAGAACGCGCCGTACTGCGCGGACACCAGCGGCACCAGCTCGTCCATGATCAGCTCGGCGACCACCGGCAGGTCGCGATGGCCCTGCATCAGGCCGGAGATCCGGGCGAGGTTCGTCTTGAGCCAGTCCTGCTCCTGGTTGGCCCGCGTCGTCTCGCGCAGCGACTCCACCATGGAGTTGATGTTGTCCTTCAGCTCGGCGACCTCGCCGGAGGCGACCACGGTGATCGACCGCGTCAGGTCGCCCTCCGCCACGGCGCTGGTCACCTCGGCGATGGCGCGCACCTGCCGGGTCAGGTTCCCGGCCAGCTCGTTGACGTTCTCCGTCAGCCGCTTCCAGGTGCCGGAGACGCCCTCCACCTCGGCCTGTCCGCCGAGCCGTCCCTCGGTGCCGACCTCGCGGGCGACGCGGGTGACCTCGTCGGCGAACGCGGAGAGCTGGTCGACCATCGTGTTGATGGTCGTCTTCAGTTCGAGGATCTCGCCCCGGGCGTCCACGTCGATCTTCTTCGACAGGTCGCCCTTGGCCACCGCGGTCGTCACCAGGGCGATGTTGCGGACCTGCCCGGTGAGGTTGTTCGCCATCGAGTTGACGTTGTCCGTCAGGTCCTTCCAGGTGCCCGCCACGTTCGGCACGTGCGCCTGTCCGCCGAGCCGTCCCTCGGTGCCGACCTCGCGGGCGACGCGGGTGACCTCGTCGGCGAACGCGGACAGGGTGTCGACCATCGTGTTGATGACGTCGGCGAGCGCGGCGACCTCGCCCTTCGCCTCGACGGTGATCCGCTGCGAGAGGTCGCCGCGCGCCACCGCGGTCGCGACCTGCGCGATGGAACGGACCTGGCCCGTCAGGTTCGACGCCATCACGTTGACGTTGTCGGTCAGGTCCTTCCACGTGCCCGAGACGCCCCGGACGGTGGCCTGCCCGCCCAGGTTGCCCGCCGTGCCGACCTCGCGGGCGACGCGGGTGACCTCGTCGGCGAAGGCGGAGAGCTGGTCGACCATCGTGTTGATGGTGTTCTTGAGTTCGAGGATCTCGCCGCGGGCGTCGACGGTGATCTTCTGCGAGAGGTCGCCCTCGGCGACCGCGGTCGCCACCTGGGCGACGTTGCGGACCTGGGCGGTGAGGTTGCCGGCCATGAAGTTGACCGAGTCCGTCAGGTCCCGCCAGGTGCCCCGCACCCCCTTGACGTCGGCCTGTCCGCCGAGCCGTCCCTCGGTGCCGACCTCGCGGGCGACGCGGGTGACCTCGTCGGCGAACGCGGAGAGCTGGTCGACCATCGTGTTGATGGTGTTCTTGAGTTCGAGGATCTCGCCGCGGGCGTCGACGGTGATCTTCTGCGAGAGGTCGCCCTTGGCCACCGCGGTCGTCACCTGGGCGACGTTGCGGACCTGGGCGGTGAGGTTGCCGGCCATGAAGTTGACCGAGTCCGTCAGGTCCCGCCACACACCGGCGACACCGGGCACCTGGGCCTGTCCGCCGAGCCGTCCCTCGGTGCCGACCTCGCGGGCGACGCGGGTGACCTCGTCGGCGAACGCGGACAGCTGGTCGACCATCGTGTTGACGGTCTCCTTGAGCTGGAGGATCTCGCCCCGCGCCGGCACGTCGATCTTCTGCGAGAGATCGCCCTTGGCCACCGCGGTCGCCACCTGCGCGATGTCACGCACCTGCGTGGTCAGGTTGCCCGCCATGGCGTTGACCGAGTCCGTCAGGTCGGCCCACGTCCCGGAGACACCGGGCACCTCCGCCTGCCCGCCGAGCGTCCCCTCGGTGCCCACCTCCCGTGCCACACGCGTGACTTCGGAGGTGAACACGGACAACTGGTCGACCATGCCGTTGAACACGGTGGCGATGTCGCCCATCAGGCCGCCCGCGTCGTCGGGCAGCCGGGTGCCGAAGTCGCCGTCCCGCACCGCCGTCAGACCCGCCAGCAGCCGCCGCAGCTCCTGGTCGCCCGGGACCGTGCTCAGCTCCTGCTCGCCCGGCGCCGCCTCGGAGGTCTCGGACGTGTTGCCGCTCATGCGCACCCTTGTTCCGCTTCCCGGGAGCCCCCGGAACGACGAGGACTCGGAACCGCGCCCGAGCGCGGGACGCTCCGGCGTGCCAGCGTGCGTTTCCGCAGTTCACGGAATTGCGCGATGGGAAAATACGCCGAAGGCTAACCCACCGGAAGCACGCTGGACAAAGCATCCCGCGAAGTTGCACACGGGGGAACGGCGCGGGGTGCGCGAGCGGTACGGGGGCGTCGGACCGGGGTACCGAGGACGGTTTCGGAAGGGCGTGCGAGAGCACCGCGAAGCGGCCGGTCCGGGCGGATCGCTCCGCCCGGACCGGCCGCCGGGTGCAGGGGGTCGCGGCCCGCGGGGGTCAGGCGACCTCGGGGTCCAGCAGACCCTCGCGCAGCCGCTTCACCAGCCGGCTGATCAGACGCGAGACGTGCATCTGCGAGATGCCCAGCTCCTCGCCGATCTGCGCCTGCGTGCGCTCCTCGACGAAACGCATGTGGATGATCCGGCGCTCGCGGTCGTCCAGCCCGGCGATCAGCGGGGCCAGCGAGTGCAGGTCCTCGACGAGTTCGAGCGAGGCGTCCTCCTGGCCGATGAAGTCGGCCAGCACGGACTCCCCGTCGCTGCCGCTGTCGGGGGTCAGCGCGGCGTCGAGGGAAGAGGAGTTGTAGCAGTTGGCCGCCTTGCGGGCCTCGATGACCTCTTCCTCGGGCAGCGACATCAGCTGGGACAGCTCGCGCGTGGTCGGCGTGCGGCCCAGACGCGTCCGCAGCTCCTCCGTCGCGCGCGCCAGCTCGACCCGCGCCTCCTGGAGCCGGCGCGGCACGTGCACGGCCCAGCTGGTGTCGCGGAAGAAGCGCTTGATCTCGCCCACGATGTAGGGGATGGCGAACGACGTGAACTCCACCTCGCGGGTGAGCTCGAAACGGTCGATCGCCTTGATGAGCCCGATCGTCCCGACCTGGACGATGTCCTCCATGGAGTCGCCGCGGCTGCGGAACCGCGAGGCCGCGTAGCGCACCAGCGACAGGTTCATCTCGATCAGCGTGTTGCGCACGTACTGGTGGTCGTGCGTGCCCTCCTCAAGGGTCGCCAGCCGGTCGAAGAAGCGGCGCGACAGCTCGCGCGCGTCCTTCGGCTGGACCTTCGAGGGGTCGGCTATGAACGGGAGCCGCTCGGCTGCCTCCTCGGTGACCGACCGCCGCGCCGTGCTCGTCGCCCCGCCTGCCGTCACGGCATTCATCCCGCCCACTCCGTTCGTCGCACTGCATGCTGGCAGAGCCCGTCTGCCCCGGGATCCTCACCTCATGCACACGAAATCCGGATGATTTTTCGAATCCCTCGGGGGACGCCGTCCAGCGGCGCCCCCCGTTCACGAACGGCTTCCGTCTCCCGGGCGGCCGCGGCCCGGGAGGCGGGGTCTCACTTGCGCTTGGAGCTCTTCCCGGCGGAGCGGGCGGCCTGGTCCTCGTGCTCGGCACCGGCCGTCGACAGGACGCCGCCCGAGCTCTCCAGGTGCGCGCGCACGAACCACTGGAACTGCTCCAGCGACCGCAGCTGCTCGATGAGGAGGTCCTCGGTGACCGGGTCGATCTTGCCGACCTCCTCCAGCGCGGCGCGGTGGTCCTCGACGATGCCCGTGTACACGAGGTCGAGGGCGCCGAGGTGGGCGATCGCGTCGGCGCGGCCCACGGAGTAGTCGTCCCACGTGCGCTCCTTGACGAGCGCACCCGGGGTGCCGGCGGGCACGCCGCCGAGGGCGGACATGCGCTCGGCGAGATCGTCGGCCATTTCACGGACCCGGTCGACCTGCGGGTCGAGCATTTCGTGCACGGCGATGAAATGCGGTCCGACGACATTCCAGTGAATGTGCTTGAGCGTCAGCGAAAGGTCGTTCAACGCGTGGAGCCGGACGCGCAGCAGTTCGATCACGCGACCGCCGTCCTGAAGACCGAGGCCGGGAACCGTGTACTTCGGGGTGGACTGCGACGACGTCATGTGTGTTCCTTCCCATCCTGTGTTGCCGGAGACCCGGACGGCACCCGTGGCGTGGGCGCGAAGGTCCGGACGAGCGTGGGGCCACCGCACGGGGGCGGGACCGCGGAAGCGTTCTCGACGGCCTCCACGGCAACGCGTGCCCCGATGCCGGGGCACTACACACCCGCGGCGGGGGTCGGCATTCGGGGAGCACGGAATTCCCGCCGGCCGCCCAGGTGTTCGACGGCGGCTTTTTCCCGGGCACCGGAACGCGTTCGGGCTGGCATCCCGGCCGTCCCCGACCGAGCGGAAATCACCCCGAATGCGAGGGCAAAGGCAGGGTAATTGCAGCTGTGGAGCACGGGGGCGCCGTCCGAGGCCGCCGTCCGTGCCGGAAAGCCAATGTGATCCGCCCGGGAGAAGGGGAGCAGCGTGGCCATCGACAGGATCTGGTCCTACACGCCGGACAGCGGATACTCCGCGGAAGCCGACACGACGGGGTTCGCGGTCGTCGCCACCGACGGCACGATCGGCCGCGTCGAACGCGAGGCCGACCACTTCGGCATGCGCCACCTCGTCGTGGACACCGGCGTCTGGAAGTTCGGCCGCAGCGTGCTGGTGCCGGTGGGCGTCGTCACGGGCATCGACCCGGCGGCGCAGCAGGTCTCGCTCTCCTGCACGGAGAGCGAGGTCAAGGAGGCGCCGCGGTTCCGCACCGACAGCGAGACCATGGACGCCGAGTACCTGGCGACCGTCGGCGACTACTACCACCGGCTGCCGCCGCGCGAGGCGACACCGGCCTGACGGCCGGGCCGGTCCGGCCTCCCGGACCCCTGACCCGCATCCGTGGTGCACGGCCGCGGCGAAGCCTCCTTATGCTGGAGCGACCCGCGGGGCGTGCGTCGTGCGTCGCGTCCGGGTGCGAGAAGAAGTGCGAACAAGGAAGAGTGTGCCGATGTCCGACGAGCGGCAGGCCGTCGTCACGTACCACGCCGAACGCGAGGCGTTCGTCGTGCGGGTAGGGGGCGACATCGACAGTGAGAGCGCACCGCAACTGGCACAGGCCCTCGACGCCGCGGAACGAGCGGTCTCCGTACGGACCGTGGTCGACCTGTCCGGCACCGAATTCGCCGACTCGTCCGTCCTGCACGTACTCCTCGCGGCTCGCCAGGAGCACGAGGAGCGGGGGGCGCTGATGGTGGTGGCGGGGCCGTTCAACGAGAGCATTGAAAGGCTGTTTGACGTGACAGGAACCGCCGGGTTCTTCGTCCTTGCCGACAGTGTCGCGGCAGCGATGGAGGTGCCTCAGGCAGTGACCGAGCGGTGAGGTGGCACGAGCGACCGGGAGCGGAACCCGGTACGGAACGCGCGGACGTCAGGGACCCGGCCCGGCTGGGGCACCTGGGCGGATCCGGTCCGCTGCCACCGGCCGGCGGACTGCCCCCGGGAGTGATGCCCATGGCGGACACGAACGGCTCGCGGGGCGTACCCGGAGTGACCAGCGCGGCGGCGGCGCGTGCCCACGCGCAGGAGGTGGTGCGCGGACAGTGGTGTCCGCCGGCGCGGCGGCCCCGCGACGAGGACCTCATCGACCTCCAGCTCGTCGTGTCCGAACTGGTCACCAACGCCATCCGGCACGGTGACGGGCTGGCCGGCTTCGAGGCGGTCCCGACCGCTGAGGGGCTGCACCTGACCGTCCACGACCGCAGCGACGTGGTGCCCGAGGTGGCGTACGGCTCCGGTGCCCTGCCCGTCGGCCACCAGGGCAACGGGTACGGGTGGCCGCTGATCATCCGGCTGGCCCGGGACATCACGATCCGGCTGCGCCCCGAGGGCGGCAAGAGCATCAGCGTGCTGGTGCCGATCCGCACGGTGTCCGACACGGAGGACCCGGGCCACCAGGCCTGAGAACACGGCCACCGGGTGACGCGCGGCGTTCACCCGGGGCCGCGCGCGGCGTCTCACCAGGGCAGGAAGACGTGGATGTCCTTGCCGTGGTCGTCCGCCACCACGCTGACCTGGTCGCACAGGGTGTGCACCAGGTGCCAGCCGATGCCTCCGCCGCCCCGGCTGGGGTGGAAGGGCCGGGGCTCGGGAAGCTCGGTGCTGGTGTCGTGCAGCGTCACGTGGACGCCGTCGAAGGTACGGCGCAGGCACAGCTCGAAGGGCCCCGGGGCGTACTGGACGGCGTTCGCCGCCAGCTCCGTGACGACCAGCAGGATGTCGTCCCAGTATTCGGGCGCGGACGGCGGTGAGGCCCGCGCGAGATCGCGGAGGAATCCCTCCGCGGCGAGGCGTGCGCCGGTCACGTTGTGCAGTTCACCCTCGAAGCGGGTCGTGCGGTCCGGGATCTCGTCGGAAGCCAGCGTCTCGTCCCAATGAGGCTCGGTAGCCATGTCGTCTTCCTCGCCCGGCCTCAGCAGGGCCGTTGTCCGTTCTGCCGTGATTCTTCCGTCTGTACGCGCGACGGTCGCCGTCGCGTACTTTCTCTGTGTTCCCAGGGGTGCGCAGCCTACGCGCCCCTGCCGCGCGGACCCTGTGCGCCGATTCCCCCGCCACGGTGACCGCCGGCCACAACTTCCTTACCACCGCCGGGATCCGGCAGGTCTGCCGCCGTGGTTCGGGGGCACATGGGTCTCACCGGCGAGGACCCTCGCCGGCCAAGCCCCCCTCGGGGAACCGACGAGAGGAGAAGCCGTGCTCGGTATTGCGGCTGCTGTCCTGTTTCTCATTTCCTTCCTGATCAACGCGGGGGACATCGACACGAACGACGTCTTCACGTCGACGAACGTGATGCTCATAGGCCTGATGCTGCTGGCGCTGCACGTCGCGGGCGTGGGCAGCGGCTGGGGCGGTCGCAGACGCTGACCCCGCCGCACGACACGAAGGGGCCGGTCACGACGTAGGTCGTGACCGGCCCCTTCGTGTCGTGCGGCCCCAACGAGGCGCGGGGAAGGGCCGGTTGGCGAACACGGCCCCGACGGGGGAAGGCTTCCTAAGCGGCGGTGCTCCGCGCGCACGCCCTGGAGTCGTGCTCCCCGCCGCGGGACTCCCAGCCGCGCAGGCAGCACGCCTCGTCGAGTTCCCGCCAGCCGCGCTCCACCTCGGCCTGGAGGCCGGACGCGTGGACGCAGTCGGGCGCGTGCACCGCGCCGCGCGAGGCCTTCCAGAAGGCGCAGCAGGGACGCGGCACGGCCAGCGGGCCGGGACTGCTTCCCAGGGCGGTCAGGCGGGCACGCAGGTGGTCGGCCACCGTCCGCCGGTGCGCGAGACCCGCGTGCGCGGAGGCGGCCGCGAGGACGACGGCACCGACGCCGAGCGACGCCGCGGGCGCCCACCAGCCGGCGGCGGCGCAGCCCGCCCCGCCGGTCGCGGCGAGGACGGCGGCCGCGGCGCGGAGGGCCTGGCGGCGGCGGTGGTGTGTCATCGGTGCGGGCTCCCGTCCACTTCCGGCAGAGGTTCTTTTCTCCGGATGCGACGAACCGACGGAAGTAAACCTGCGGGAATCCGGAGCGGTGCCACGCGTTCCCGCCGTCGTGCCCCCGTCAGCGGAAGACGCTGTCCGACTCGTCCCAGCCGGCCGGTTCGCGCGGCTCGGGGCGGCGGGCGGGGCGCTTGCGGGCCTGGTACATCGCGTCTATCTCGAACGCGTAGTGCGTCAGGACCGCGTCCCGGCGCACCGACAGGGACGGCGTCAGCAGGCCGCCGGTCCGCTCGAAGGTCTGGGGGAGCACCCGGAACACCCGGATCGCCGCGTCGCGCGGCACCGCGCTGTTGGCGACGGCGACCGCCCGCCCGACCTCCTCGCGCAGCGCGTTCTCCACGCGGGCCTCCCGTCCCGGCGCGTCGCCCGGTGCCGCGACGGTCGTGGACCAGTGCTCCAGGAAGTCCGGGTCCAGCGTGATCAGGGCGCCCACGCAGGAACGGCCCTCGCCGACGACCACGGCCTGCCGCACCAGCGGGTGCATCCGCAGCCGCTGCTCCAGAACGCCCGGTGCCACGCCGGTGCCGCCGCCGGTGAACAGGAGGTCGCGCTTGCGACCGGTGACGGTGAGGTGCCCCGCGGAGTCCAGCCGCCCCACGTCGCCGGTGGCGAGCCACGCGTCGGGCGCGCCGGGGCGGACCGCCGCCCCGCGCTCGTGGTCGACGTACCCCTGGAACAGGGACGGGCCGCGCACCAGGATCTCCCCGTCGTCGGCCACCCGGATCTCGGAGCCCGGGAGCGGTACTCCCGCGGTGCCCGCCCGCTCCTTGCCCGGCGGCTGCGCCGTCACCGCGCCGCCAGTCTCCGTGAGGCCGTAGACGCCGTGTACCGGAATGCCGATTCCCGCCCAGAACAGGGCGAGTTCACGGTCCAGCGGACCACCGGCCGAGGACGCGCCGCACAGCCGGCCGCCGAGCGCGGCGCGCAGCGAGCGGTACACCGTCCTTTCGTGCAGGGCGTGTTGCACCCGCAGGTCGAGTCCGGGGCCGGTCCCCCTGCCGAGCCGGCGGCGCTCCTCGGCGGCGGCGAAGTCGCGCGCGGTGGCCGCCGCCCGCTCGAACAGGGCGCCGCGGCCCGCCTGTTGGGCCGAGCGCAGGAACGAGCTGTGGATCCGCTCGAAGACCGAGGGGGCCGCGTGGAAGTACGTCGGGCGGAAGGAGCGCAGGACGGTCTCGGGCGGCGTCGCGCCGTCCGGGCCGGGCTCCTGCGCGAGGAGCAGGCCGCCGCGCAGGCACAGGGTGCGCACCAGCAGTCCGTGCACGTGGGAGGGCGGCAGGAACGACAGCACCGCGGCCCGCTCGCCCGCCGGCGCCGCCGGGTGCCCCGAGCCGGCCAGCAGCGCGTCGCAGGGGCTCGCCAGCGCGCGGTGGCTCAGCGCGCAGGCGCGCGGCGGGCCGGTGGTGCCTGCCGTGTGGGCGACGACCGCGGTCGAGTCCGGCAGGACGATGCGGCGCAGCGAGTCCACCGTCGTGTCCGGTATCGCCTCGCCCCGCGCGGCCAGTTGGCCGAGCGCGCCCGCGTCGAGCTGCCAGACGTGCCGCAGCAGCGGCATCGTCGCGTACAGCGGCCCGACGGTCATCACGCCCTGTTCGTCCTCGACGGCCACCGCGACGCACCGGGTGTCCCGCAGGACGCGTTCGACCTGGTCGGGCGGGGACGCCGGGTGGACGGGGACCAGCTCGGCGCCCACCGTCCACAGCGCGAGGCAGAGCACCGTCGCCGTGTGCGGGGCGTGGGAGACGATCGCGACGCGGCGCCCCGGCGAGATGCCCGAGGCGACGAGGCCCTTTGCGACGGCCGTCACCTCCGCGCGCAGTTCCCCCGCCGTCACCTCCCGCCAGGTGCCCGTGCCGTCGTCGGAGCGCACGGCGAGCACCGGCCGGCCGGGGTCCTGGTCCGCCGCGGCGTGGACACCGTCGGCGAGTCCGCCGGCCGGCACGGGGACGGCCGGCGGAGCGGGGACGTCGCGCATGCGCGGCTCCTGACGTGGAGGGGATGAACTCCGCCGGTTTCCAACGTGCTTGGGGCCTGCGCGTGCGGTGCCGACAGTGGTCGAATGTAGCCCAGCGGGACCCCTGTGAGGAACGGGAACAGGGAAGTGGCGCCCGCGCGCGCCCCCTCCCGGCGGGTCACGCCTTGGTGTGGATCACGCACTCCGCCACGACGTCCCGCAGACTGCCCGTGCTCTCCAGGAGTTCGCGCTGCACCCGGGCCCCGTTGCCGTGCTTCACGAGCCGCGCGACGGTGTCCCGGGCCAGGTCGGTGTCCCCGCTGTCGGCGAGCGCGTCGCCGACGTGGTCGAGCAGGGCCGCGACCACGTCCCGCGCGGGCCTCGGCCGCAGGGTCCCCGGGTCGAGCAGGGGGCCGTCGAGGCCGGAACGGGCCGCCTGCCACCCGGCGAGCCGCAGCAGGCTGACGCTGTGGCCCGGGACCCCGGCACCCGAGCGCCACTGCCGGGCCGCCGTCTCCACCAGGCCGCGCACCAGGGCGGCGAGGAGCAGCGCGGTGTCCGCGTGCAGGCACACGTCCCCCACCCTGACCTCCACGGTCGGGTAGGTGTCCGAGAGCCGGGCGTCGAAGTACGCCATGTGCTCGTCGCGTATGGCGCCGGTCGCCACCATGTCGGCGACCCGGCGGTGGTAGCCCTCCGCCGACCCGAACGGTTCCGTCGGCCCGGCCGACGGCCACCGTGTCCAGACCTGCGTGCGGTAGCTCGCGTAGCCCGAGTCCCGGCCCTGCCAGAAGGGGGAGTTGGTGCTGATCGCCGTCAGCACGGGCAGCCACGGCCGGATCCGGTCGAGGACGGCGACACCCTCCTCATCCGAGTCCACCGCCACGTGCACGTGGCAGCCGCAGACGAGCTGCTCCTGCACCGGCAGGCCGTAGCGCTCCTCCATCCACGCGTAGCGCTCGCTCGTGGTGAGGGTGGGGCTCACCGGCAGCGGCGACGAGGCGAGCGCGACGACCGCGCAGCCGAGGTCCTCCGAGTGCCGGGCGGCCTCCTCGCGGCAGCGCAGGATCTCCGCGCCGAGGGCGCCCATGTCCGCCTGCGGCCGCGTGGCGAACTCCAGTTGCTGTCCGTACAGCTCCTTCTCGAAGACGCCGGGCGCCGCGTCGTCGCGCGCGGCGCGAGCGAGCACGGCTGCGGAGAACGCCTTCGGCTCCCCGGTCTCCGGGTCCACCAGGAGGAGTTCCTCCTCCACTCCGACGGTGCGCACGAGGTGTCGCCCTTCTGCCGTTCGGCAGCGCGGGCGTGCGCCTGCCGTACGGCACGACTGCCCCGGGACGGAACCGGGACACCTGTGCGCGGGAGGGGCCGGGGCCGCGGCGTTCCGCGTCCCCGGCCCCTCCTGTCCGCCGTCAGCCCGCGGCGGGCGTGAGCCAGACCGTCGCGAGCGGCGGCAGCGTGATCGTCACGCAGCCGTCCTCCGCTTCGATCGGCCCGGGGTTGAGCACGTCGCTGCCGCCGTAGACGAGGGAGTCGGTGTTCAGCGTCTCCGTCCACGCGGACCCGGTGTCCGGGACGCCGAGCCGGTAGCCGTGGCGCACGACGGGCGAGAAGTTGCACACCGCGAGCAGCGGCGAGCCGTCGGAGTCCAGGCGCAGGAACGCGAAGACGTTGTCCTCCGCGGCGTCACCGACCACCCAGCGGAACCCGGCCGGATCGGTGTCCAGGCGCCACAGCGCCGGGGTGTCGCGGTAGACGGTGTTCAGGTCGCGCACCAAATCCCGCACCCCGCGGTGGTCGGCCTGCGCGCCGTACGCCGGGTCGAGCAGCCACCAGTCGGGTCCGCGGTCCACCGACCACTCGTCGCCCTGCGCGAACTCCTGTCCCATGAACAGGAGTTGCTTGCCAGGGTGGGCCCACATGAAGGCGAGGTAGGCACGGTGGTTCGCGCGCCGCTGCCACCAGTCGCCGGGCATCTTGGAGACCAGGGCCTGCTTGCCGTGCACGACCTCGTCGTGCGAGATCGGCAGCACGTAGTTCTCGCTGTACGCGTACACCATCGAGAACGTCATCTCGTTGTGGTGGTAGCGGCGGTGCACCGGCTCCTTGCCGATGTACTCCAGCGAGTCGTGCATCCAGCCCATGTTCCACTTGAACCCGAACCCGAGACCGCCCGAGTCCGTCGGGCGGGTCACGCCGTCCCACGCGGTGGACTCCTCGGCGATCGTCACGACGCCGGGCACCCTGCGGTAGACGGTCGCGTTCATCTCCTGGAGGAACCGCATCGCGTCCAGGTCCTCGCGGCCCCCGAACACGTTGGGGCTCCACCCGCCCGAGTCGCGCGAGTAGTCGAGGTAGAGCATGGAGGCCACGGCGTCGACGCGCAGGCCGTCGATGTGGAACTCCTCGCACCAGTAAACGGCGTTGGCGACAAGGAAGTTGCGCACCTCGGTGCGGCCGAGGTCGAACTCGTAGGTCCCCCAGTCGGGGTGCTCGGCCCGCCGGTCGTCCCCGGGCTCGTAGAGCGGGTCGCCGTCGAAGCGGGCCAACGCCCAGTCGTCCTTGGGGAAGTGGGCCGGCACCCAGTCCATGATGACGCCGATCCCGGCCCGGTGCAGCGCGTCCACCAGGTACTTGAAGTCGTCCGGGGTGCCCAGCCGGGACGTCGGGGCGTAGAACCCGGTGACCTGGTAGCCCCACGAGCCGCCGAAGGGGTGCTCGGTGACCGGCATCAGCTCGACGTGCGTGAAGCCGAGGTCGCGTACGTACGCGGGGAGTTCGTCCGCGAGCTGACGGTACGTCAACCCCGGTCGCCACGAGGCGAGATGGACCTCGTACACCGAGAACGGCGCCTCGTGCAGGGAGACCTTGCCGCGCTGCTTGAGCCACTTGGCGTCGCGCCACTTGTAGTGGCTCGCGGTGACGATGGAGGCGGTGGCGGGCGGTACCTCGGTCCGCCGGGCCATCGGGTCCGACTTGAGGAACCGTCCGCCGTGCCGCGAGGTGATCTCGTACTTGTAACGGGCGCCTTCTCCGACGCCCGGCAGGAACAGCTCCCACACCCCGGACGAGCCGAGCGACCGCATCGGGAACGCGGTGCCGTCCCAGCAGCTGAAGTCCCCGGTGACGCGCACGCCCCGGGCGTTCGGCGCCCACACCGCGAACCGGGTGCCGGTCACTCCCTGGTGGGTCGTCGGCTCCGCGCCGAGTGCCTTCCACAACTGCTCGTGGCGGCCCTCGCGGATCAGGTGCAGGTCGAGATCGCCGAGCGCCGGCAGGAACCGGTACGGGTCGTGGGTCTCGGCCGGGTCGCCGTCGTACGCCACCAGCAGCGTGTACTCCGGAACCGCGGTCAGCGGCAGCACGGCCGAGAACAACCCGTCGCCCTCGGAGGCGAGTTCGTGGCTCTCGCCGTCGATCCGCACCGCGACGGAGCGGGCGAACGGGCGCAGCGCCCGGAAGACGACACCGCCCGGGACGGGGTGCGCGCCGAGCAGGCCGTGCGGGTCGTGGTGGGCGCCGGCCAGCAGCCTGCCGCGGTCGCCCGGATCCAGTGCGGCGGCGGGGGCCGGCGCTCCGGCAGGGGCGGCCGGCGGGCCGGCGGACTCGGGCGGTGACGTCTCCTGGAGGGCCACTTGCGGTCAGTCTCCTCTCACGGCGAGGCGTTCGATCGCCGCCATCGGTACAGGGAGCCAGTCGGGGCGGTGCCGGGCCTCGTACAGCACCTCGTACACGGCCCGGTCCGTCTCGTAGGCACGGAGTAGTGCGTGTTTCGTGCGGGGGTCCCAGCCGGCCCGCGCGGCGTAGCCCGCGCAGAACGCCTCCCGGCAGCGGCCGGCCCACTGCGGCCGCCAGGGCCGCCGCTGGCGGGCGGCGTAGTCGAAGGACCGCAGCATGCCCGCGACGTCCCGGACGGGGGACTGGACGCTGCACCGTTCGGCGAGCGGGCGCGACGGCTCGCCCTCGAAGTCGATGACGAACCAGTCGCTGCCCGTCCGCAGCACCTGCCCCAGGTGCAGGTCGCCGTGGACGCGCTGCGCGGGCGGACCCGCCTCGCAGCCCGCGAGGGCCCCGAAGGCGCCGCGCAGCCCGGCGGTGTACGGCTGGAGCGCGGGCACGCAACGGGCCGCGGCCTCCAGCCGTTCGGTCATCGCGGCCGCCGTGCGGCCGTTCTCGGCGCGGGTGCCGGAGGGGAAGGCCGAGGCCAGCGCGAGGTGCACCTCGGCGAGGGCCCGGCCCAGTTCGTGCGCCTCGGCGGCGAAGTCGTCGCCGGAGGCCAGGGCGCGCAGCGCCAGCGTCCAGCCGTCGGACGCGCCGGGCAGGAACGGCTGGAGCACGCCCAGGGTGGCGGGCTGCGGACGGGTCGTCCGGAACCAGGCCACCGGCTCGGGCACCCGGCGGCAGCCCTGCGCGGCGAGCGCCCGGGGCACCTCCAGGTCCGGGTTGACACCCGGCTGGACGCGCCGGAACACCTTGAGGATGTACGCGTCGCCGTACACCAGCGAGGTGTTGGACTGCTCGGCGTCCAGCAGCCGCGGGGTCAGCCCGGACGGCACCCGGGCCGCCGGGTCCGCCTCGAAGCACAGCGGGCCCGCGGTGCCCGGGTGCCGCAGCCGCTCCAGCAGCAGCCGCGCCGAGCGCGGGTCCTGGAGCGCGTCGTACACGGTGAGCCCGGCCAGCGGCCCCCCGACGGCCCGTCCGACGACGGCCTGTTCGAGACCGGGCGGCAGGTGTTCCCTTACGCCCAGCAGGAGTTGGTAGCAGTCGCCGGAGAATCCGGTGCCACCGGGCGCCGGCACCGCCGTGTGCCCGGTGTGCACCAGCAGGTGCAGGCAGCCCGGGTACAGCTCGGTCATCGACAGCAGCCCGAGTTCGCTCACGGGCCGGTCCTTGCCGGCGAACCACCGCTGGCTGGGCAGCCATTGACGCAGCAGATCGCCGAGCGAGGCCATCGTGTCGGCCGCGCCGGGGGCGGTCCGGTGGACGAATGCGGTCTTCGGCATGGTCACGCGTCCTTTCCTCGGGAGACGGTCAACGCCGTCGTCCGATGCGGGAGGCGACTCGGGAGAGCCGGAACCAGTAGAAGCCGTGGCCCGCGAGGGTGAGCAGATAGGGCAGCTCGCCGATGGCGGGGAACCGGACGTCACCGATCAGTTCGATGGGGTGGCGCCCGTCGTAGGCCCGCAGGTCCAGCTCGGTGGGCTGGGCGAAGCGGGAGAAGTTGTTCACGCAGAGCACGAGGTCGTCCTCGTACTCGCGCAGGAACGCCAGCACGGCCGGGTTCGACGAGGGCAGTTCGGTGTAGGTGCCGAGGCCGAAGGCGGGGTTCTGCTTGCGGATCTCGATCATGCGGCGGGTCCAGTGCAGCAGCGAGGAGGGCGACGACATCGACGCCTCGACGTTGGTGACCTGGTAGCCGTGGACGGGGTCCATGATCGTGGGCAGGAAGAGCCGGCCGGGGTCGCAGGAGGAGAATCCGGCGTTGCGGTCGGGGGTCCACTGCATCGGGGTGCGGACCCCGTCGCGGTCGCCGAGCCAGATGTTGTCGCCCATGCCGATCTCGTCGCCGTAGTAGAGGATCGGCGAGCCGGGCAGGGCGAGCAGCAGCGCGGTGAACAGTTCGATCTGGTTCTGGTCGTTGTCGAGGAGGGGCGCGAGGCGGCGGCGGATGCCGATGTTGGCGCGCATCCGCGGATCCTTGGCGTACTCCGCGTACATGTAGTCGCGTTCCTCGTCGGTGACCATTTCGAGGGTCAGCTCGTCGTGGTTGCGCAGGAAGATGCCCCACTGGCAGCCCGAGGGGATGGCCGGGGTCTTCGCGAGGACTTCCGAGACGGGGTAGCGGGACTCACGGCGCACGGCCATGAAGATGCGGGGCATGACGGGGAAGTGGAACGCCATGTGGCATTCGTCGCCGCCCTGTTGGTAGTCGCCGAAGTAGTCGACGACGTCCTCCGGCCACTGGTTCGCCTCGGCCAGCAGCACGGTGTCCGGGTACATCGCGTCGATCTCGCGCCGCACCCGCTTCAGGAACGCGTGCGTGGCCGCCAGGTTCTCGCAGTTGGTCCCCTCCTGCTGGTACAGGTACGGGACCGCGTCGAGCCGGAAGCCGTCGATGCCCAGGTCCAGCCAGAACTTCAGGGCCGCCAGGATCTCCTCCTGGACCGCCGGGTTCTCGTAGTTGAGGTCCGGCTGGTGGGAGAAGAAGCGGTGCCAGTAGTACTGACCGCGCACCGGGTCGTGGGTCCAGTTGGACGCCTCGGTGTCGACGAAGATGATCCGCGCGTCGGGGAACTGCTTGTCGTCGTCGGCCCAGACGTAGTAGTCGCCGTAGGGGCCGTCGGGGTCCTTGCGGGACTCCTGGAACCACGGGTGCTGGTCGCTGGTGTGGTTCATGACGAAGTCGATGATGACGCGCATGCCGCGCTGGTGGGCGGCGTCGACGAACTCGACGAAGTCGGCGAGGTCGCCGAACTCGGGGAGGACGGCGGTGTAGTCCGAGACGTCGTAACCGCCGTCTCGCAGCGGGGACTTGAAGAACGGCGGCAGCCACAGGCAGTCCACACCGAGCCACTGGAGGTAGTCCAGCCTGCTGGTGAGACCGCGCAGGTCGCCGACGCCGTCGCCGTTGCTGTCCTGGAAGGAGCGGACCAGCACCTCGTAGAACACGGCGCGCTTGAACCACTCGGGGTCACGGTCCCTGACGGGGGTGTCCTCGAAGGTGTCCGGCACCGGCCCGTTGACGGTCACGAAACCCCTCCGCTCAGGGCCTGGCCGGCGGCGGGCCGCACGTGCAGGACGTGGGCGGGCGCCCGACGGGGGTCGAGGCGCACGTAGTTGTCGCTGCCCCAGCGGTAGGTCTCGCCGGTGATCTCGTCCCGCGCGACCACCGAGTCGTGTTGGCACAGCCCGAGTTGGGCCATGTCGAGCGAGACGGTGGCCTCCTGCGCGTGGTGCGGGTCCAGGTTGGCGACCACCAGGACCGTGTCCTCGCCGCTGCGCTTGCTGTAGGCGATCACCGCGTCGTTGTCGGTGTGGTGGAAGCGCAGGTTGCGCAGCTGCCGCAGCGCCGGGTGCGCGCGCCGGACCGTGTTGAGGCGGGTGACGAGGGGGGCGATGGTGCGGCCCTCGCGGGCGGCGGCGTCCCAGTCGCGGGTCTTGATCTGGTACTTCTCGGAGTCGAGGTATTCCTCGGAGCCGGGGCGCAGGGGGGTGTTCTCGCAGAGTTCGTAGCCGCTGTAGATGCCCCAGGTGGGGGAGAGGGTCGCGGCGAGGACGGCGCGGACCTCGAAGGCGGGGCGTCCGCCGTGCTGGAGGTACTCGTGGAGGATGTCGGGGGTGTTGGCGAAGAAGTTCGGGCGCATGGAGGCGGCGGCCTCGCCCGACAACTCGGTGAGGTACTCGGTGAGTTCCTGCTTGGTGTTGCGCCAGGTGAAGTAGGTGTAGGACTGCTGGAAGCCGATCTGGCCCAGGGTGCGCATCATCGCGGGGCGGGT